>JAIPJQ010000095.1 GCA_021734065.1 Fidelibacterota bacterium | reverse complement strand
GTCCGTGAAACCGGATATAGGCTGTTGGTGCCGTTACGGTCGTGTGTTTGGGCATACCTCCTTCTACCCGGGGCGCATCCGTCACCACAATACCGGTCTCTGCATTTTTTAGCATGTCAAACACTTCCGGTTTCAGCCAGCCCGGATTCCGAAATTCCACCACAAGCCCCCACTCTGCTCCCCATGCCAGCATGTGACGCAGATACGCCAGATTTTTCTCCGTGGTGTGGAAGGAAAATGGGAATTGGGCTAGGATGCCACCCAACCGACCCGCTTCTTTTAGAGGCTGTAATGCCATTCGGAAGGTTTTAAAATTGAATTCATTGTCACGATACTGATGGGTCAGCGACTGGTGCGCTTTAACCACGAAATCCATTCCCCGCCCGGCATAATGCCCCATCTGTTCCGGCGTGGGCATGCGGTAGTAGGTGTAATTCAACTCACTGAAATCAAAATAACGGACATAGTAATCCAGAAATTGAGTCTTCTTCAATTGACGCGGATAAAAAACGCCTCGCCAGTCGTCATACGAATAGCCGGAACAGCCTACTTTGATGGTTGCCATGGAAAAATTTACAACGGGAAAATAAAAAATGCACACCATTCAGCGTGCATTCTTCGCCATAAGTGGTATGAAATCCTATTATTTTGAATCAAAAGAAAGGCGGGGCTCCTACTGCATAGAGTGCAAACCTATCACATTCTCTTCGGTGTCCTCAATCAATGCACTAAACCCATGGTCGGGTGAAACCGGTGCTTTTGGACGCAGGATGGTACCACCAGCCGCTTCAACACGATCCAAAACATTTTGCAGGTCATCGCCGCCATTAAGATAAATCAGTGTCCCATCTTTACCGGGCTGCAGACCCTCAGTCTCGATAATCGCGCCACTCACGCCATTCTCGCCGCGGGGCAAAAATCCCATTCGTTCGTTGCCCATCTGCACCTCTACAACTTCGCCATTCAGGATTTTCGCGTAAAACTTCTGCGCCCGGCTGAAGTCCTTCACCGGGATTTCAAACCAAACAATCGTGTGGGGAACCGACATGTCACTTACTCCTTCTCCCCCGGTTGCTGTTTTGCTGCATAACGCACGATTTTATTTTCACGAGGACGCCATTACAACAAGAATTTAATCAGGACAAAACCACCAGCAAGCAGCAAGACGAAGGCGATGCTTAACCAGTTGAAATATTTGTCAATAAAGGCTTGAATAGGTTTGCCATACTTCCACAACAACCAGCTCACCAGATAAAATCGAGCCGAACGACTCAGGATGGACGCAATCACGAACACGGTGAAATTAATATCAAACGCACCAGCAGAGATGGTAATGACTTTATAAGGAATAGGCGTGAACCCGGCTGTGAAAACCACCCAGAATCCCCAGGTATCATAAAGCGCCTGGACTTTTAAGAAAGCGTGTTCGGAAAATCCCGGGACATTTCCATAAAAGAAATGCGCCAGATTAGAATAGATGCCTGTGCCGTCCCACCAGAGGAAATGACCGATCCCATAGCCAAACATGCCTCCCAGCGCCGAGGCAATGGATGCTGACAGCGCAAAGGTAAAGGCGCGTTTACGCGCACCCAGCACCATGGCAATGAGAAAAGCATCCGGGGGTATGGGAAAAAAAGAGGATTCGGTAAATGCCCAGATGAATAACACCAGCCAGCCATAAGGCGTCTCTGCCCAATGGAGTAACCAGTCGTAAGTCCTTCTGATCCAGGAATTCTGCTTCGTTTCAATCGCTTCGGTCACGCCAAAAGCTCCTTATGTAAAAGCGTATAAACTGCCACGTATCACACCAATGATTCATATGACTGGGTTCGCCGGCATACACCACCGGTACATCCACCCATTTCAATTTCAGCCCCAACGACCTCACCCTTAAAAACACGGCAGATTCAAACTGAAAACCGCCTTCCCGAACGCGCCAAAGATGAGGATTCACCAGTGGATAGCAACGAAATCCGATCTGGCTGTCATGAATTTTCAATCCGGTGCGTCTGGAGAGCAGCCAACTGGTAATGGTGTTGGACAGAATTCGCGCCCAGGGCATATTGTTTAGATTCCAATCCCGACGCCCTACAATGAAATTGTTAGTCGATGTAATCGCTTTCAGGAAATTGGGAACGGACGCAACCGGATGCTGTCCGTCGGCATCCATGGTAATGGCAAAATCATAGCCCGCCGTTTTCGCCAGCTCAAGACCATCTTTCAGTACTGCGCCCTTTCCGCGATTCACATCAAACCGGTGGTAGGTGAATGGCACCACATCAGCCGCACTCAACCCATCCGTGCTCCCATCATCCAAAATCACTCCGGGTAAACCAAGTTCAGCCAATTGGGGAACCAGGGATTTCAACGGGATACGACCATTGTAAACCGGGATGAGAATAATGACTTTATATGGCTGTCTATCAGACACTTAGGTATTATTACCAGAAGTTAATATAAGAGAAATTCACCAGGCAGCGATCAGGTGTTGGTATCACCGTCGAAGGGACAATATTTATTCACGATGGGCATACGACGACCAATACCGAACGCACGTCGAGTCACGCGAATGCCGGGTGGTAACTGGCGCCGCTTGTATTCGCTACGGCAGATCAATCCCATGATTTCCTTCACCAATTTCTTCTCAAACCCGCGCTGGACCATTTCTGAATAACCCAACTGCTCTTCAATAATAAGGTCAACCAGCGGACTTACTTTTTCATAGTCAAACGGATCCACCTGATCGGGTCGTAATTCTGCCGATGGTGGTTTCGTAATACAATTTTCAGGAATGACCTCCTGCCCCTGCATTTCGTTATAAAAACGCGCCAAAGCATACACCATGGTCTTGCTCAAATCACTGATGACCGCCAATCCCCCACTGGTGTCACCATAGAGCGTGCAATATCCCAGCGCTACTTCGGTTTTATTCCCCGTCGTAAGTAGCAAACTCCCATCCCGGTTGGACAAACCCATGAGAATATTCCCGCGAATCCGTGCCTGCAGATTCTCCTCCGCCAATCCTTCCAATGGTTTGCCAAAGCCCTGTGTAAATAGCTCGGAAAATGCCGTATGGGGTCCGCCAATGGGTAATTCCACATATCGAATTCCCAGATTGTCCGCCAACACGCGCGCATCATCCCGGCTGTGTTGTGTGGAATATTTGGATGGCATGGAAACCCCCAGCACATGCTCTGGTCCCAGCGCTTCTTTCGCCAAGACAGCCGTTAGTGCTGAATCAATGCCACCGGACAACCCCAGAACAGCGTCTTGATGACCGGTTTTCCGGAAATACTCCGTGAGCCCGAAAACCAATCCTTCAAAAACTTCCTGCTCCTTGCGTTTATTGGGTAATGCCACATGATGCTCGCCCTCGGTATCAATGGGAACCTGCAGTGTTTCCACCACAGCACCAAATTTAGGACCGATGTGGAGTAGATTCGCTCCCCGGTCCACCACCAGAGACGCGCCGTCAAACACCAATTCATCCTGACCGCCCACCAGATTCAGATAGATGTAGGGAATTTTGAACCGACGCACCTTATTTTGAATCAGTTCGAGGCGTTCCCGGTCTTTCATGGCATGAAACGGAGATGCAGAAATATTGATAAGTAACTCAGCACCCGCCTCCGCCAGCTGATCTATAATCTTATACCCGATTTTCTGGTCCCACAAATCCTCGCAGATATGCACACCCAGCTTGACCTTCCCCTGCCGCGTGTTCACTTCAAACGGACGATTATCCCGGCCCGGCTTGAAATAACGCCACTCGTTGAATACATCATAGGTAGGTAATAGCGACTTATGCGCCCAGAATAACAGCTTTCCGTGTTGCAAAATAGCCGCACCATTATAGGTATCCTGACCATCATAATGAACCGCACCGATGATCACCACCGTCTCACGGGTCAGACGCGCCAATTTTTCCACCAGTTCCATGTTCATTCGGACGAAATTGGCCTCGAAAAGCAAATCTTCCGGGGGGTAGCCAGTGATGAATAATTCCGGAAAAATCAGCAGATCTGCTTTGGCGGCTTCCGCTTCCCGGATATTTTCCTCGGCCTGACGAAAATTGGTTTTAAAATCGCCAACTGTCGGATTCAGCTGTGCCAACACAACCTTCAGAGTACGGTTCATTGCACTTTATTTCCACTTTTGGTTAATGCTTTAATTAGCTGATCTACAGCATCTTCCGGCGTTTTTGCGGGAAGCATGCCTTCAATCTCCCAGGAACCCAGACCAACCAGGGGCTTTCCCGCACTGAGCGTGAACGCAATCTCCGAAAGCGTACCATACGCACCGTCAATGGCAATAAGTCCATCCACAGAGCGCACCAGTATCCCATTCCGCAAATCACCCATTCCGGTCAGGATGGGCACATCCACCCAGGGATTGGCTTCCGCCGGATCAGTGGTCATGAGAATGCCCACTACCAACCCACCGGCGTCATGAGCACCTTTGCTGGCGGCTTCCATTACACCGGTACGCCCACCGCTATAGAGTAAAGCGCCTTTTTCGGCCAGTAATTTTCCCACCTGATATGCGATTTCGTAAACATCCAGGCGCACTTCCCGGGCTCCGATGACCCCGACGCGAATCTGCTGTTTTTCCATTTATGGTGTTAACCTTGTCATGGTGCGTGGGAATGGAATAGCTTCACGGATGTGTTTTAATCCGCAAATCCAGGCCACCGTGCGCTCCAATCCCAGACCGAATCCTGAATGAGGAACCGATCCATACCGCCGCAAATCCAAATACCACTGGTAATTCTCAGGTGCCATGCCCTCTGCTTTCATACGCTCCAGAAGAACATTCAAATCGTCTTCGCGCTGAGATCCACCGATGATCTCACCATAGCCCTCCGGCGCCAGCATGTCCACTGCCAGTGCGTATTTTGGTTCCTCAGCATCCCGTTTCATGTAAAATGCCTTGATATCAGCGGGATAATGATGCACCAGCACCGGACTGCTATGGGATTCGCCGATAATCGTTTCATGGGGCGCACCAAAATCATCCCCCCACGGTATGTCTTCGCCCTTTTCCTGCAGCAGCTTAATGGCGTCGGCATAATGCATCCGGGGAAATGGTGTGCGAATGGCTTCTAATTTGGAAATATCCCGCTCCAGTGTTTCCAGCTCCTGGCGCCGGTTCAATAGAACTTCCGCCACGATGTACATAATCATCTCTTCCGCCAGATCCATATCCATTTCCAAATCGTAATACGCCATTTCCGGCTCCACCATCCAGAATTCGGTTAAATGACGCCGGGTTTTGGATTTTTCTGCCCGGAAGGTGGGTCCGAAACAATACACTTTGCCTAGTGCCAGCGCTGCCGCTTCCGCGTAAAGCTGGCCGCTCTGGGTCAAATAGGCTTTGTCGTCGTAATATTCGGTTTCGAACAGCGTGGCCGTCCCTTCAGTGGCCATTTTTTGAAAAATGGGTGTATCCACCAGGATAAAATCACGCTGATCGAAAAAGGTACGGATACTCTTAATAATCGTGTGCCGAATGCGCATAATGGCGTGTTGACGGCGGGACCGGAGCCACAGATGGCGGTGGTCCATGAGAAATTCAATCCCGTGTTCTTTTTTGGTAATGGGATACTCTTGGGCAAGACTCACCAGTTCCACTTTGTGGGCAATTAATTCATACCCACCTTCCGCCCGGTCGTCCGCCCGCACCAATCCGGTGACAATCACCGACGATTCCTGCGTCAGCACATCTTTCAGGTCAAAGCTGGCTTCATCGCAATCATGTTTCGTTACAACACACTGGATGATTCCGGTGCCATCCCGCAGTAATAAAAACCAGATTTTACCACTCTTGCGCAGGTTATATACCCACCCTTTCAGGGTAACAACTTCATCTTCGTGAAAACGCACATTCTGTATGAAATATTCGTGCATGGTTCTACCATCCTTCAGTCATGGATTCAACAATTCGGTCAATAAATTTTCGGATCGCCTCTTCTTTGGCATCCGCGCGGGTGCGCTGGGCATCCGGTGTCAATTTCGAATTTTCAATTTCACTGAAATAACTCCCATATTCATTCAATCGCTTGTCATACAACGGCTTCCCGGTGGTGTCATCGATCCACTTCACCTGCCCTTTCAGTTGCAGTCGGTACTCCAACACATTCTCACTCTTGTCATAGGTGGAAGGCACATCTTCCACAGCCGTGATAATGCCTTCAATGTGCGAATCCGCATCAGACGACGAAGTTACCGGCAACAGACGATTCTGCAAGAGCCTGTTATTCAACGCGTTATCAAGATCCTGGTCAATATTGAATTCTGCCGTGCGATTCTCAAACGGATCAATGCGCAGACTCTTGAGATGGGCTGGAATCGTTCCTTTGAAGGAATAATAGGCACAACCGGCAAGACTGACGAAACTTATAACAGCCAATGTCAGCAAACCCATCCGGAAAAATTGTCTCCCTGAGCTTGTCGAAGGGTAATTTTTCCTGAAATATTTCGCCCATGTTTTAAATGTCTGAGCCATAGTAGTCCTATCTGACACCGGTTCGCTGTAATGATCTAATTACGCGGTTTTTTACTGGGTATGTCATATTCTTTGATTTTCCGATACAATGTCCGCTCAGCCATATCCAGCGCTTGGGCGGTTTTGCGTTTGTTGAACTTAAATTTTTGCAGGGTTTTATAGATTAATTCCCGCTCCGCCTCCGCTGAAGTCACATTCCCAATGGTATAGGGATTGTAAATAGGTGGTTCTTCCTCCTCATCGGTCTCACCTTCGTCCTGGTAATGTTGGATAATCTCCAATTCCGAGGGGAAATGATCACGGGGTTTTTCCGGTGCATGTACCGCCCACTCTCCATTAGCCAGCAACTCCCTCATTTCACGAATCTCTTGTCGCAACATGAACAATTGCTGAAGGATCAACTCCCGCTCCGCCTGGTCAACGGAGCGGTTCATTGGAACCGGCAGATACGGATTCTCCGGATCACCATGCTGTTTTTCAGCTCGGAGATAGCGCAGTACCGTGTCGGTTTTCAAAACGCCGCCCTTCTCCAGAACCACGATGCTCTCAACGAAATTTTTCAGCTCACGGATATTCCCGGGCCAGTCATAGTCCTGCATCACCTTCAGAGCGCCTTCGGAAAAGCCTTTGAAGATGATTTGATTCCGAATGGCGCATTCCCGGGCAAATTTGTCTGCCAGAAGCCCGATGTCCTGACGACGATTCCGCAGGGGCGGCACATGTATAGTGACCGCTTTCAGCCGATAATACAAATCTTTGCGAAAGTTCCCTGACTCCACCTCCTCCGCCAGATTCCGGTTTGACGCGGCGATGATGCGAACATCCACCCGAACCGGTTTGGATGCGCCCACCGGCAGAAATTCGCCCTGTTCCAGCACCCGCAGCAATTTCACCTGCGTTTCCAATGGTGTTTCACCAATCTCGTCCAGAAAAATTGTCCCGCCATCGGCAGTCTGGAAATACCCTTTCCGGTCTTCACTGGCGCCGGTGAAAGAGCCCTTTTTGTGGCCAAACAGTTCGCTCTCGATGATTCCGGCCGGGATGGCACCACAATTCACAATCACCAGGGATTTATGCGCCCGGCGCGAATGGGTGTGGATGGCAGAAGCCACCAATTCTTTTCCTGAGCCACTCTCGCCAGTAATCAACACGGAGATATCCGTAGGAGCAACCTGATCAATGGTCTCCAGCATATCCTCAACCGGTGCTGAATTTCCCAATATCCCGAATTTGCGTTGCAGGGTACGAATGCGTTCGTTGATTTCACTCATGGTGCCATCAATTTCCTTTCTCCGTTACCGTCCCTTGCCACCGGTGTCGCGGAACCATCGCGCGGTCTGCTGCAATCCCGTATTAACATCCATGGTTGGCTTCCAACCAAGCACTTTTTCTGCTTTGTCATAGTCAATAACACTCCGGAGCTGCTCGCCCGCCATGGCCGGCCCATGTTTCTCCGGTACGTCCGGCGCCAATTCATCCCGCAGGGTCTGGTAGAGCTGGTTCACATCGGTTTCCACGCCGGTGCCCACATTTACCACATCACTTCCGTCGTGATGCAATCCACCCACATTGGCGCGAACCACATCTTCAATATACACATAATCCCGGGTTTGCTTCCCATCGCCATTAATTACCGGCTGCTCACCAGCCAGTAATTTTGAGCAGAAGATGGCTACCACACCGGCTTCACCATGGGGATTCTGCCGGGGTCCGTACACATTGGCGTAGCGGGTGACAAAATAGTTCATACCATGGACATGATTGTAAAAGTGCAGGTATTTCTCCGTGGTCAGCTTGGTAATGCCATAGGGTGAAAGCGGACGCTGGGGATGGTTTTCGTTCGCGGGGAAATAATCCTGCTCTCCATAAATAGCGCCACCGGTGGAAGCAAACATGAATTTGTTCACGCCATGTTTGACAGCATTTTCCAGCAAATTCAGCGTACCAATGACATT
>JAIPJQ010000094.1 GCA_021734065.1 Fidelibacterota bacterium | reverse complement strand
GTCTCCAGATCAGCCGGTGAGGCGGATCCGTTGAGCCCCTCTTCCAACTCTTCCAGCCAGGGACGGACATTCACTACCTGTCCCGCCAGCTTTTTGTCCAGGCTAATCCGATCGAAATTCCCCAGTCCACTCTCAAACATGAGGTCAGCAGTAGTCTCTGCAGCGATGTAAAGGCTGTCTGGGACCAGGCTGGTGCCACCGGGACTGAAGGCGGTGAAACGGACTTCGTCATTTTTAAAATCAGTGGGTTTGAGAATGACCTTCACACCGTTGCTCAGTGTCCATTCTACAATCCCTACATCAGCGTGTGTCGCTTCTGACACCACTTTACCCGGAGCCGGTTCCTGCGCCAGTAATGGTTCGGCATTCACCGCTTCCGCATAGGGCTCCACCTTTTCCCGGGAAACGGCTTCCAGCACGGTGGTCAGTTCTTTGTCTGTGGGAACAGACACGCCCTCTTTTTCCGGCGCATTCACCGTGATCACGCGATTATGCGTGGTAATCCACTCGTCCGCCAAGTGATTTACATCGTCCAGTGTAATCGTAGGCAGTAATTTTTGGGTAATGGTGTACTCGTATTCGATACCGGGAATGGGTTCGCCATTAAGGAAATGACTTACATATTCGCGGGCCAGATTACGGGATTCGGTCTTATCGCGCTCATTGTAGGCTTGCTCCATACGACGTAGCATGGTTTTTTTCTGTCGCTCCAGCTCCGATTGGGTGAATCCGTAGTCATGGACGCGTTTGGCTTCCCGCAGGAGCGCTTCCAGCCCGTTGGTAATGCCATTATCCGCCACGCCGGCTGACAGCAGATACACTTCTTTGGTGCGCACGAAGCGTCCCTGTCCGGAATAGCCATACAGAAAGGGCGCATCCGGCTGTTTGGCCAGTTCGTTCAGTCGGTCATTAAACATGGCATTGTACAGAGAACCCATGAGGCGTTCACGATAATGGCCAATGGTTTCCTCGGGCTTCACATCCTGCATGTAATAAACGGTCAGCTGATTCCGGGTCGCCTCTTTATCGGTGGCGATGGCGAACAGGGTCTCCTCGTGGTCGGGAACCGGGTAAAATTCCCGCCCCCGCTCATTTTTCGGATTGGTGAGATTGCCGAAATGGGATTGGATCAGCCCTTCGATGGCATCCATGTCAAAATCACCCACCGCCACCACGGCCATGAGATCGGGTCGGTACCAGTCTTTGTAAAACCGGCGTAATGTTTCATAGGGGAAAGTATCCAGAATTTCCTTCTTCCCGATGGGCAGGCGCTGGGCGTAGCGGGAATCTTTCAGGATGATGGGAAATTGTTCGTCCCGCATGCGTTGTTCCGCACCGCGTCCCAGGCGCCATTCCTCAATAATCACACCCCGTTCTTTGTCAATCTCTTCGTCATTGAAACTGAGCAGGTGTCCCCAGTCTTCCAGAATTTGAAAGGCTGTTTTCAGCTCTTCCGAAGAATCCGTGGGCACCTGAAGCATGTAAACGGTTTCATCAAAGCTGGTATAGGCATTCAGATCGGGTCCGAACCGCATACCGATGGATTCCAGATAGTCAACCAGTTCCGATTTTTGAAAGTGTTCCGTTCCATTAAAGGACATGTGCTCAACAAAATGGGCCAATCCCTGCTGGTCGTCATTCTCCAGGATTGATCCAGCATTCACGGCCAGACGCAACTCAGCACGGTGTTCCGGCTTGGGATTGTAACGGATATAGTATTGAAGCCCATTGGGCAACACGCCGGTGCGAACGTCAGAATCAATGGGTAATGTCTGTTTGAATTCGGCGTGGTGGGCGCCGCCGCTCTTCCCGGATGTAAACCAACTACAACTGGTGACCACACCCACAACTACAGCCAGGAGCAAGGTGCGGCGAAATATGTTCATCATCTGTATCTCCTTTTGAAATGCATTGTTGGGTTATAATAGACTCCGGGAGCGGATTGTTCCAGATATTTCCCTGCTGTGACATTCTCTTAATTAACAATTTACCTTGACTTATAGGTTCATTCGTCGGTAGCATATTCAATAACGCATCTTTTAAAAACGCGTTGCCGTCGGGCAATCTTTCGCAGGGCAACAACGGGGAGGAATTTCAAATGCGTAAAATTTCAGTTCGCGATTTTATGACCAAAAAAGTGATCACGTTTCAACCGGATACGCCCATCGAAGTGGCCATTGATACGCTGGTGAAAAATGAGATCTCCGGGGCGTCGGTGGTGGATGGGAAGGGTCGTTTGGTGGGCATTGTGTCGGAAAAAGACTGTCTGCGAATTCTGGCCAACGGCGTATACCATCACGAGCCGGGCGGCACCGTTGACGATTATATGACGGAGGCGGTCGTTTCCATTCACGCCGATACGGATATTTTCACCGTGGCAGACCTGTTTTTAAAAAACATCTATCGGCGGATGCCGGTGGTGGAAGAGGGCAAGGTCATTGGCCAGGTGAGCCGCCGGGATGTTCTGCGGGCAATCCAGGAGATTAAAGACAAGCAACAGATGGATACCTATTGATTTTGGTCAGGCATCGTGTAGCACGCCAATCCGGACTTCCACTGTTCCTAAAATTTTCCGGGCATCCAATGCTGCCTTGTGCTGGCGATGTTGCCGATTATATTGGCGCGCATTGAAAAATAAATTTGCCAAAGCACCCCATTTCTTCACTTTCAAGTACAATCAAAAACGCGTGTTTACAAAATACACAACTTCACGTTAGGAGTTTCTGATATGAAACGTCTGATATTACCCTTAATTACGACTGTTCTCGTTTTAGGGAATTGCTCCACCGAAAACCCCACCTTCCCGTGGGTTCAGGGTGGATTTAATGATGCCCTGACAAAAGCAAAAGCGGATAACGATAAGCTGGTCATGGTGGAGTTTTCCACAGACTGGTGTTCGTGGTGTAAACGCCTGGATGCCCAAACCTGGCCGGATCCCCAGGTAATTGATGTCGCCCGGCAGCACCTGATTCCCATTGAGGTTGATGCGGAAAAGAGTGATGGCATTGAACTTGCTAAAAAGTACCGCATCGGTGGATATCCCACCATGGTCTTTCTCAATGCGGAGGGTGAAGAAGTTGACCGGATCCCCGGGTATTTACCGGCCGAGGACATGGTGGGAGAGTTGACCCGGATTGTGAATGGAATTGATACCTACCCCACGCTGAAAGCCCGCCTGGAAGAGAATCCCAACGATCCTGGTCTGCTCATTCAGTTCGCCCACAAAGTTGAAAACATGAGCGGCCTGGAAGGGGCGATCTCCTATTGGGACAAGGTTCTGGATCTGGCAGAAGCTGATGGTGACCAGAGGGCGCTTTCACAGTTTAAGATTGCCCAGTACAAGGTTGAACAGTCTGCCAGTCCGTCAGCTTTAGGGGATTATATCAGCCAATACCCGGAAAGTCCTTACATCCCGGAAGCCTACAACAACCTGTCCCGCTATTATCGCCGGGCTGGTGATGGCGATGGTGAGGCGCAGGTTCTGCAGGAATATGTGACCTTCATGGAGCAGAACGGTACCGTTTCAACCCAATTGTACAACGGGTATGCCTGGCGCATGGCTGAGCTGGAAAGAAACCTGGAAGATGCGCTTGCCAAGAGTGAAATAGCCATTGAGTTGCTGCCCGAAACGGCAGATCCGGAGTCCCGTGCCCAAGTGATGGATACCCATGCAGAAGTGTTATGGAAACTGGGCAGAAGCGAAGAAGCCGTGAAAGTCATTGACCAGTGTATTGCTCTGCAACCCGAAGATGAATATTACACCAAGCAGAAGATGAAATTTCAGACGACAGAGAACAGCAAGCCTGCAAAAAGTTAGGGACAGTTTCGCAGAAAAGCCTCCGGGGGGCTTATGAGACACAAAGATATGCAACAATCAGATTGGCATAGAGACTAAACAAGGAGAGGCACGTGAAAATCGGAATTCCAAAGGAGACGGTAGCCGGTGAAACCCGCGTGGCGCTGATTCCATCAATGGTAGCTCCGTTGACCAAAAATGGTCACGAGGTATTGGTGGAAGCCGGCGCGGGCATGGCGGCATCATTTCCTGATGAAGCGTACACCGCTGCCGGTGCAACAGTGATCGCTGAGACCAAAGCGTTGTACGATGCTGCGGATATTATTTTTAAAGTGCAGCCGCCACAGGCTGCCAAGGGTGAGCCGGAACTTATCGGTGAGGGGAAAACCTTCATCGGTTATATGGCACCATTCTATAATGCTGAGATGGTCAAATCCTTTCAAACACGCAAGGTCACGGCATTTTCCATGGAATTTATTCCGCGGATCACCCGTGCTCAGAGCATGGATACGCTGTCATCCATGGCCACCATCGCCGGTTATAAAGCGGTGTTGATGGCAGCCAATGAACTGGGCAAAATATTCCCGCTGTTAATGACGGCAGCCGGCACCATTACCCCGGCCAATGTTTTGATTCTGGGGGCCGGTGTGGCCGGTTTACAGGCGATTGCCACTGCCAAGCGTCTGGGTGCCCGGGTGTCGGCTTTTGACCCGCGTCCCGCCGTGCGTGAGCAGGTAGAGAGTCTGGGCGCCACATTTGTGGAAATGGAACTGCCGGAAGAGGATGTGGAGACCAAAGGTGGCTATGCGAAAGCCCAGTCCGACCTCTTTCTCCAGAAAGAACAGGAAGCTATCGCTGCCCGTCTGTCCAAGATTGATGCCGTCATTACCACGGCACAGATTTTCGGGAAAGCCGCGCCGGTGCTCATTACCACCGAAATGGTGAAGAAAATGAATCCCGGCAGTGTCATTATTGATCTGGCGGCTGAAAATGGCGGCAACTGCGAATTGACCGAAGCCGGCAAAACGGTGGTGAAGGAAAATGTCACCATTATCGGCGCTGTGAATCTACCCGCAACCGTTCCGGTACACGCCAGCCAGATGTACGCTAAAAACATTGTGAACTTGTTCAATCATCTCTATCAGGCGGAAGACAACGCCCTGGATTGGGAAGACGAAATTACCGTGGGGGCTTGTATTACCCGGGACGGTGAGATTACCAACGAGATGGTCAAAGATCGCTTAAGTAACGGAGGTAACTAATGGATCTGCTTTCACTGTTTACCATTTTCGTACTGGCGATTTTCGTCGGGTTCGAATTGATTACCAAAGTTCCGCCGCTACTGCATACACCGCTTATGTCCGGCTCCAACGGCATTTCAGGTATCACCATCGTGGGATCTCTGGTTGCCACCGGCGCAGGACATTCCACACTGGCTACGGTTTTGGGACTCCTGGCGGTCATTTCTGCCACCATTAATGTGGTGGGCGGATTCATGGTCACCGACCGCATGCTGGAGATGTTCAAACCCAAAAAAGACAAAAAAGACGCGAAGGAGTAAGCCATGAATATGGAAATTATTACCCGGATCGTCTATCTCGTAGCAGCGGTCTTTTTTATCCTGGGTTTGAAAAACCTGAGCTCCCCGAAAACAGCCCGGCGGGGGAATCTACTGGCCATGAGCGGTATGTTGATTGCCGTGATTATGACGCTGTTCGACCGGAATATCGTCAGTTTTGAATACATCATCATCGGATTGATCGTCGGTGGCGCCATCGGGGCGGTGGCTGCCAAGAAGGTCCAGATGACCTCCATGCCGCAAATGGTCGCCCTGTTCAACGGGTTTGGCGGAATCGCTTCCACGCTGGTGGCATTCGCGGAACTGTATCAAGCGCACGGTGATGTGGCAGTACACGCCAACCTCACCGTCTCCCTCAGTCTGTTGATCGGTACGGTAACCTTCACCGGTAGTCTTATCGCCTACGCAAAACTACAGGGGATCATGCGCGGCGCACCCATTGTGCTGCCCCTGCATCAAATCCTAAACACATTGCTGCTGATAGCCTCCGTGGTGCTCATCGTTTTGGCGATTATGTACCCGGGCGAATATCTCCTGTGGGCGATTATCATCGTGGGCGTAGCCGCCATCTTCGGAATCACATTTGTGATTCCTATCGGTGGTGCGGATATGCCTGTGGTTATCTCGCTATTGAATAGCTATTCCGGTATCGCCGCAGCCATGACCGGTTTTGTGCTGGGAAACAGCGTGCTGATCATCGCCGGTGCACTGGTGGGAGCTTCCGGTTTGATACTCACCAATATCATGTGTGTGGCCATGAATCGTTCGCTGACCAATGTGCTCTTCGGTGCGGTAGGAACGGACGGTGGTGCCACCGCCAGTGGTGAAAAAGAAACCCGCACCGTTACCAATTACACGCCCGTTGATGCAGCCATTATGATGGAACAGGCCCAGTCGGTGATCATTGTTCCCGGATATGGTCTGGCCGTGGCGCAGGCTCAACATGTTCTGCAGGAAATGGCGCAAATCCTCATGGATCAGGGTGTGAAAGTCCGTTATGCCATCCATCCTGTGGCTGGTCGTATGCCGGGACACATGAATGTGCTCATGGCCGAGGCCAATGTCTCCTACGATCTGCTGCTGGAAATGGACGCCATTAATGACGATTTCCAGGACACGGATGTTGCCCTGGTGATTGGCGCCAATGATGTGATTAACCCGGCCGCGCGCTACAAAAAAGATAGTCCGCTCTATGGGATGCCCATTCTGAATGTGGACCAGGCCCGGACGGTGATGATTGTGAAACGCTCGTTGGGTGCCGGATTTGCCGGTGAAGCCAATGAACTGTTCTTCGATGACAAAACCATGATGATCTTCGGTGACGCCAAAAAAGTTGTCACCGATTTGGTGAAGACATTGAAGGAAGAGTAATCATCCAGGGTTCCCTTTAAAGGGATAAACGAATATGATTATCAAAGGCCGTTCGAAAGAGCGGCCTTTTGATTTGCACTAATATTTTCGCTCGGTACCATCACCGGGCGATATAGGTTTTCACCAGTTTTTGGTACACGTGACCGTGATGATCATCGGCCCGGAATTTTAGAATGTAAATGCCCATACGAATGGCATGGGTATAGTCCCAGGAGCCATCCCAGACGATCTCACCAATTGCGGCAACGGGTTGATTCTCCGCCAGGGTTGCCATTTTCCGACCATACACATCAAAAATTTCCGCAGAAATACTCCCCGACTCAAAGGGCAGTGTATAGCTGATCGTCTGAAAGTCTTCAAATCCGTCGTCGTCGGGCGAAAAGGGATTGGGTGAAATGGTGAGTGTGAGCGATTTGGGTATGGCGTCCAGGAAAAGACTATTCTGTTCACCAGGCGTTGATCCGGTAGGTGACACGGCATTGCCCCAGTTGGAAGCGCTGGCCGTTGGTGCATTCAAACGGATCCGCTCCAGGGAAATGCCTTCCCGGTCACCCCAATCCTGTGTAAAGGAGAGCGAGTCAATCCAATTTCCCAGCGGATCCAGAATCCCTAAAAAATCACCGGTGTTATTCAGATTGGGGAATGATTCCGCACTCAGCGCCGAAGGTGTCACCGGATTACCTGGTGCCTGGATAACGAAATATGCATCCGGTGGAATTGAAACAGCGGAATCTGATGCCAGTCTTACGATCTGGGAAGCATCCGCAATGCTCCAGTCGTTTATCTGAATGCTGTCCGCTGAGGTGTTGTAAATCTCAATCCACTCCCGATCCGTGCTGGCAGGCAGGTACATGATTTCCGTCAGCAGCAGCGTGGGATCGTCATAGGTAATGAAAACCGGTGTCATCAATGAGTCATTCCCGGGGTTCTGGTCCGGTGCTGCATCCAGCCAGGCATGAATCATGGACAATCCCGCCGTTTCCCACGGCCATTGGAGGGGAACAGAAATGGTGCTGTCCGGCGGAATTGCGGGCAGATCAGTATCTGCGGAAGTGGAGGAAGCTCCATTCACCTGAAACCACAATTTTCCGCCGCTGCTGGTCTCATAGCCAAGATTGGTGACCTGGAATGTCACCGGTGAAACCGTATCAACGACCAGCGTTGTCGTGTCAAATTGAACTCCGGTAAGCGCCAAATCCACCGGCAAAGGTGTGCTCATATTCAATTCGCAGGGGGTCCCATTTTCCGGGTGCTGTTGCCAGTTGGAAAGTGCTGTGGACGCCGAATCCGGCCAGATGCGTTCCAACGATTGCCCCTGTTTCAATAACCAATCAGCGTCATAGGCCAGACTGTCAATGGTTCTGCCGGTGCGATCCACGATGCGTACGCCATCGGCGGAATTCCCAAATCCCGGCCAGGAAGTCAATGTGTTCTCACAACCGAATGGAGTTGCTTCCTGGGTTACCGTTAGTAAATCGCTGGGCGCTATGCTCCCGGTCGTGTCATTCCAGCCAATTGTAGAAACATCACCCACTCCCATCACATTCACGGGAATATTGACTGGTGAACGATTGAGAATCTCCACCCACTCCGGCTCGCCCGATTCAGGCCAGGGCATGATCTCGTTGATAATCAGGTCCGTGGGTTCAATGCCGATCCAAAAACTGGTATCCAGTTCAGCAGTGCTTTCACCGGAATATTCCACCCGCAAAGTGTGATAGCCTGGTGGCTGGGGCGCCAGATAAAGCGCTGTACCGGTTCGTTCCCCGAATCGAATGGAGTCAGTCGCCTGTGTTTGTTGAATGACACCATTAATCAGGAGTTTCAGTGTACCGCTCTCGGCGAAATGTCCCGTTGTGGTGAGGTCCACCTGAATCGTCAGCGAATCACGATAACTATTTTGTGTGGGTAATCCCAATGAGTCTATCTGTACCTGGT
>JAIPJQ010000093.1 GCA_021734065.1 Fidelibacterota bacterium | reverse complement strand
CTGCTCAAAAACGATCTGATGTTCCAGCCGATCTTTTCCACTGTTCATCAGCTCCTGTCCCAATTCTTCCGTCTCGGCTGGCGATTTGCCCCGCGAACGCGTAGCTGCCAGTGCTTCAGACTGAAGGGTGTTCTGTTCCCGGCGAAATAACCGTTCGGGTGACGCCCCCATGAAAACGCGATTCGGCTCTGGTTCAAAATAAAATCGGTAGGATGAGGAATTGGACTGGACCAACTGATGAAAGATGCTGCCCGGCGTCAGGTTGGCAGCTGTGTTCAGAACTTCGTTTTTGGCCAGCACCACTTTTTGGTATTTTGCGTTGCCAATATCATTCAACACCTGAGCATGGATCTCCAGCCAACGGTCATGGGCAGGAAATTCGTCACGGCTTAATAGCTGAATCATGGGTGTCTCAGGTGGCGCATTGTCCCATCGAATCGCCTGAAACGCGTCAGTCAGACCTTCCAGTGCCGGCGCAATCTTGTCCGGGGCAATGGCTTGTACCACGAAGCGCTGTCGTCCTGCTTCGGTTTCGAAATAGAACATGGGCGCCACAAACCGGTAAGCACCAAACGGCCGCCATTCCAAATCCGTTTCCACATACGGATCGAAGGCTACACCACCAAAATAGGATAAATATTCTGAGTCATGGTTGGTGAGCCCGTTTAAAACAGTCTGTAATTCAGCCGGCGAATTTACCTGCGTTGCATAGCGTTCATGGGCGGATCCCAGCGCCGCTACCGAATAGGCACCGTCACGGGCATACCAGGCGATTTTGGGCAGTGCGGTTTGGGAAGTGAGCCAGGCAAGTTGATCAACGGGTTTACCATCATTGGGCTCAAACTTTATTTTGATGATGGTGGGTTTGGTCGATTTATCACCGCGATGGAGACGCTCCCGCAAATCCGCTAAATGTTGGGGAAACAATTCGGGGAGTTGATGAAGGTCGGGAATGCGAATCGTACTGGTGATTAAGCCTGCCATAGCGTGGCGGAAATATACACGCCCAGTGGTAGGAGGGCAGGCAATTTTACGCCACCTGGGAGCGTTTGTAGGGGCAATCAGTGGTGGTCACCCCGCGGTTTCTATGGGGCGGAACTGAAAAATATAAACCGATATAAAATTAATATAATCAATGTCTAAAGATGGTTCCTGACAAGCGTTCTAAAATAAACGGGCGGTTTCATAAATTTGCGTTGCAGAGCATAGACACCTCGGTTACTTTTGCCACGAGAACACCGAAAAATCAATGATAATTATCGCGTTTCTCCACTCAAAACCCACCAACTACACCCAAACTGTACCCTGTAAAAAGCTGCCCCTTGGGAGCTTGAATTAGCATGGTTCTGGTGGGTAGGCTAATGTCGTTTGATAGTCGTGACATCAACGCTGAACAACCAAATAACCCATAACCAGTCAGGCCAGATCTACCATGCAGCACCCATCCCAACCCGTTCCATTAACCGTGATTGTCGGCGCTCAGTGGGGCGATGAAGGCAAAGGCAAAATCACCAATTATTTCGCCGAAAATGTGGATTATGTCGTCCGGTATCAGGGGGGCAATAACGCCGGCCATACCATCAATCTGGACGGTGAGATCTTCAAATTTCATCTGCTGCCCAGCGGCATTGTCTTCCCGAAACCCACCTCGGTGATCGGGAATGGGGTGGTGGTGAACCCGGTGGTGTTGATTCAGGAATTGGAATCTCTGGAAAAACGGGGCATTACCCCCAAACTTATGATCAGCGAACGCGCCCATATCATTATGCCGTATCATATCGCATTGGACGAGGCGCTTTCCACACACCAGGGCAATCTGGCGGCAGGAAGTACCCGGCGGGGTATTGCTCCGGTCTATGCGGACAAAATGTACCGGCAGGGCATCCGGATGGGCGATTTACTGGAACCGGACATGTTCCGGGAGAAGCTCACCAAAGGGTACACCTTCAATCGTGATCTCATCACCAAAGTTTTTAATGCTGAATTTGAGCAAACAGTGGAGGCCATACTGGAAGAATATCTGGCTTACGGTAAGGTGTTGTCGCGGTATATCTGCGACACAGAGGTAGAACTCTATCGGGCATGGAAATCCGGGAAAGCACTGCTTTTCGAGGGTGCTCAAGGAATGTCACTGGATGTAGACCATGGGTTGTATCCACATACAACCAGTGCCTCAACAGTGGCGGGTCATATCGGTGCCGGTGCGGGTGTGGGATTTAATGCATCGCGCCAGGTGATCGGCGTGGCCAAAGCCTATGTGACGCGGGTTGGAATCAGTCCTTTCGTCACGGAAATTGAGGGCGATTTTGCCACCACATTGCGTGACAAAGGGGATGAATACGGTACCACTACCGGCCGGCCGCGCCGTATCGGTTACCTGGATCTGGTTCAGTTACGGCAGGCGGTGCGGGTGAATGGACTCTCCCATATCGCATTGACAAAACTGGATACACTCTCCGGCTGTCCGGATATCAAAGTATGTACAGCTTATGAAATTGATGGTAAGCGTGTGGAGGAAATGCCCGCCAGCCTCACAGCCATGCGCAAAGCCAAACCCATTTATGAAACCCTGGCCGGTTGGCCGGATATGAGTGACGAACAGGCCGCCCAATTCTGCCGGGACGGATTTGATGCCTTACCCCAGGAACTGCGCGATTACATCACCTTTATCGAGGAAAATCTGGACTGTTCCATTGCCATTATCTCGCTTGGACCCGGTCGGAACCAAACCATTTTACGGCAGGCAGATTAATGGCGTTTACCACCGAGATTCTTGATTTCTCCAGCGGGGATGCCAAAAGCATTCAAAATCTGCTCGGCGAATACAACATTGCCCTGACACCGGACGAGGCTTTGAAAATTCAGGAGAGCTTCCTGAACCGGGCGCCTTCACTGGCGGAGGCGATTCTATTTTCCATTGAGGGCTCTGAGCATTGTTCTTATAAATCCAGCCGTCCCCATTTGAAACAGTTCATCACCGACGGACCGCATGTGATCCTGGGCGCCAAGGAGGATGCGGGAATCGTGGCGGTGGCTACCGACAATGCAGGACGGCGCTATGGCATTGTCATGAGTCACGAGTCCCATAACCATCCCAGCCAGATCGTGCCCTACGAAGGTGCAGCGACCGGGATTGGCGGGAATGTGCGGGATGTGGCGTGCATGGGTGCTGAGGTGATTGCCGTGGCGGACGGTCTGCGCTTTGGTGAGATCAACCGTCCGAAGACCAAATGGATTCAGGAAGGGGTGGTTGGTGGTATTGCCGGTTATGGAAATCCCATCGGCGTGCCCAACCTGGCGGGTGATGTCTATTACGATGCCGGGTATAATGACAATTGCCTGGTTACCGTGGTAACGCTGGGAGTGGTTCGTGAAGCGGATATTATTCACTCATACGCGCCGCCCAACGCGTCCGGATTTGACATTATTCTGGTGGGAAAACCCACAGATAACAGCGGGTTCGGTGGTGCCAGTTTCGCCTCCTTCGAACTGGATGAGGCTGAAAAAGCCCAGAACAAGGGCGCGGTACAGGAGCCCAATGCCTTTTTAAAACGCCACCTGTTGAAATCCACTTATGCCTTGTTCGACCTGCTCAAATCACGCGGTGATTTGCAGCGGGTAGGATTCAAGGATCTGGGCGCCGGCGGTATTGCCACGGCCAGTGTGGAAATGGCAGAGACGGCTGGTTATGGTGCGGAAATCGACATGGAAAAAGTCCATACCAGCATGCCGGAACTGCATCCTTCGGTGATATTGTGCGCGGAAACCCAGGAGCGTTTTATGTGGGTTTGCCCGCCGGATCTCACACCGGTAATTCTGGCGCATTACAACGATACTTTTGATCTGCCCAATATCAGTTCTGGTGCGCGAGCCAGCGAGATTGGCAAAATCCGGGATGATGGACAATTCATCGTGAGGGTTGGTGATACGGAAATTGTAAATGCACCTGCTCCGGAGGTGACACGGGGATTTTTATACGATCGTGCGGTTAAAGCACCCAAACTTGCCTTCACAGAGCCCGTTTTGCCCGAACCCGAGGACTGTAACAAAGTTCTGCTGGAAATCCTGTCACATGAAAATGTAGCTTCCCGGGAATCCATTTTTGAAACCTATGACAAGTCGGTACAAGGTCGTACCGTTCTGGAAGCAGGTCAGGCGGATGCGGGTATCATGCGACCTTTTAACTCAGATGAATTTCCGGATGAAATTCGCGCCACCGGAATTGCGCTAACTGTTGACCAAAATCCCAATTACGGCAAGATTGATCCGTATTGGGGTGGGGTGAATGCCGTTGCCGAGTCGTTGCGCAATATCGCTGCAACCGGGGCATTGCCCGAAGCTGTTACCGACTGTCTGTGTTATGGTAATCCGGAGAAACCGGAACAGATGTGGGCGTTCGTGGAAGGGACGCGTGGTGTGGCGGAAGCGTGCAAAAATTTCCACTTGGCGCATCGTGAGAATACACCCTTACCCATCATCGCCGGAAATGTATCGTTTTACAACGAAACCAAAGAGTCCGCCATTCCGCCCAGTCCCATTATTTCTTGTGTAGGAAGTCTGCCGGATGTGAGCAGGGCTGTGACGAATTCGTTCCAGCATACTGATAGTGAAATAGTCTTGATTGGTGCTCGGCAGGATGAATGTGGCGGCAGTATCTACTACGCCCTGCATGGTGAATTGGGTGCCCGCGTGCCGAAACCGGACATGGCTGAATTGGAGCAACACGTACACGCCGTTGCAGAGGTTATTCAGGCCGGACTGGTCCGTAGTTGCCATGATATTTCCGAAGGTGGTGTGGCCGCTGCCTTAAGTGAAATGACTTTCGAAAAAGGCATTGGGTGCCGTGTCAACATTCCGGGGAAACTGCGCAACGATAAAAAATTATTCAGCGAAACCGGTGGTTTCTTGCTGGAAGTGTCACGGGAAAACATTGCTGCCGTAAACGAAATTTTTCATAAATGGTCAGTGACCAGTCATGCTATAGGCAACACAACAGCGGAAGGTGCCATTATCATCGAAAATTTGATTCAACTGTCCGTGGATGCGGCGCGTTCCGCCTGGCAGAATGGCTTAAGGGAGAAACTGGTATGAGCCTGAACTATAAAAGTGCCGGGGTGAATATTGATGCCGGCAACGAGGTAGTTGAACGGATAAAGGGGGATGTGAAGGCTACCTTTTCACCGGCCGTGCTTACCGGAATCGGGAGTTTTGGGTCATTTTTCGATTTATCGGACCTGCTTACCGGTTACAAAAATCCTGTTTTGGTGCAAAGTATTGACGGTGTGGGAACGAAGATGATCGTAGCGCGCATGCTGGGCAGGTTTGATACCATCGGACATGATCTGGTGAGTGCTTGTGTGAATGACATTATTGTCCACGG
The DNA here is from genome assembly GCA_021734065.1 of Fidelibacterota bacterium. Taxonomy (GTDB): domain Bacteria; phylum Fidelibacterota; class UBA8477; order UBA8477; family UBA8477; genus UBA8477. The sequence continues at coordinate 3,481 of JAIPJQ010000093.1, read as the reverse complement.
TGCCCGTCCGCTGACATTTTTGGATTACATCGCCAATGACCGGCTGAATCCGGACATCGTTGAGCAAATCGTGGGTGGTATGGCCAAAGCCTGCAAGGGAATCGGCGTCTCACTGGTGGGCGGTGAAACGGCGGAAATGCCCGACACCTACCGGAGAGGTGAACTTGATTTAGTGGGTGTCATTGCGGGTGTGGTGGAAAAAGAACGGATTGTGAATGGTGCCGGGATTTGTCCCGGTGATGTGATTATTGGGGTGAATTCCAGCGGTCTCCACACCAATGGTTATTCGCTGGCACGGAAACTCTTCTTCGAAGCGGGCGGATATGCCGCAGAAGATTTCCACCCGCGACTGAATGAGACCGTGGGTGATGCGTTGCTCAAACCGCATATCAATTACGCCAATCTGGTCTTGGCGCTGCTGGATGCCGGAATTGTGGTGAAAGGCATGGCTCACATCACCGGTGGCGGGCTGCCAGAAAATCTCCCACGGATTCTGCCGGAAAATTGCCGGGCTGTGATTCGAAAATCCGCCTGGGAGGTGCCGGAAATCTTTCGCACCATGCAGCAAATCGGTGATATTCCGGACCATGAAATGTACCGGACCTTCAACATGGGCATCGGATTGATTTTTGTGGTGACAGCCGAGGTAGCGGGTACTTTGAAGACATTTATCGCTGAGAATAGTGATCTCCAGATATTTGACCTGGGGATGATTCAGGAGGGGCGCCCCGGTGTTGAATTTTCCTAGGCGTCTGTCTCTCACCCATCCGAATACTCAAAACTCAATGCACACTGCTGCGCCATTCCCGCAGGACAAACTTTCATGAAAAAAATTGCAGTGATTCAATTTCCCGGATCGAATTGTGAGCGTGAGTCCATTCTGGCGCTGAAACGCAACGGCCTGGATCCCGTACCCTTTCTCTGGAATCAGGATTACCAAGACCTTGAAGCGTGCGATGGATATTTCATCGTGGGTGGATTTTCCTATGAAGATCGCTCCCGTGCCGGAGTGATAGCATCATTGGATCCGGTAGTTCGTGTCCTGAAACGGGAAAGCGAAAAGGGCAAACCGGTTCTGGGGATTTGTAATGGAGCTCAGGTGCTGGTGGAAACCGGACTTGTGCCGGGCGCGGAAGATTATGTGCTAGCCATGGCTCTGGATGCCAATCGGCGCATGCAGGCTGGCCAGGTGACGGGCACCGGGTTTTATAATGGCTGGGTGGATGTGAAAATGACTTCCTTGGCGCGGCGTTGTGCCTTCACGAGGAATTTTGATGCCGGTGAACAGATGCATATTCCGGTGGCGCACGCAGAAGGCCGGTTCGTCATCCCACCCCAGGTGTTGGAACAACTACGGGAAAATGACCAGCTGCCTTTTATTTATGTGGATACAAATGGCGTTGCCAGACCGGATTTTCCGGTGAATCCCAATGGCTCCGTTGAGAACCTGGCGGCTGTATGTAATTCGGCGGGCAATGTCATGGCCATGATGCCTCATCCGGAGCGCACGCCCAAAGGTGATAAAATTTTTTCCAGCATGCGGGATTATTTAACAAGCTCACCATCAGGTGTTCACACCAGGATGTCCCTGCCTGCGCCGGAATTTGAACTTAATGACTATAACCCACCGGAAGATGCCCATGAATATGTGGTGGATTTGATTATTACCGATAATGAAGCCGTTTCGGTTGAGCAGACCCTGCAGCGTCTGGGGTTTGCCGTAAAGGTTCACCGCCAGACCCATTGGGAGCTGCTGTTCGATTCACCGCCCGATGAAACAGTACAGCGGGAGCTGGTTGATTCGGGAGAGTTATTTAATTCCAACAAAGAGATTTTGGCTGAAAAGCGACCCGCCCGGACCGGGCAGTACCAGATTCTGGTGCGCCATCGGGAAGGTGGCGTGGGAGAACACAAACACAAAGCTCTGCGGGATTGGTTCGGCATCAAGTCGTTGAATAGGGTCAAACGAGGTGTGCTCTGGACGCTGGAAATTACGGGTGAAGAGAATCCTCAGACCCTTACCGAGATTCTGAATACACATATTTTCTTTAATCCGTTTGCCCATGATGCCTTTTGGTATGGGCGAGCAGATGTGAGTGGTGAATAGAAAACAGAGGCAGCAAATCATGGTTTGCAAATCTTGACGTAAGGACTGCCCCATTTGAAAAACGGAGAACGAATGAGCGATTATAAAACAATTATCCAAAAACAAATCCACAATTGCCTGGAAGATACAGAGCTGGGCATTGGGGAAAAAATCCAGGGAAAGGTGCGGGACAGCTACCGGCTGGCAGATAAGATGGTGTTCGTCACCACCGACCGCCAGAGTGCTTTCGACCGTGTATTGGCCGCCATTCCCTTCAAGGGACAGGTGCTGAATCAGACCAGCGCCTGGTGGTTCGAGCGCACCAAACACATTATTCCCAATCATGTCCTGACCATTCCCGATCCCAATGTGACTGTGGGGACCCGGTGTGAGGTTTTTCCGGTGGAATTTGTCATGCGCGGCTATATCACCGGTTCCACAAGTACCTCCTTATGGACCGTGTACAAAAATGGTTCACGGAATTATTGTGGGAATGACTTACCGGATGGTTTGGTGAAGAATCAGAAATTGGAGAAAAATCTCATCACACCCACCACCAAGGATGCTGTTCACGACCGGCCAATTTCGCCGGACGAGATTATTTCGGAAGGACTCATGTCCCGGGAGGACTGGGAATATGCCAGCGCAAAAGCGCAGGAATTGTTTGCCTTCGGGCAGGAGGTAGCCCGTAAACATGGTCTGATCCTGGTGGACACCAAGTACGAAATGGGTAAGGATGCGCAGGGCAATATCCTGCTCATTGATGAAATCCACACCCCCGATTCCAGCCGTTACTGGATTGCCGAAAGCTATGAGGAGCGCATTACTGCCGGCCAGGAACCGGAAAATATTGACAAGGAATTTCTGCGCTTATGGTTCAAAGAGCATTGTGACCCGTACCATGATGAGGTGCTGCCACCGGCACCGGAAGAACTGGTGGTGGAATTGTCACGCCGCTATATCCAGCTCTATGAAATGATAACCGGCGAAACATTTCAGTTCCCGGACATAGACGAACCGATTCAAACGCGAATTCAAAAAAATCTGACAGGTGAAATATCATGAAGACAGTAATTATCATGGGCTCGGTTTCTGACGAAGCCCACGCGAAAAAAATAACAGATAAGCTGGATGAGTTTGGCATCAGTTGGGAGCAGCATGCTGCTTCAGCTCATAAAGAGCCACTGAAGGTGCTGGAAATTCTCCAGAAAAATGCCAACGAAAAAGCGGTGGTGTATGTGACCATCGCCGGCCGCTCCAATGCACTCAGCGGTTTCGTGGCCGCCAACAGTGAATTTCCCACCATTGCCTGCCCGCCCTTCGCGGATAAGGTGGATATGCTGGTGAATATCCATTCCACACTACAGATGCCCAGCAAGGCGCCGGTACTCACGG
>JAIPJQ010000165.1 GCA_021734065.1 Fidelibacterota bacterium | reverse complement strand
CGAATTCAACCACGTGAAGAACAGAAGGTTGGTTTTTTTCCGGACTTCGAAAATGAGGGTTTGACTGTGGAAACAAATGCTCCCGGCTCAAAGACGACTTGAGGTTTTTCGGAGTGTTGGCCAAAATGTAGGAAGTCCACTTTTCCTAGTAGAAACCTCTAATCAAACACCCCTTTGGTATCATTTGATACTATTTCAGGAGTATTATTTTTTGGGTTTTGGAATATCTTGCATCCGCACTATAATACCTATTTAATAAAGTATTCGTTGCAACCATTGATACCAGGTACAAACCACTGGGTACTTTTTGACCCGTATAACCAATGCCATTCCAATAAAAAGTATGTTGACCAGCTATTTGATTCACAAAATCTTTTCGATAAACTAATTCTCCATTAATATTGAAAATTTTAATGTGAAAATTTGAATTGTTGGGTAAGTTATATTTAATATGAGTTTCTGGATTGAAAGGGTTGGGATAGGCTGGTTCAACTCGAAGTTCCCGGGACTGTACGGTCGAATCATCTTTGGGATCAACTGATACTTCAATATCGTTTACGACTATTGCGACTTGAAAACTATCCGGATTCATGGATAGATTAAAATTGGCTGAATCACCAAGTAGCAGATTGCGCTCAGAGTAAGTACCCGTAAGCGTGAGTGTGTCATTTATATTCGTCAGTGAAGGGACAAACCGTTCGTCCATAACATCCCAGTAGTAGTCTGGTGGTAAATTCAAGGAATTTATAATTAAATCGTATTCTGTACTATCTTGGAAGAGTAGTCTGCTTGTTGAAAAGTACTTTTCTTTGATTGGACCATGCCTGAATGCAATAGCTGTTATGGTAAAGGATTCCCAGTTGAGTTGGTGTGGAAAGAATTGAAAAGAATACAAAAATCCATTCTGATTCGGCGTAACTGTTAGATTTCCTACTCCAGGGTTGAAGTATAATGTGTCACTGCCAAACAGAGTATACGAACCAAAATAGTCAACACTATTGAGGTGCAACCTTCTTAGATAATGCTCATTACCTTCTGGTATGTATAAAACCTTACCCACACCAGGCGCCAGGACATCTTGCCAGTAAAGAAAGGTCATTTGTCTAAAATTCCATGCAGTACAATATGGCTCTGTGTATATTAAAGGATCAATTTGGACACTAAAATATCTATCAAGTTGATAGGCAAAGATTGAGTCCATCGGCATACTTGACCATACCAGCCATTCAGTATTAATACTGTTCTTTTTATACAGGGTATCTTCAAGCTCTGTTTGAAAATTGTAGTATAGCGTATTCCCAGCAGTATCATTGCGAATAAAAATGACATCCTGTTCCATCGGGTTGGATACATATTGCTTGAAATAGACTGTTCCATTAATTGTCGTGGTATCCAAGATACCCTCGCGCAATAGTGTATACACATCGAAAGTGCCAACGAATCCCGAGTATTCTTTCCAATCTCCGATGTGCAAAGGATAATATTCAGTATCTGGGACAGGTTGACCGATACCAAATCCAGGTAAAACTATGATGATTACTGCTATTATGAATGTAATATTTCTGTTGTTCTTAGGATGATGCATGCACTTATTAATTTTATTTTAAATAGTTTATTTTATAAGTTGCTTCAAAGTTGCTTGGCCAAGAATATTTTTCAGATTCTGAAATCATCGTAGCAGAGTACTTCAGCAAATACATCCCTGACGGTAATTTATTTCCCGGCGTCCAATCATATGTATGAACACCCGGAGAATAATTACCCTTGTACTCAGTATTTACCATCTCCCCTTTTAAATTCCAAATGCTAATAGATACCTTGGATTCAACAGGGATATTAAAGTTTAATGAAACGGTTGGATTAAAGGGATTAGGATAAGGATTGCTACATTCATAAGTCTTTGGAATTATGCTGCTTTCAGCGGTAGGTTTCATTAATTGTGCCTCACCAGACGCAATTTTTGCTGAAGTATAAGCTGAATTTTGGTTGCTTTCATCAACTGCCTTAACCCGGTAATAGACTTTTGCGGTTCTACTACCTGTTAAATCTAATCCAAAATCAGTATAACTTGTTGCAGTTCCAACATCCACATGCCATGTATTACTTACTGGTGGGAACGTCAAGTAGTGATAATCCTTTTCTACAATATAATGATCCAAATCATTTTCTGGATTGTTACTCCAAGAGATAATCGGATGATTTCCACTAGTAGAAAGAGAAAAACCGCTCGGAGTGATTGGCGGAGAATCCACTAATATATCTGCTGTTACGACACCTGCAGTAATATCTTTTACTTTCACTGAAATATCTGTGAAATTTCCTGCTTGGGAGTAGGTACTCGGATTTGAAAATGGTTGGAAGTTTGGATTGTTTAATGTCCAAAAATCATCGGCATCTCCTTTCATTTCAGGATGACTATGTTTCTCATAATCTCCGTTATTACAGCACCATACATTATATAGGTCCAACTCATCCTTCCCATATAATGGATTAATATTATTAGTGGCGAACGGATAAACATATGCGGAATGACCTTCACAGCTTGTAGTCTGCCAATCCCATCGGCCGTCAGCACATTCTAAATCAGCATTTGTTGATCCTGTATAGTGCCAGATAAGTAAACCAGTACCATTTTGATATCGATCAAATTCACTTTGCTGATGATTGCTAACAAGAAAGTACTCGTTTGAGGATATTGGAATTTTAATAACATCGCCGTTATCCCAAAAATCCCCTATTTCAACATCAATTTGATTTGTCGTGATGGCTTGAATCCTTCCTTGATTTATCCACCCAAGTTGGTTCAGGTGAATAAAACAGTATGGTAAAGGTCCCGTAGCTGTATCCCAGACTTGATCCTCCATTTGACAATAATCACCCGTATCATGATGGCCAAGCTCTAATACATGACCATATTCATGCACCAACGTACTTATAAAAGGATGATACCCGCCACCTCCAAACGGATTGCTTGTTCCAGGTCCCTGATAATACGGATTATGCAGGTAACCCAAAGTTGCAATTGCACCAAATCCACGAGCCGCAAAAATGGGTCCGTGATGAAATGCCATAAAAACGGCATCAACATTGTCAAAGATATTGGAGTAATCGCTGTGGACTTTTTCAATAATTTCATCATTCAACTCACCCAATGCACTATATAGATAATTATTTCCAATATAATTATTCCAGTACGACCAGGTGTGAGAAGCAACATAACATGAGTCTGATGCATTGCCTGGCCTCTGGACTGTAGTTACATTAAAAGTAACATTCCCGTCGGTCATCAGCATGTAGTAATACTCCAAAGTGTCTTCAATCACCTGCCAATATGTTGGTAAAGTTAAGGATGGGTAAGTTGGTTCACGATCAGTGAATCCGACATAAATTAGCAAGACATTCACCGTTGACCTGGTAGATGGATCAATCGACATTGTTTGAATAGAATCTGGGTCATAGTAACAATACACTGAATCTGCCGATGGGTCGCCTTTCGCATCGGGCAACATTCCCCCCCAGATCAGCGTCGTTAATAATATTATTATATATTTGTTTTTCATCTGCAACTCCTGATATTTCTTAAGTTATTTTACAGTTAATCTAGAAAAATTAATTATGGTGGGCACAACTTGCAGTATATGACATTAGGTAGAAAGCTTTGTGTTTGTTGGAAGCGCATTCTTCTATGCACCCTTATAATTTGATAATTTATTTCTTGATTATAATTTTTAAAATGACGATTGTCAATAATTATACAAATTCTCCAGCGGCTAACATTGCAAAGTATTTACTCAATCATCACGAGAGCATAAAACATGATGAAAGCGCGGCTGCTCCCCGTGATTATTCGTTTCTACAAAATTACTCCAATCCCTTTAATCCAACCACGACAATTCAGTATATGATACGTTACAATGGTTTGGTAACGGTAGTGATATATGATCATCTAGGACGAAAAGTGAAGATGCTTGTGAATCGGGACCACTCTGCAGGGGAGTATAAATTGATCTGGAATGGAACTAACGATAGCGGCCAACAACTAAGCTCTGGGCTGTATTTTTGTAGATTACAAGCCGAAAAGTCTGATCATACTATCAAAATAGTGTATTTAAACTGAAATAGAATTTTTCATTCAGAAAATACAAAACCTAATCAACCTCTTCGGATATTAAGGCTATTTGTCATTTGCTTCCAGCTCCAGAATGGTTCGGCGATGGATTTTCATTGCTCCCTGGGCCTGGGAAGATATTAGCGAATATACTAAAAAGCCCCGGATCCTCTGGCGGGAATCCGGGGCTGGTTTGATGCATCCACATTTCCATGAGGAGAAATGTCGATGGATGTTTCAGTATCAGATGTCAGCTAGCATCAACATCATTCATCCGATTTATTTAATGAATGCCATGCGCTTCACCTGACGGGTACCACCGGCTTCAAGGACATAGAGGTAGGTACCACTGCTCAGTTGACTGCTGCCAAACTGAACCTGGTGCATACCTGCCGTCTGATATCCCTGTACCAGGCTTTCAACCAGATTACCACGAATGTCATAGATCTTCAGGCTCACTGTACCTGCTTCCGGCAGAGCGTACCCAATGGTCGTGGTGGGGTTGAAGGGATTGGGATAGTTCTGATGCAGGGTGTAGGCGTCGGGGATCACGACCGCGATGTCAGCATCCTCTTGGTCACCGGAACGCGTCATCTTGGCCATTCCACCTGCTGCAGGCGAATAGTAGCTGTCCAGCGTGACGGTCACATTATTGTGAACCTGGATTTCACGAGCCCAGAATGCACCCACTGCCTCGACGCCATTTTTCATGGAGAGTTTACTGTCCATGGCAAACACATTGGCGTAAACCGTGCTGTTGTGTTCGAATTTGATATCATTGTCATTACCATGATGTCCATGACCGTGATCGGAATTGCCACTCACGGTTATCAGAATGTCCGCTGCAGTGATGGAAGCATCGTCAGCGGGACCAAGATAAGCTCGTTCATCAACTTTCAGGCGACGCTGAATACGAATTTCCGTTCCAGCTTCAACTGTCAGTGAACCGCGCTGTTTGATCTTCAGTTCGCGCACATTGTAAACACCACCGGTGAGCACCAGAGTCGCGTTCTGCTTGATTTCGATTTTATCATAATCCCCGGCCGCCAGTGTTTCGGACTGATTCCGGCGTACGGTGACATCTTCCGTACCCGGTACGGCTGCGGCAAGGGGCGGCAGATTCACAAACTGGGGAACCGTCAGCGGTGAGAATTCACTGCCGGCGATGGTTCCGCGGCTGCTCAGGACATTGTAATAGGCATCGCCACCAATCTGAGACTGGCGTCCGATACGAATCGCGTTGGCCCGAATGGAGTATCCACCTGCGGTGGTGACTTCGTTCCCGATGGTCAGTTCATAAGCCGGACCATGATTGTCGTCATCGTCGTCGTGATGTCCACCGCGACCACGATTATTGTCACCATCTCTGCCACCATGACGACCGTTACGGCCATGATCATTGTCATCATCGTCGTCGTCATCATCATCATCACCATCACCATGATCGTCATCGTCATCGTCATGATGATTTGAACTGGCGCGCGCATCATTCACGATCACGTTCCCTGAAGCCACATCCACGTCCCGTTTCAGATCGGTTCTGGACAATGAGAAGAGTACGGCGTCGGCCAAATCGGTGGTCACATTGATGGTGACGGTGAAAGCCTCTTCTACCGTGCCGCCACAACCATCGTCGGCTGTAACCGTCACAGTGGTTGAGCCCAGTGAACCCAGGGTGATCGTCAACTGATCGCCGGCCAGTGCAATTCCGGCTACGGATGTATCAGCAATGACGCCACTGAATTCCAGCGTATGGGCATCCGGATCACTGAAGACACTATTGAGATCAATCGTGGTACTCAGGATACTGGTTCCGTAAGAGAGAACCACTTCACCAACCGGATTGTCCACCACCGGCGCATGATTAATCACGCGTACCGTGCGTACAACTTCCGCGGTATTGCCACCGGCATCCACAGCAGAGTAAGTAATGGTATATTCACCCACCTGGCTGGTATCCACCGTGCTGGTAACCGTCATCGCCGGATCGGCGTCGCAATTGTCCGCCACAGAGGCACCTGGATCGGTATAGCCATAGAGACACACCACCGAGTCAGGATTAGCGCCGGAAAGCGTAATGACCGGTGCTTCATCGTCCACATTCACGGTGACCGAAACGGTATCACTGTCGGACACATTTCCATCACTTACGGTGAGGATGTAGGCATAAACACCGCCACCCAGATTGGCTGTAAAACCGGCATCGGTGGATACTTCCGTACCGTCCAATGTCCAGCTATAGCTCAGGGCATCACCATCAGGATCGCTGGAAGCCGAGCCGTCCAGGGTGACATCGGTGCTTCCAATGACACAATCAAAGGACTGATCCGCACCAGCATCGGCCACTGGTGGCTGATTGGTGGCTACCACGATGGTCACCTCGTCCGTATCGCTGAGTTCGCCATCAGAGACGGTGAGAACCAGTGTGTAAGTACCATCAGCCAGCGAAATCGTCGGGTTGACGCCGGTAGCAATTTCATTTCCGTTCAGGCTCCAACTATAGATCAACAAATTCTCATCCGGATCGCTTGAGCCCGAGCCATCCAATGTGATCGAAGTACTCTCGCTGGTCTGATCCGCACCGGCATCGGCTGTAGGGGCATTATTCAAGTCTGCCGCCTCATCCGGGGTCAGGACCGCATCGGTGATGTCTTCGCAGGATGTCATGGTTACATCCACACGGTAATTGAATCCCACAATGCCACCCCAGTCAACCATCATAAGTCTGATTTCATTCACGCCGGGATGGAGCGCTTGTGCCACAACAGCATCCGCCGGAGCTGTAATGACGCCTTGATTTGCGGAATTCCCACCACCATCGATACTGTCAATAAAGGTATCGTTAATCCAGATCAGCGCCCGGTTATCGGCCTTAATCTGAAATACCATGGAGGGATCGGTAAAATCAGCCGGTACTTCAAAACGAATCCGGTAAGGTGTCCGGGTAAAAAGACCAACCTCATCATCGGGGTCAAAATTCACCCAGGAATTGGTCCCGGTAATATTTCCCCAAGGGTGGAAACCAGTGAGGTAAACCGGTTGCCATTCAGTCGCACCGGCCGGCAGGGACTGACTGTAAGGATCAATATCACCTACATTGCCATTGGCGCCCAGGATGGTGAAGGTCTGTTCCTCCGGCACGCAGGCCACCACATCAATAGAGGCGCCGGAAGCGTTGCCATTCACACCAAAAGGTCCATAACCCACGATATACTCAACCACATTGCTGAACCCGATACCCGAAGTTCCCGGTGCAATGGCGGTAAAGTCAATCGTAGCAGCGGTAATGCTGAAACCGTTCATGCCATTTCCCATAGCGTGGTACACGATTAAACCATTGGTGTTGTCAATCGTGTTGGTGACCACATTGTTAAAGGGCGAGCCGGCACCGGTGGTTACCGATGTTGCCTGAAGGATGGTTGGATCAAAGGTGACCCACGCCTTGATGCCTTCCACGGCATGGCTGCCGGGGTCGTCCTGGAATACCACATCCACGGTAAACCCTGAACCCACTTCGCCCGATTGATTGGCAGGCGTTATGGTGGTGGTTGCGAATTCACCGCCAAAGGCCGGGACGGTGATACCCGCCATGACAGCGACCATAGTCCCCAATAAAATTCTTTTTAAGTTCTTCATCATCTCTTTCCTCCCTGTACACGCATGTACACTGTTGTTTGTCTTCATCATCAGTTCCTTCCCTTTCGAAACGATTGGTGATGATTTTCGTCGTGATTATAAGGAGGATTTAAAGGAAAAAAAGAGCACGGGACTGAATTGTCGCATGCCGACCCCCAGGATGACGCATTTGTAACCCAACCCGGGAGGTCAGATCCGGTAAAATCAGAAGATTGGGGTCAGCTTTCCGTCAATTGGTTCAAATGAACCAGTTTGTCATGTTCGGAGTTTTTGTCTAAATAAAGTGAATTTGACCCATCAGGTGGTGAGTAAATCAGATGGATGCTTGCCGAACTGCTGAAAAAAGAGCCGCGAGAAGTATTTCACATTCCGGAAACCCACCGCATAGGCCACTTCAGCCACCGTTGTGAAAGTGCCCTCTCTCAGGAAAGCCTCGGCCTGGGTCAACCGCAACCGCCGAATGAACTCGGCCGGTGAATAACCGGTTAGATCTTTTAATTTTCGTTCCAATTGACGCTTACTCATAAAGAGCGTTTTGGCTAACTGGTCCACGGAGAATTCATTCTGATCCAGATTCTCAAAGATATGTTGCTTGAGTTCCTGATAGAATTTTTCATCTGCTTTTCCCACCTGCACCTGTTTCAGTGCGCCGGGCAGTTCTTTTTCCCGGAAAATTTCCATCAGCTTGCGTCGCTCTTCCAGAATATTGGCGATGCGGATTCGGAGTTCCTGGATTTTGAAGGGCTTGACGATATAGTCATTGGCTGTGGCGGCATAACCCTGGAGACGGTCTTCGCCACTGCTCTGGGCGGTGAGAAATATGACCGGTACATGGGCCAGCACGGCATCCGCCCGCACTGCTTCCAATAATTCCAACCCATCCCCACCGGGCATGACCACATCGGAAACAATCAAATCCGGCAGGAACTCGCACGCCAATTCATAGCCTGCTTTTCCATTGGATGCCTGGGAAACCGCGTACAGTTCCGAAAGATTGTCACACACAAACTGACGTAATTCAGCGTCATCCTCCACCACCAGAATCCGGGTACCACCCGGTTCCACCAAAGGCTGATTCACCGATTCCTGCACACTTTTCTGCTCAGGTTTTTCCGGTACGATCTTTTCATCAGGACTCAGGTGGCCGGCGCCTTTGGGCAGGGTGAATTCGAATACAGTTTCCTCGCCGGGCGTGCTTTCCACATGAATGGTACCACCATGCAGCTC
>JAIPJQ010000092.1 GCA_021734065.1 Fidelibacterota bacterium | reverse complement strand
CGAATTCAACCACGTGAAGAACAGAAGGTTGGTTTTTTTCCGGACTTCGAAAATGAGGGTTTGACTGTGGAAACAAATGCTCCCGGCTCAAAGACGACTTGAGGTTTTTCGGAGTGTTGGCCAAAATGTAGGAAGTCCAACTCCAGGAAATAAGATTTAACCTGGTTGAAGTAAGCTTCAGCCAATAAGGGAGTTAGATTGAAGTCCTCAGCCATCTGGTTGATGATGGCATTCTTGACTGACTTTGATTTAAGTCTTTTTACTGAGTTGTTGATTCATGATACCTCCGGTGTTCTAGCAGCTAAATTACTGCCGTTTTCCTTTGGTGTTATATGATACTAACTAAAAATAGGAACTACGATATTCTAATAGAGATTCTGGAGGGGTTTGATTTATTGTTGAATCAGCATTGATCAACCCCTCTTTTTTCTCTTATTAGGAAGAAGAGAGTAACCCCAAACCCCGTCAGGGGTTCTCTCTCTGTAGAAAAGACCGTCCCAGAAAAAATCCAACCCCGTAGGTGTTTCTCCCTGGTTTAGTTTAAATAAGGAAGTACTTCCGGTAGGTTGGTCCTACAGAACGGCTTTCGGATGCCTAAATTGTGATTGGGTAACCGGAAGCCGTTTTGATTCACCCCGGAGGTAAGGATGCTTCACACAGGCAAAAGTCTATATGATCGTAGTCTTGAGAAGACTCAGGAGCAGGTGTTCATCAACAGTTTACGTCAGGAGTTTGAACTGTCTCCGGCCGAGAGTCAGGGAGTCCTGGATTTAGCTGAGCGCTGTCTGTATGGAGAGGCTCCCAGCAAGGTTGGTGTAATAAAATTCATCTGTGCTTCCCAAACCGCCAAACACGGGAAGCCCCTAAAGGATCAGGATCTGCTTGAGGTATCGTTCACTCTGGACCGGGGCATAGATGATTTAAATGTTTTGAGAGATCAAGGTTCTGAAGCACTTCGCCAGTTGAAGATCCTGCGATTAACCGAGGAAGCCTATGATCAGGGCGGTCTGTTAACCCAGGAAGATCTGGGACGCCTCCTACAGGTATCCAGTCGCACCATCCGCAAGGATATGCAGGCTTTACAGCAAGACGGGAACACTCTCCATACCCGGGGTAATGATCACGATATTGGTCCGGGAGTGAGTCACAAGACCCATATCATTGACCTCTATCTTTCAGGGCTAACCTATTACGAGATCATGGGTAAGACTCGCCATAGCTCCCATGCCATTAAACGTTATGTGAGTACCTTTGGGCGTATGCTGATCATGTTGAACAAGGGCCTTGACAAAGTACCTGAGATCAGCCGTTTGCTGGGCTGTAGCGAGCGTTTGACAAAGGAGTACCTGGCTCTGTATGAAAAGCATAAACAGGGAGATCACTGGCCTTCCATTTACATTGAGCTGATCGACCAGCTGCAGGTCATGTATCCTGCTAAAAAAAAGACTGGGGTACAGCCATGACAGCCGAAACCAAGAATCGCTATGCATCGATCCCCAAGCGGAGCTTCCGTAACAGTATTATCTATCATGTCGAGAATAATTACAAGCTGATCGGCAGTCACAAGGTGATCCAGATGATGGCTGATGATATCGTTGAGCTGCATAAGGAGTACTACCCGGAGACAAGTACTGTTGGTTCTGGTGAAGTTGTCTGGCAGACGACCTCAGCCACAGAAAAGAAGCCCAGCTATGGCAAGCATGTTGAAGATCAAAAGATAAAAACGGTGATATTGCCTTTGATTACACCAGAAGATATAGAGTACCGCATGCGCAGCCATTATCAAGTGGAGAGCAAGGGTAACAATCACAAAAAGCAGGCAGAACGTGATGTTGCAGTAATGGCACGATTAATCAAAAGTGCTTTCAAACAGGGCGGTTTACTTAGCGGGGCAGAGCTGTCTGTCCTGATGAATCGAAGCTTAAGCGCTATCGGTCGATACTTGAAAATGTATCATGAAACCCATGCTGACATTCTTCCTACGAAAGGGATAATCCTGGACCAGGGGAGCCGTCCCACTCACAAAGCACCCATCGTGAACCTGTATGAGCAGGGAATACCAGATCCGGATATTGCAAGGTTAACGAACCATACCATAGAATCCGTAGGCCTTTACCTTCGAACCTATAAAAATGTGAAAATGCTAATGGAAAAAGGGTTCAATCTTATGGAAATGGTTCGAGTCTCAGGTAAATCAAAAAGCACCATTATCCAGTATAGAGACCTTGTGTGTCAGTATCAGCCTGAGTTAAAATGTATGAATGCGAAGACTGAAGATAACAAATGAAAATCAACTGCTTTAATCTGGATCCAACTAACCGGAAATACTTCCTAATAGAAACACGAACACCGAATGAATGGATTCGAAACTCCCAAAACCCAAGCATCAAAAATCAAACCAGTAGGGATTCCGGATTTGCGGATGATCGGATGTGCGGATGATCGGACGTGCGAATTATCGGATGATGGGATGAGCGGATAACGACTACCAAATGGATGAGCAGGAGTCAGTGAAGCAATGTCTGTCTCCCATCGGTACATCCCCTGGACCGGCACAGAAAGCGTCATTCAGTCTTGGCAAGCTCTGCATCTTCTTTTCGCCTCGGAGTAAATCTCAGAGCCGAAATCCGTCCAATCCGCATCAATCCGCGACTAAAAAAAATAACCTCTGCGAACTTGGCGTTTTACTTCGCGCCTTTGCGGTTCAGGTCTTAATCCGTTTACTAATGCAACCGGCGGCGCTTATTCAGATAGGATGATAATGCCAAATCCAACGGTTGATCCGTGGTGAGGCGCACATAATCACTGTTCTGCTCCCGGGCACCATCTTTCAGGGTTTCGCAAAATTGATTCACGGCATCCCGATATGCTTTTTGGATGTGCCAGGGCTCGGTGGCCAGCATATCACCCGATTCCATGTCATAAAACTTGGTGTGGGCATCAAAACTGAAGGCGATCTCCTGGGGATCCAGAATGTGAAATAAAATCACCTCGTGATTATCGTGACGAAAATGCTTCAAACCACCCAGAATCTTGTCTGGTTCATCGAACAGATCAGAAATCACGATGACCAGGCCGCGTCGGTTAATTCGCTCGGCCAAATGATGCAGCGAATCACCCACCGCCGTCTCCGGTCCCGGGTCAATGCCCTCCAATTGCGACAAAATGGCATTCAGCGTGCTGGGTCGCGAGGAAGGTCGCAGGTGCTGGCGGATTTTCGCATCAAACAGCGTCAATCCAACGGCATCCTGCTGATGCAACATAAGATAGGTGAGTGCCGCCGCCAGATAGCTGGCGTACTGGAGCTTGGTCACACCGGCCGATCCATACGCCATGGATTTGGACACATCCACCAACAGATGCGCCTTTAAATTGGTCTCTTCTTCGAATTGCTTGATGTAGAACCGGTCGGTTTTGCCGTACAGCTTCCAGTCCAAATGGCGCAAATCATCACCGGGTCCGTAGGCGCGGTGTTCCGCAAATTCCACCGAAAACCCATGGTAGGGACTTTTGTGCAGCCCCACAATAAATCCCTCCACCACCATCCGCGCCCGCAGGTGCATGTTGGCCAGCGTGGCAATGGTTTCCGGTTTCAGGTATTTTCTTTTATCAATTTCCATGGATAGATCTACATTAGAACGGATTAACCAGCGCCAGCCGGAAATAGGTGTGGTCTTTTAACAGGGCATCATTCTCAAAATCTTTGTTGGACCAGAAATCGGCATCACCACCCACACCATAGGAGAGAATCACAAATGCCATGTCACCCACCCCTGCATTGGCCTTGAGCTCCAGGCCGAAAGTTTGTAATGCTTTTTGGGGGTCACCTTCGGGCGTGGGCGTGAGTAGCTCCTTGACCATACCCACATCACTGAACAGGGCGCCGGTAAAATGATTCAGGGTAATGCCCAGCACGTTGGCCGGGATAGCCGGAATGAAGGGGAAGCGTAATTCGGTCACCTGATAAAGCACCTCTCGGCCATAGTAATTTTCCTGCTGACCCCGCAGATTGTAGGTTTCGTAAGGGTATAACAAGCCCGCCAATACGCCCGACAGCGTACCGGGTGAATAGTAGAGCGGCATGGTATTGAGCAACCCAATCCTATCCTGATAGGGCACGGAGCCGGTATGTTTTTCCCATTTAGCCCGCACATATGCTACAAAAGGCGTTGGACCAAGCTGCAGATTGGTGAATCCGTCCAGCCACAATTTTTGATAATCTGCATCGCCCCACAGTTTGGATGAAACCAATTCAGCCCGAGCGTTGAATCCGGTGCCCGTGTAGGGCAGCCAGACCATCCCCTTGTGAGGACGCTGGGATTTCCAGCGGTAATCCAGCACAAGACTCCCTTCCCGCAAACCATCCACTAGTGAGTCCTGTACAATATCCTTGGAAAAACCCAACACCTTCCGGGTGTGGAGTTGTAGCGCGGTACTGAGGAGATGGTTGGAGAACAGGCTCTTTCCCGAATTCATGGGAACAGCTGCCATCACACCCGCGCCATTTACTGCTTCGTAAATACTGCCTTCGGTATGCACCCGCTGATTATATCCAAGATTATACTGACCGTACACACTCAGGATAGGCCAGTAATTCAGGTTGGAGTAACTGGCTGAACCCCACTGCAGATCACCATTCCATTTTATATTGGTCATTCCGGTAAGCATGTGTTTACCCAGCGCGTCAGAAGCCACAAACAGTCCTGTAAGTCCCTGATCATCCGGTAAGGCAAACCAGGTAATGGGTCGCAGGGTTTTCAGACCCCGGTAGGGATGCTGACTCACGATTTCCGGTGGTTTGGTGTAATCAATTTCCGGTATGGCCGGCTTGGGACTTTTGGTCCGCCAGGCTGACCAGCGATCGCGGATGTGAAATGGCAAGGGCTCAACCGAGCGCTCCGCGGCAACTGAAACCAATCGCACGGTATCCACATCAGCCAAAGTAGAGGTGAGAATACGGTCAGTCCCGGGGATGCGTTGAATGGGATAAACCGCCTCCGCCACATCGGTCATCTGAACCAATGTGGCGGCCGAATCCACTGCCACATGGTACAGATTGGGCGTCTCATTGCGGTAGGAGGTGAAAACAATACCCTTCCCATCGCTGGTCCAGATCGGATTCAGATCCTCCGTATAATCATTGGTGAGTTTCCGGAATCCAGTACCGTCGGCATTCACCACGGCTATATCCGTAAAACCGCTGGTATCCTGAATGGCCATGGCAAGTTGAGAATAATCCGGTGAAAACTGGGGTTGGCGAATCTGAACATCGCCGCTGAACCAGGTGATTTTTTTAACCTGGCAGCGGTTATCGGTGCTCACCCGGTAAATATTGCTGGTCTCTCCCACCGGATGAGCCACAAAATAGACCGACTGGGAATCCGGTCCGAAAACCGGGTGCAATGCCCGCATATTTTCCGTCAGCCAGCGCTTATGCTTTCCGTCCCGGTCCATAATACGCAGGTCATTAATCAGGCTGCCATGTTTGCCACGATGCAGTTCGGACACCACAATCTGATTCCCCGTGGGCGACCAGGTAGGATGATTATTGAATGCCCCCACATGGATACGCTCTACCGTGTGATTGGAGTCGGTGGATACCACATACACGCCCTGGAAGTACTGTTTGTCTGACTTCCGGCCCAAGACAGCAATGGCGCTGGAATCGGGTGCGATGCTGACACCATTCACATTTTTAAATCCGGTGAGCTTAAAACCCTCGCCAACTTCATCCACACCCTCTTTCTGACCTTTCAGGGTGTAATAATAGGTGTCCATTACCCGGCGCCACTCTTCGTCAAACGCGTTGGCTGACTTTCCCACGGCTTTTTCGAAAGCTTTATCGAAATCATACCAAATGGGGTATTTCTGTTTTTCTTCATCCAGATAAATGCGGTGATGACTAATCTTCACCAGGGTGGAATCACCATATTTCCAGGCCAGATAGAGCACCTTGGCGTAGCCCATATTATGGGCTTCCAGTTTGTGGAGAATGTTGTTGTAACTGTTGATTTTCAAGGCATTATCAGAACGCCCTACGCGCCAGACTTCCGTATTGTACTCTGCCATTCCCTCCAGCCACCAACCGGGAACGCCAATCTGACTCCATATTCCTGCCCAGGTGTCCTGAACATGGAATTGGGCCACATGCTGGAATTCGTGCGCCAGCACCAGTCGCAGCCATTTCTCCGAACCACCGAAATGTCCCGCCACGTCATTCTGGCTGACCCAGATGAATATCTGGTCCGAGGGCATGGCAAAGCCATTCATTACCTCATCTTCCGTTGTGAGGGTGACATCCGTTTTCCCCCATGGTTCCACCTGTATCTGTTCCAGGATAACCGGATAGACCTGCTCCGCAATCTGAGCGGCTTTTAGCGCGATACTCTCGATGCCATTGTGATAATGGATATTAAAATGCTCGGTTTCCAGTGTGTACCAGGTCAGCTCGGGATGGGTACGCTGATTCCAGGCAAAAAAGCCCGCCTGTCCCAATACACCTGAAGCAAGCACGCTGAGTAATACCAACCGCATTAAAAAAGAGGTGCGCATAATATTTCCTGTCAAATGAGTGAAAATTTAATGGCTTCCTGCCGGCTTCTGTCAGTTCAGTTCCAACAGTCGCGTTACGATTTCATCGGTGCTCACACCGTCTGCTTCCGCGTTAAAATTGGTGAGGACGCGATGTCGCAGGACCGGCAGGGCGACGGTTTTCACATCGTCAATAGATGGCGTTGGATTGCCTTTGAGGGCGGCCATGGTCTTGGCGCCTAAAACCAGATATTGGGATGCCCGGGGACCGGCGCCCCACGCCACCCATTTTTTAATAAAATCCGGCGCGGTGGGTGCGGCGGGTCGGGTTCTCGTCACCAAATCCACCGCGAAAGCAATCACATTGTCCGCTACCGGAACCTGCCGGATCAATTGCTGATAACCGCGGATTTCCTCCCGGGTTAAAACTTTTTGCAGCGAGACTTCCGCCGCTGAGGTCGTGGATTGGACAATTTCTTTTTCCTCATCCACTGTGGGATATTCCACCTTCAGATTCAGCATGAAGCGATCCAGCTGCGCTTCCGGAAGAGGGTAGGTTCCCTCTTGTTCGATGGGATTTTGGGTAGCCAGAACAAAAAAGGGTTCGTCCAGCGTGTAGGTCTGACCACTGGCAGTGACCCGGTGCTCCTGCATGGCCTCCAGCAGTGCGGCCTGGGTTTTGGGCGGTGTCCGGTTGATTTCGTCCGCGAGCACGATATTGGCAAAAACCGGCCCCTGCACAAACCGGAACGCCCGCTTGCCCGTACTGTGGTCCTCTTCAATAATTTCCGTCCCGGTAATGTCAGAGGGCATCAGGTCGGGAGTGAACTGAATCCGGTTGAATTTCAGGTCCATAATTTCCGACAGACTTTTAATCAACAGCGTTTTCGCCAGACCCGGTACACCCACCAGGAGGGCATGCCCCTGCGCCAACATGGCTACAAAGAGCTGTTCAATAATTTGATTTTGACCGATAATGGCTTTGCTGATTTCCGCTTTCAACGCGGAATAACTTTTATGTAATGCTTCCAGGCGTTCCAGATCGGAATGACTCACGATTTCTCCTTTGTCAGCGGTACGTTTGGCACATGTGATGAATAAACATTGGGCTGAAAAATAAACGCGGCAGCGTGGTTTGCTTAGTTAAAATTTCGTCCCGGACGAATCCGGATAACATTTTTACCAGCAGCTTTTGATTCTGAGACAGACGTAACAATCCCTCTGACCTTCGTTGTTCAATCCGGAGTCAGAGGGATGGTATGGTATGTTATGTAAAGTAATGAACCGGTAGCCGGGGAACTACGCTTCAGCCGGGTAGACACTGATCCGTTTGCGGGTTTTGTCTTTGCGTTCGAAAGCAACATGCCCGTCAATCTTGGCAAACAGTGTGTCATCACCACCTTTACCCACATTTGTACCCGGATGGTAGTGGGTACCGCGCTGGCGAACAAGAATGCTGCCGGCTGTCACAAACTGACCGCCGAACTCTTTCACGCCCAGGCGTTTGGAATGGCTTTCGCGTCCGTTCTTGGAACTACCAACACCTTTTTTATGTGCCATGGATTATTCTCCTGTCTCGTCTTTTTTGGGAGCTGCCTTGGCTGCCGGCTTCTTGGCAGCGGGCTTTTTAGCGGCCGGCTTTTTAGCTGCGGTTGTTTTTTGGGGAGCAGCTTTTTTAGGGGCAGGTTTTTTCGCTTCAGTTTTAGGCTTGGCGGTGGTTTTGGCCTTGGTCGCTGGTTTGGGTTTAGCGGCAGCTTTTTCAGCTTCAGCCTTTTTCGGCTCAGCAGCCTTCTTAGGTTTGGGCGCTTGCCCCGGTTTCATATCCGCAACCTTAATGGTGGTAAACCCCTGACGATGACCCCGTTTCCGCTTGTACCCCTTCCTGCGCTTTTTCTTAAAAACAATGATTTTGCGGTCTTTGCCGTGCTCTACCACGGTGGCATCCACCTGGACATCATCCAGCACGGGAGTGCCAACTTTAAAATCCTTGCCGTCTGAAAAGGCCAGTACGCGCTCGACACCCACCGGTTTACCCGGTTCGATGTCGAGTGTCGGAACGTTCAGGACCATACCTGGTTTAACCTTGAACTGTTTCCCTGCTATCTCAACGATGGCGTACATTCATTCTCCTCTCATCATTTCAATCAAAGCGCGCCAATATAGACGGCCAGATATGGGGTGTCAACCGAAATGCACGGGTTTTGTAAGCCCAGTTCATTTACGGGATTGAAGGCTTATTTACCGGTTGGATTATTCGCTGAACAGGTGGTTCTGGAAAGAATGGAAGATTAATTCATCCAGACGATCCAGAACAGGTTGGAGTGCCTGCCACTCCGGGGGTAATTCGCTCCACCAGGCATAGTGTCTTTCGGTTGGCGGTGATGATAATGAATACTTCAGATTGTAGATAACGCCATCTAAACCAATTTGCACCGTAGTCTTGGGTGGCAAATCCAGGAAGTGTAGACAGTGCGAGAGTAGCTCCAAATCTGAAGTATTCATAGTGGCATGCTGCATGGTGC
>JAIPJQ010000091.1 GCA_021734065.1 Fidelibacterota bacterium | reverse complement strand
TGGGGTGATTATGACAACGATGGTGACCTGGATCTGTTCGTAGCCAATGCCAGTGAGGATACCAGCAAAACCCGGAATTTTCTCTACCGCAATAACGGTAACGGCAATTTCACCAAAATCACCACCGGCGCCATTGTGAATGATAAAGACTACAGCTATTCCTGTCAGTGGGGCGATTTGGATGGCGACGGCTGGCTGGATTTGATGGTAGGGAATTCCACCGCCAATGCGATTTATCAGAATAATGGCGGCACCTTCACCCGGCTGTATGCCGGCATGGGTGATCCCATTGTAGGCTCCATTCTCACCGATGGCGGACTGAGTCGGGCTGTAAGTTTTGTGGATTTCAATCTGGATGGGGATGAAGATATTTTCGTGGTCAATCAGGGCAACACCAATCCGCTTTATCAGCACATTGCCACCGAGAACAACTGGCTGCGCGTGCAAGCCCGTGGTAGTCGGGCAAACCATTTTGCCGATGGTTCGCTGGTGAAGGTGAAGGCTTCCATCAACGGTCAATCCTTCTGGCAGACCCGGGAGATTACCAGCCAGACCGGCGGTTCGGCAAGTAGTGGACTAACGGCTAGTTTTGGCTTGGGTAATGCCGTCCGCGCCGATTCAGTGAAGGTCATTTTCCCCAACGGTGCTGCCCAGATTCTCACCAATGTGAATCTCAACCAAACCCTCACCCTGAATGAGCCGAAACCGCCTCTGGCGGCATTTACCATGGATCGCAGCTTTGGTGCGCCGCCGCTGACCGTGCAGTTCACAGACTCTTCCCGGGGCGTTGATGCGCAGGTGGCCGCCTGGCACTGGGATTTTGGGGATGGCGAAACCAGCACGCAGCAAAATCCGGCGCACACTTTTGACGAAGAGGGTTCGTATACGGTAAAACTTACCATCACGGACGCCAACGGCTCACCCGCCTCTGCTACGGATACCATTGAGGTGAGCTATTTTTCTGATGTGACTGCTGGCGATTTGTCAACACTCGCCAGTTATTCCTATAGCGCCAGTTGGGGAGATTATGACAATGATGGTGATGAGGACATTTTTGTTGCCAATTACAGCAACCGGGTGAACTGGCTCTTCCGCAATGACGGCGGTAGCTTCACTTGGATTGAAAGCACACCATTCACAGAACAGTACGGAAATTCCTACAGTGGTCACTGGGGTGATGCGGATAATGATGGTGATTTGGATTTGCTGATCCTGAACACCTCATCCTATGGCCTGCTCTATATCAATCAGGGAAATGGCACCTTTCTCCCGGATGAAGGTTCGGAAATTTCCGACACCTATTTCAACAATCCCTATGATGCCGCCTGGGGCGATATGGATGGTGATGGTGATTTGGACCTGATCGTTGCGCAATACAACAATTACCCCATCCTGTTTGAAAATGTGGACCCGGAAAACCTGGAATTCGAACAAAATACCGAGAGCAATCTGGTCCAATCCTACCGCAGTTATACCTCGGTGAATTTCGTGGATTATGACCAGGATGGGGATGCAGACTGCTTTTTTACCACCTATGGCGCCAATTATCTCTACATCAATGTGGGGGATTCCACCTTTGTTACACCCGACGCCTCTTTTTACAATGATACCCAATATTCTTACGGGCAAACCTGGGGCGATTATGACAACGATGGTGATTTGGATTTATACCTGGCCAATTATTCCAATGAAAATGCGCTCTACCGCAATGACGGTGACAGTTTCACCAAAATAACCTCCTCCGAAGTTCTGAATGGCAATTCATATAGCTATTCAACCAGTTGGGTTGATTTGAACAACGACGGATGGTTGGATTTGTGGGTAAGCAACTACGGCCAGAATGATGATTATTTTGAGAATAATGGCGATGGTACCTTCACGCAAAACACCACGCTGGATATTCTCTCCCAGAATTATTATGCTTATCAGAGCGTGTTCGCCGATTATGATGGGAATGGCTCTCTGGATCTCTTCACGCCGTTCTACCAATCTTCAACGCACAATATCCTGAGCCGCAATAATGGGAATTCCAACCACTGGTCAACCATCTCCCTGCGGGGGCGTGAGAGTAACCGGTTCGGTGTAAATGCAAAAATCCGTTTGCTTGCCCCACTGGATGGTGGGAATGGCACCTGGCAAATGCGTGAAGTGGGTGCTGATGTGGGGGGCTATGGTGAAAATTCACTGGTGGCGCACTTCGGACTGGGCTCAGCGGAAACCATCGACAGCCTTATTGTAGAATGGCCCAACGGTCTGGTTCAGTCCTATAGTCAGCTCACAGTTGATACGAAATTTCATATCACCGAATCCTCGGGACCACCACCCAATCTGAGCTGGACGCCACCGGTTCTGGAATCCGTCGTGGTGGGTCAAAACCAGATTTGGTCAACCACTGTCACCCTTTCCAACACCGGTGAAGGTTCGTTGGTTTACGACATTTCAACATCCGACTCATGGCTCAGCGCTGATCCGGCGTCCGGAGAAATTCCCGCCGGTGACAGCATTCAGGTTACACTTGAAATTGATGCCGACGAATTGAGTCAGGGTGAGTATGAAGGGCAATTCACCTTGTACACCAACGATTTGGATGATGCCGTTATCCATCTTCCCGTGGGTATTCAGGTGGCCACCTACGCTGCGTTTTTTGATTATTCACCGACGGAAGGTTTTGCACCACTCACGGTTAATTTCACCGATCAGTCTATCAGTGTGGACTACACCATCAGTCAGTGGCATTGGGATTTTGGTGATGAGACCCAATCCACCGTACAGAATCCCACCCATATCTATACGACTGAAGGTGAGTATCCGGTGACCCTCACGATCACCAACTCCGCGGACCAGACTGCCCAATTCGCCGGCGGTCCGGTTCAGGTAATCCCAACGATTGAGGTGGACTTTACGGCGGATGAAACCAGTGGTGGTAATCCCCATACCGTAACATTCATGGATATGAGCCTTTTCCATGCCGACACCTCCAATCAATCCTGGACCTGGAATTTCGGCGATGGCGTCCAGAGTGGTCTGCAAAATCCCTCTCACACCTACACCACCGAAGGTGTGTTCACAGTTTCTCTCACCGTGAGTGATGGCACCAATTCTTACACCACCACGAAAAACGACTACATCACGGTGATTAATTATCCCAATTTTGAGCTGTCTGTTTCTGAACGGGATACACTGGATATGGAGATTGTGGAAAATGACGTCTCCACCGATACCATCATGGTGTACAATCCGGGCGGCCTGGCAGATTTGGAATTCGGAACCAGTGAATCCATAAGTTGGTTATCGGTCTCGCCCGCCACCGGCACGGTTCCGCCCAATGACTCCCTGGAGGTGGTGCTTACCTATTCATCCAACAATCTGGGCACTTTCGCCGGTACACTCCGTTTCTTTGCCAATGACGAAAATTCAACAGCACTGGACCTGATGGTTACCATGCATGTGGTGGAGTATCCCTATCTGCCCCAACCCTTCCGGGCTGTGTACGCTACAGACGGATCGGCATTGAATCTGACCTGGACCGACCGGTCGCGCATTGAAGATGGGTATCATCTTTACAAGCAGAATGGTGTGGGAAACTGGGAACTGCTCTGGACCGCTCCGGCCAATGCGGTGGAATTTACGGATTCCGCTGTTGACACGAATCAGACCTGGCGCTATCAGATCCGGAGTTTTCTCAATTCGCGCGGAGAATCGGCCGATGCCATTCAGATAACGGTGCCCGCCAAACCACAATTGGCCTCCGTTACACGTAACGGCGATGTGGTGACGTTGACACCGGCCAGCACCGCCACCGGTACCAATGGACTCTTTGCCGAACGCTGGGTCAATGATGAACCCCCGGTGATCGGTGCACGCTCGACAACAGTGGGGAGTGTGCGGGATACGATTAATTTCGGGTTTGCCGACAGCTATCAATACAGGGTCTATGCCTATGGCGGTGAACCCACCGGCAGTTATGGCCAATCCTGGCCGTCGGCGAAAATCGCCCTGCCGGAAGCTCTGCATGGGGACTATACCGGCGACGATGTGGTGGATGTCCAGGATGCTATCCCATTTGTGAATGCCTGGCTGACGGACAATTACACCAAAGAAACCGGACCGGTCACCGGTTCCGCACCTGATTTCACCTTCTCACCGGACGGTGTTTTTGACAGCTATGACATGGCGGCTTTCGTGGGGATGTATCGCTATTCCGCCGCCAATTTGTCAGCAAGTACCCTGGCTCGCAGGGCGCTGAATCATCCCGGGAATCTTCCCATGCGGTATGAACCCGATGAGGAAGGGATTACCATCAGGCTGCTCCCGTCTGCTTCCGTTTCACCCAAAGCCATGACCATCTGGTTGCATTACAATCAATCCAGCCTGACGCTGGGAGACTATCAGGTCACCGGACTGGCCGGAGCGGCTATGTCATTGGAGGCGGCCGACACCAATCCGGTGAATCTGGCCTGGATTGATATGACCAATGATGGTCTGAACGCCTCCGGGACACTTGAAATTACGATTCGACTCAATCACATGGATGGCGGTGAGTACACGTCGGATGTTACGGTTACCGGGGCATTGTTGGATGCGTCAAGTGAGTATATTGCCCTGAATCGAACCAACACCTCCGTTGTGTATACACCCGATGAATTTGTGGTCGAACCCGTTTATCCCAATCCGTTCAATCCCACACTGCATCTGAAATACGGTCTACCGGAGGCCGGGAATGTGAATCTGCAAATTTTTGATATCCGCGGCCATCAGGTAGCCCAATTGCTGAATCAGCAACAGTCGGCTGGCTGGTATACGGTGGCGTGGAACGGAAAAGATGATGCCGGGCGGACCGTTGCCACGGGCGTTTATTTCATCCGCGCTCAGGCCGCAGGTCTGACCCACTTACAAAAAGTCGTTTTTCTGAAATAATCTTTCGCGCCGGATCGTTGTGGTTCGGCGTTGTTTTTTGACAAGTGGTAAAGAAACAGGATAGCTGTACAGGGCGAAGATCACCGCACGGTGAAATAGCGCCAGGCTGATTCGGAGCCGGTGGCTTCTACATCACCGTCATAGTCCGCCTGCATATCAATGCGCCACTGGTAGGAATACCCGGATTCCAGATCCACCCAGACCGAGTCACCATCCACCACCCGCCAGAACGGCTGGAAGGTCCAGGATTCTTTTCCTCCAATGTATTGCGTAGGTTGAAACCAGGCGCGGGTTACCATCTCCTGGGTTGTGGTTTCCAGAATGGTTAGGACATAATCCTCCATGGCCACGTGGTAACTGTAAGACCAGGAAAGTTCCACGGGAGCCTCCACGGTGTCGGTGAGAGATTGGGGAAGCATGGTTGTGGCAACAATAGGACGCAACAGCGCGTAATTCAGTGTATCACTGGGCGGACTCAGGTTTCCGCCCGTATCCTTTGCCCGGAGGTAATAGTAGTAACGCTCAATCTGGGTGCTGACCAGGACATCCTCGTCAAGATAAGACGTGCTGGGACGGAAAGGATCATTCACCGATAGGTAAACGATATTCTCAAATTTTTTCAGCGTATCGGAAGCGGCCATCCGGTACAACACATAACCGTCAATGTCCGTTTCCGGGTTGGGATACCATTCCAGGTAAATCACATTCCCCGGTTCCGCGTCAACACCCCGTTCGGGCCAGTCATCCACCACAGACTTGGGAATCCATTCCGGCCTGGAAGGGGGGAAGGGGTCTTCAATTTCTTTACCACAATTGGTCAAAACCAGAATCATTGACAAAAGTACAGGCCAGCAAGGGACATTGACATTGCGCAACAGCATAATGAGAAATATACAAACCGGTTACACTGTCCCACAGCAGAAAGCGGATGACAACGTCATTACCAACTGGATAAATGGATCCCGGCGGACATGGTATACCGGTTTCACCGGGGTTATCCGATGATAATGGGGAGGCGCATGCCACACCGATTCAAAAATATTCTGAATACAAACATCACATTTTTTACATTGGTATTTTTGGGGCTGTTCCTCATGCAATGCGGACCCAAACTCCCACCTGAAACGGCAACGGCTCCGCAAACAATTTCCCCGCAGCAACAAAATATCCCGTCACTCCCATCCGGTTGGGTAGAATCGCGGGGGAATACACGCCAGGAAGCCTGGGAGAAATTGGTGGCGTCGGTGGGACAGGTCTATCGGGGCGTCAGTCAGCTCCAGAACCTGGTGGAGGAATCTTCCCTGGGCGAATTGACCGAGTACACCCGCAGTCAGGCGGAAGGGCGCACCGAATCGGTGGGGTATCTGGAGAATGTAAAGGAATACCGGGATGGATCCCAGGTGGTGCTGCGAGTACCCCAATTGGAATTAACCCGGCTGGGAATCGCCAAATCCCTGAATGCCACCTATATGGGCATATCGGAAGACCCGCGTGTGATCCAGGAAATCTATACCAATCTCTATTTCATCGACGCACCCCGCCGGTTTGAACCCATTCTGGCCAGCCGGTTCTGGGGTGGCGCCAAAGCTTTTTACCTGGATGATCTGAAGCGATTTGTCTTCTGGAATCAGGGTGGGAATGTGGACCGGATTTATACAATACTACAGCTCCTTAATCAGGACCAATACAGCGTCACCCGCACCCAGGATCGTATCATCAACTTCGAGGGCATGGCCGTTCCCGGGGATGCCTTTTTATTACTGCGTAATGCCATCATGGCATCGGAAAAGAGCGAATTACTGAGCCTGGCATTATTAAAAGCCTACCGCCAGACCGTATTAACCAATGATCTCATGCGCCAGAATGCATTGAACAACGAAATTGAGCGTCTGAGTAAGCAGATCGCCACCAATGTACCTTACCAGGTCCGGCAGCTCCGGGCGGTTCAATCGGAATTATCAACCTATCTTGCACCATTGGAATTAGCGCCAGGTCTTGCACAGCAGCTCGCTCAACTGTGGCAGGTACCCTTACAGATAAAAGCAACACCGGACCGGGTGGATGTTTTCGCAGGGAAAATTACACTGCGCAATCTGCCGCAACTCAATGGACGAAACCTGCCACTGGCCATTGACAATACAACCACACACGACAAAACTGTCCGGTATGACCACGAGACAGGCACACTCACCAACTTTTCCGCCATCGGCAAACAATATCTGCGCGTGTACACTGATTTCAGCAGCTTCCTCGCCACCCAGGGTCACACCGGCTATGAGTATTTGAACGATCTGGCACCCGGTCAGCTCATTGAATACACCACCACCGTGCCACTGGTCTCCCGCGGGAAAAACAGTTTCACAATGGACCTGAGTACCGATGACCAGGATTTGATCATGCGGATCATCAATATGAGTCAGGTAAATCAGGGGTATCACTACTATTTCTGCAACCTCATCACCAGCGGCGCTGACCGGGGAAAAATCGAATATTTGCCCTTCCGTAATCAGCAGGGATTACCCCTCACCGAAGCCAATTGGCGGAACGGGTACCGCGTTCCAAAATCCGACATGCAGGGCCACTGGGATTTCATCATGCTTTCATCAGCAAAACCACTATCCATTCCAAATGATCACTTCATCGAGCCAATCGCCGATTTTTCTCAGCGAATTGATGGTGAGAGCTACACCTATGCCACAGCATCCATACAGGTGGGTAATTAACATGAATAGCACCATCATCCCTCGATTCTCAAAGGTCACCCGGTTTCTTTTAACCATCCTCGTGTGGGGGACTTTGTATGGAGGCACCGACCGTCTGCCGGAACGGCGCATGCTCATCATTGATAACTGGAATTATTCCGAAGATGTATTGGGAAAACTCACCGAATCACGCTTCACTGCTGAGAAAGTCCATTATCTGGAGCGCATGTTTAATGCACCGGTGACAGTCTTTGCTCAGGGTGGTCCCAATTACACCATTGGTAAACAGGATGTCCTTACCAAAATCAACTCCTTTCTGGACAGCTTCGATGATCGAGAAGAGAGCCTCGCCTACATCTATCTTCACGCTCATGGCGGGAAATATGGCCCCACTGGAGAAGAGCAGGCCTGTCTCTATTCTGAAGCCGCCCGGCTGGAGAAGGACGGGAGTTTCACTGCCGGAGAAACCATCCTGGAAGAGGAAATTGCCGGTGTCATTCAGAGTGCGAAAAATGACAATGCCCGCCTGAAAGTGTTTTTGTTTGTGGATGCCTGCAGCCAGGCGAAAAATGAAACCAAACAAACCATGTCCGATCGCCAGTTTCGTTGGGCGGATGTCTCCCGACAGCAGGCAAAAAAACAAAAAATGACCTACCGGGATGTGGCGGATATGACCATGTTCGCCGGTCTGGGATCAGTGCGGGAAGAGGATAACATTTACTCCCAGCTCATTGAACGCTACAAAACCAGCCATTTGAAGCAACGCCTCTCGGTGGAAGATTTCAAGAGAGCTGCCCGCTCCGATTTTGTCTACTATGGTACCCATACAGCCGATCTGATTATCCGGGAGACCCAGGCTTTGGTGCAGTTTGAAGAATTTACCCCCGGCGCCGTGGTGAAGGAGAGCAGCCTGCCGGTTTTCCTCCACCAACCCAATGTGATTCCCGCTGCCAGTTACAGTTTTACCATTCGTGAAGAACGGGGAGACTATTTTGAAGATTATTACCTGAAGCGGACGCTGGAACCGGGCTTGAATTACCTCTTCACACCCGATTCCTGCCAGCAGCTCAAAGGTAGTCTTTTGTTGAAATTCCCCGGTAATACGGCCTTTGAACAGGGCGCCATGCTCAATTTTACTGTTGACGGTGATAAATACAGTGCGGCCTGGTCCACCGAGATGGGCGGTTTTGTGTGCCGGCTGCTCCCGGGCCAATATGGCATGCTCAATTACAAGGATCAGGTGGTGGCACAGCATTTCACCATCTCCTCCAACACCACCAAAACCTTCACACTGAAAGAGCCGGTAAAACCACGGGACATTTACATCCCCACGGCGGTGGAACTGAATTTTCTGAAAAAGCATCAGTTTGACTATATCACCCGCCTCTTTTTCCCCAATCAGGTGATTGTGGACAGTGACGGTTTTTTGTACAA
>JAIPJQ010000166.1 GCA_021734065.1 Fidelibacterota bacterium | reverse complement strand
GGGCATCGCTTTTAGAATGCTGCAAATGCAGGAAGAATGGGCACGGTCACACGGGTTCAAGACAATCGGATTTAACACCTTTCATCGCTTTCCGGAGATGCAGAGGCTGGGCCGGAAAGCGGGATATAAATTGGTGAAAACAACGGTGGAGGACGGTGAGACCAAACTTTGGTTCGAAAAGCACTTGTCCTAAACCACCCCACTGCAACAAGCAGGTCCACACGATTATTTCTCATCTAAATGACCCCTGAATATCCAATTCTGCTTGCGTCCCATTCATTTCTTAGCCATTTTGATTTCCATGTTTTATAACTGCAATACCAACAGCTCCGAAAGACGGAGAATGATCATACTTGTCTTGATTCTGGGCATTGGAATGATCACGGGTTGCAGCGCGCCCAGGGGCAGCGATTTGTTTGAAATTGGCAATCCCAACGCCCTGGAATTCGAAAAGCCGTTAAACTCCCCCAAACTCACCACCGGCGGCTATTACGCGGTAAAAAAGGACAACGAGGGTCGCATCCGCAAGGTATGGCGCTACAATCCGCAACGCCGCGTCACCGCCAAGTATGAATATGACTGGAAGGACACAACCCTGCTGGCTCGCAAAGACCGGTTTTATAATGAAGCAGGTAAATTGCGCTCCGCGGTGAAATGGATATTAAAAAACGGGCGCCCGGTGGAAAAGCACGAGACCTATTATGATTTTCAGGGCTTGTATGAAAAGCTGGAAATCACCTATGTGAATCCCCGGGGTCAGCCAGCATTTATTGAAACCTATGGTGAGGGCCGCAAGCTCGTAAGCACCGCGGAATTGTACTACGATCCGGCGAATAGGCTGGACAAAAAACAGGTGGTTTACTACACACCGGACGGGAACCGGCGCGATTTCTGGGTTACGCTGTACACCAACTTCAACACCATTCGCAGTGAAGAGCATTACCTCTCCAACGGCACGCTCATCGCGTTTTATCGTAATGAATTTGATCCTAACGACCACCATCTCACGCGTTCCGAATCTTTCAGCGAAGAGAGTGAGGAGTTGGTGATCAAGGACTTTGATGCAACCAGCCGTCTGATCAAGGAGGAATTTCAGACACGCAACCGGCGGAGCAAGGGCTGGCAGACCTGGTCCTACGATGAAAAACCGGGTGTGGTGGTGGAACGGAAGTATAACGGAAGCGGCGTGCTACTTAATGAAGCGACCACACCGCTGGCCGGGGATAATCCGGTGTTGGGCGATCTGAAGTCCCTCCTGCCCAAAACAATACCTGATTAGTCCAGTCGCAATGCGAATAGACGCGAGGTGATTTATGGAAAAAAATGTGCTGGTTCCGTTAGCCGACGGATTTGAAGAAATCGAAGCCATTACCATCATTGATATTTTACGCCGGGCCGGTGCTCAGGTCATTACAGCCGGGTTATCTGTTCGTCAGGTGCGTGGATCACATGGAATTAAGGTTACCGCCGATGCAGTCCTGGATGATGTCCTGGACAAGGATTTTGACATGATCGTGCTGCCTGGTGGTGTTCCCGGCGCACCCAATCTGGCGCTGGATGAGCGGGTCATCACGCTGATTCAACGGCTCGCCCGGGAGCAAAAATACACTGCCGCAATCTGCGCTGCGCCGCATGTGCTGGAAAAAGCCGGTGTCACTACCGGACAGCAGGTGACCTCCCACCCCACCTGGGCAGATAAAATGACCACGGCAATTCATACCGGAACCCGCGTTCAAAAAGCCGGGCGTGTTATCACCGGTCAGGCGGCCGGTAGTGCCATGGAATTCGCTTTTCAGTTGGTGGCGGAGCTGTATGGTGAGGAAAAAGTTATCGAAGTGAACCGGGGGGTTTTGGGGCGGGTTTGAGTGACTGACGATTGATCATTCCCGACATTTTCTGCGTCCCGGTGTCTCTGCGCGAGACTTGGATAAATCCCAAATCACAAGCATCAAATCACAAACAAATCTCACAGCTCAAATTTCAATGCTCAAACAGAAATCTGCACTGGCAGTCGCGCTGTACCTCAGTGAAAACGAATTCGGTATTATCCCTAATTGAACGTGATCCTGAAACGAGGGTGACGGTATAATGCCTTGATGTTTACCTGATACGTCATGCCCCAAGGGGATCTCTACGAGACTGAACTTATTTCAGCATCTATCCTACGCAGACCCTGAAATGAATCAGGATGACGGTTCTCCTTCGTTGCGGGCTGGGTTAAGTCATGCCCCGATGGTCCACAGCTCCGCAGGTCCAAAAGACTCCTATTGAGACTCTTTGGGAGGGTCTCTACGAGGTTGGAAATATTTCAGCATCTTGCATTGTACTGATTAGTCTGTTGCTAATTCGAGTTTTTCCACTCCGGAGAGATCGATTTTCTTTTTTGCGACCCATAGCGAATAATTATCCTGCATGGTCAACCAACTTTCCGGAGTGCGTCCCAAAACGCGTGACAGCCGAATTGCCATTTCCGGACTAACATTGCTCTCGCCGTTAATTAGGCGAATAAATGTGGAAGGTGAAACCTTGAGCTTTTTAGCCACCTGGCGTGAAGTAATACCGTATGGTTCCAGATATACCTGGCGAATAAATTCTCCCGGGTGAGGTGGATTATGCATATTCATCAATGGTAATCCTCATAGTTAACAACGCGGGCATTCCCGTTTTCGAACTGGAAGGTCACGCGCCAATTCCCACTCACAGATACAGCCCGGATTCCTTTGAGATTCCCTTTCAGGGTATGTAGCCCAAATCCAGGAATATCCAGATCATCAATTGTCGTGGCTGTATCCAAAGCTGCCAAAATCATCCTGAGCCGTTGGGTATGATTCGGCTGGATTCCAGCTACCGATCCTGTCGCATAGAACTTTTTTAGTCCTTTATGTTTGAATGACAGGATCACGATTGAAGATATTCTGTTGCGCGGTGCGCAACAAGCACTTTTTTACCCTGCAGCGTGTGATTTTTGTATAGAAGACATATTCCCACTGATGTGTAATCTCCCTTCCAGAGCATTGGCTAATCCGTCTTGGTGCCATTTCAATGGAAACTCAACGAAATACTTTTGGCTGCGGTTCAAGTCCCCTGCTGATGGAACCCGAAGGCCCAGCACGTGATGGAAACCATTGGGGCGAAAGTCGCAGTCGTGAAACATCTTACGTCATTTCCAACAGATATATTTTGTCTATTCAACGTCAAAAATTGTGTTATTTAAAGGGGCAAAATGGCCCCGCAAAATCTTGGTTAAAACTTCCATTTCTCCACTGACGTCATACGGTGTCGTTCCACAACCGATGTAAACCGGTCCCAACATTTTCATTAGTTTATATTGGTACTGAATCCGGACAGTATACCGGCCTTTTTCCAGATGATCCAAAACATCACCACGGGTAATATGATCTGGATACTTAACGGTCTCGTTCGCTTTGATGCAAAATAAGTCAGATTTTATTTAGGCAGTGGCTTCGGGTTACCCTGTTTTTGAAACCAGCGTCGCTTCGCCATCGGATACCACCACAACCCAGTCGATGGGTCTATCCGTGCGAAAATCATTGAAAATGAAGGTGTAAACATCGTTCAAAATTGACAGACTGACGCGGGTTCCATACGGACTCGGCGTACATACCACCGTGGAGTACCCGGCATAGATTACCTCCGGGTCATCCATGATGAGATCACCCAACCTGTTGAGATTGAGGTAAAGGTCGGTGGTGAACACATATGGATACCTTACCGGGTCCCCATGGACTATGCCAGCATGATCAAAAATAAATTGGTATTCTGTCAATAAAGAATCAATGAACGGGTTCCCGGTGCGGCACGAATCGGCCACCCGGCTGGAATCCAGCGGTGTGGTAAAATGGACTTCCAGGGCATACGGGGAATAACACTGGAAATTTTCTGCGCTAATACCCTGCAACTCAATATCCACGGTGCGAGCCAGACGCAGGGCATTCTGAATCTTGGTGACCAGAATGGAGTCCGGCCGGATGCTCTCTGAAAATTGGAATGACTGCCTGATGCATTCTTCAAAGGTTGCCGTTGCGTTGGGATTCGGAATAATGTCCGGCCCGGGTTCCTCACAGCTTTGAGGAAGAAACAGCAGGAGGAGGAAGGACAGGGAAAAAATAATGTTGCGTAATAATGGATTGTTCATGGCAGGTTACTCCCGGGAGATTTTTTTCAACGGTTGGGCTTTGAGTCGTGCTCCTCAGATCGGGAAGAGCGGTCCTGCGCTTCTACCCGCCGATTTAATAATTCTGTATTTATTGTCTTTTTTATATTCTGCATAATTCGCGTTAGTCTGCCCACCAAAACTTTAGTGTAGGCTGTGTAGCTTGCGCCTGTTAGGCTCCAAGTATCTCGTTCAAGCCCTCGATCACTTCTGCTATTTCTTCAGGTTTGACAACACCAAGCTTTCTGCCAATTCGCTTGATGGAGAGTGTCCTTATCTGACTGATTTTAGCCCAGTATTGTTTAGGGAGTTCTGCTGATTCAAATTCAAGAGTAAGCGGAAAACCAGCAGACGGTGCTTGACTTGTTAATGCGACTGCTATGACTGTACCAGACCTTCGATTAAAAACATCTTCACTTAGAATGAGAACGGGACACCTCCCGGCCTGTTCATGGTCGATAGTGGGCTGTAGATTGGCCCACCGAACCTCACCCCTTAATATTCCGGCCAAGAATCCAACTCCTCATTCAAACCTTCATCTGCCATCGATTGCTCTAATTGTGGATCAAGTTTAGCACATTCTGCCGCAAGTCTGGTTGAGTGAATTTTCTTTAGTTTCTCAGCTACCGCAGTCTGGATAGCCCTGCTACGACTCGGAAATTTTTTCTCAACGACAAGCCTATCAAGTTCGTCAACAAGGCTTGACTCGATCGTTATTGCTATTTTTGATGCACTCATGTTTCACCTCCAGTATGATTATATGTCATACCTTAACAAATAACAAGATTTTTCTTTGTGAGCCTAATGGACAAGCCTGAGATACGAGGTGATTCAGAGTGATAATTCTCAACTTTCAAAGCCCTCTCGAAAATCCGAGAATCTCAAATTTGTCGAACAGCTCACCGAGTTATCTCCAGGCAATTGTTAGCATTTTCTGTTTGATGATTGAAAATTATATTTTCCCGATTTTATATTCAGCGAATTTTCCTGTTTCAATATCATATTTTAATTCACAGACTGGTATTCCTTTTTCGGTTAAGATTACTCTAGTATCATCACGAGATGCTAATTTACTGATATAATCAAAAAGTTCTTTTTCTGTTAATGGTAGTCCAGTTTCACCGAATAGAATTACTTTCCAATCTAAATAATCTAAAAATATCTGTTTCATGGTCTTTTACCTCAAATTTCTTGTTTATCAAGTGCACTAATATCCTTAATGTGCTTATTTATTGCTTCTTCTAACTTAAGAGTAAAATCAGATTCTAATTGTGTAAATAGACTTTTTAGTCGGTAAATATCTCCTTCATATCTAAGGGCATTGTCATTTTGAGCCAAAGTTTGAAATAATTTTGAAATTTTTACTGTTTCTGTCTGTCTATTAAATTTAAATGTTGCATTAATTTCAAAGAGCAATAAATATTCGTTTTGTTTTATTGTAGCGTTTAACTTCCAAACATTCTTGTTTTCAAAAATATTCTTTTCATTTTTCCAATTATCAATTAGTTGTTTAAAGTCATTATTCATAATACTCCCCATGATATTTTTAGAATTAATGTGAAAGATATTTAACAAATATCGATTATTATGATTATTTCGTCATTACACAGCGCCAATTGTAGCCTTCTAAAATAATTTTATTCGTTGAGATTTTCAGATTATAGGTCCCTCCACCACCTGTTGATTTAAATTTATAACTATCGCCATCTTTTATTATTTCACCTTTCTCAGTTTCACCGCCCATACTACCTTGATAATAAGTAAGGGTAGCAGAACAATCATTATTAATTTTTATCTTCGCTGTTCCAGTAGTGAAACCCATTTCGCTTGTACCTGAATAAGTTCCAGAAAAATCGTTGCAATTAATTTCATTCAAAGAACCAATGATACCCAAAATAATTATTATTACAATTATTGAGAGACAACCGATTCCACAACCTCTCTTTTTTTTCTTTTCTTCTTCCTTTATCTCTGAAATTTTCTCTGGGGTAAGCTGGTAGCCACAATTTGGGCAAGTATCTGTGGTGTCGCTAATTTTCTTCTTACATTCTGGGCAGGCAAGTAATGACATTTTCTCCTCCTTTTTTAAATGCTAACGGTCTGGCCTTTGAGTCGTGCCCCGAAGGGGCATCTGTTCCAAAGGCTGGTTCGTCCGCCTGCGGGCGAATCAGACTGCGGCTCAAAGGCCAGACCGTTCATCCCGACCGCAGGTCGGGATGAACGGATTAGCTCTGGGGCATGATTGCGATTATTAAAGTTCATTGTTATTGAATTTAGCATTTTTATGTTAAAATCCTTTCCTTCATGCCACCAGGCTATCACGCCCGTAGCAGCGGGGGTTAGCTATTTAAATCCTCTCTTTTCGAAATGTACGTTTCAATTAGTATACCACTAAGTTTCATTCCATATCCTTCTATTATATTGTTTTTCGGAATCTTGTAATCTGGGAATATTATTCTTAGCTTTTCACCTACTTTTTTAGGAATGGTTATTCCATGGCTCTTATCGTGTGCAGTTCCATCTTTATTAATTGCAAACAGTTTATTATTCTTCATATACAGGTGAAGATGAGATTGACCATTTGGAATGTGCGGCGGATGTTTTTTATATGAATATAATCCAATCAAAGGTGTTCCTTTATATTTTCTTTCCGTTATTAACTTTTCATAACTACTTGAGTAATATAACGAAATATAATATTGACCAATTATGATAGTAATATGATTTATATCCATGATAATTAAACTTTTAATTGATTGCCACAATTTTGACAAAATTCATTTGTTATTGGATTTGAAGAATTACAATTTGAACATCTTATTGGTTCAAGTAACTTGCCACATTTCGGACAAAATTTCACTCCGCCATGAATATTGGAATTACAAAATGGACAACTTTCTAAAGAAACATTTACTGATTGGATATTTAGATCTTTTGTATCCTCAAACATTTGGTCATCACCTTCTATAACCTCAGTAAATCCACCCTTAATTGCAGCTTGATAATGGAGATTATTTGAGAAAAAAGGTAAAAACAGCCATGCAATTCCACCCGTAACCAAAACAATAATAAATGAAATAACAGCCCATAGTATCATTCCTTTAGCTAAAAACCATAAGACACCAAAAAATAAACAAGGCCATGAGAATCCTTGATAAATTTCTACATCTTCACCTGTTTTAGAATTTTTGAGTTTACCGACATATTGTGACATAATGCCTCCTGATTAAAATTAAATAGCTAACGCTTCACATCACTGGCAGCAAAAAGCATAGCGACGAAGGAGCAGCGCTTTTTGCTGTCCGGGTGAATGTGATTGTTATGTGATATTTTGTAGTTTCTCTGGCAACCATCTGCCTTTGTCCTTAAACCCTTTTGGCAATAGCCTTCCGATAGGTTCAGCTCCAGAAATTATTTTTTCCACTATTGGATGTTCTGGATTGTTTCTGCCAAGCGTGTTTGGGCCATAGAAGTAACCATAACCATCGTGGTCAGCTTTAAATCTGTTGTTGATGGCTTCTATAATTTCTGATGAATTATCAAAATAGAAGTCGCCAAAATGAACATTAGTGCTCCACAGAACTCCATAACCTTTGATGGTTGTGTCGAACAGTGCCTTTACATTAGATTTGCATCTTTGAATCCAATAAGCCCAGTTAACTACTTCAATGCCTGTTGCATCTTCTACTATTTTCTTTTTCCTAAATGGCTCGTTTTTTGGCGGGCCATATCGTGAAATTGCAAAATGCGACGGGCCATCAAATTCAATAAAAAGGCTTTTGCCTTTATAACTTATTTTAAGATCCATTTTGAATCTGTTGACTTTTATCTGTCGCTCAATAACACACCCAGGCAATGTGTTGTGAACGATAGCTAGTAATAAAATTTCATCGAGGCTTGATGACTCTACAGGAGGTGCATTAGCAATTTGACCGGAATACCATGCTTTTTGGACTTTCCTTTCATCTACGGCCTGAACCCCATCAATATCTTTGAACTTCAAGGCGGAAAGATCATTATCACTTACACCAAGAAAATTTTTTATATCTTCCTTAGATAAAAATGAGCCAACAGCCATATCGCTGTTTTTCAGCTCAAATACTCCTTGTGCTTTACCTAGAATTGCCATTCCGATTTCTTTTTATTCACATAACGGTCTGTATAAAAATCCATCACAGCGCGCCCATTTGACTTTTAACACCAGCGCCAAGCCTATCATGTCGAACACGACTGGCAACCAGGGCTCCTTTGACCTGATCCATCAATTTGGGCGTATTTCTACCAGGAATAAATCGAGCCTGATGTGGTGTTTCCGTTCCCATTTCCAAATTTTTCTTGCCGGTGTTGAACCGCAGGAAGTTAAACAGGTCGTCTTTTAATAAAAGTAAAATCACGCGGTGCTGTCGCTGTCGCAGCCCCAGACCCTGCTGAAACCAGCCTTCGTTGGGCTTCGGCTCGGCATGTACATTCAGGGTGACGGTAGCAGTGGCAGTGGCATTAGATCTGTTTTATGATCTCTTGGGAAAAATAGCACCCGAATTTATTCGGGTGGTGCGGTTACCCGTCAAGCGACACAAACGGTTTTAACCGTTTATCAGCGACCACCACAATGAATTGTGGTGCTAATTTTTTCATCAGCCCAACGATTGTCATTTGCTGGCGAGATCCCTCCATTGCGGTCGGGTTGTGGTTTTCTTCTTCATCTGGTCCCGGTTGCCCTTCGACCAAGCCCCTCTCAGGCTCGGGACAAGCTCAGGGTGACAACCGGGGGCTCTGAGGCCAGCCTTCGCGGGGCTTCGGATTGGCATGTTAATCAGGGTGACGGTGGCAATTCTTTTCATCTTTCAAATTCGTGTTTCGCATTTTTTCTTAATCATGTGCGAGTAAACC
>JAIPJQ010000090.1 GCA_021734065.1 Fidelibacterota bacterium | reverse complement strand
TAATGTTTGTCAGATAAATATCAATCCCTTGCTTAGCAGGCGACAAGCTTTCAGAAAGTGAAGTTCTCAAAAATTGTCCCACATTTTCATTGGGGGAGAAATTACGCGGCGCAGCAAATTCTACCAAAGGCTCATTAATGGTATTGAGCGGACCATCACCGGCATATGCCATGAGACCGGCTTTATCAAAAACAAGCGTTGAAACCAAACTCTTCCAGTCCGGGAAATCAATCCAATCCAGCAATCGCTTTATCTCAGGTTGCTTAAACTTTTCTTTTAATGTCGAAACAGATAGATCATTAGGGTTTTTGGTTCCTAATAGTACCAGTGTCTCATTGCCAATATACCACCCAGTCACATATGGGAATACGGACGTAAACGTTCGCACAATCATTTTGTGAATCCCGGGCTGTAAATAGGCAGGCGCCCATTGAATAAAAGCGCCATTTTCAGATAAATGCTGCAATGCCAGTTGATAATAATCCCGGGTATACATCCGTCCGTTGCCCGAACTGCCCCGTCTAAGCATGGTGTCAGAACTAATTAGATCGAATTTTTCGGAAGTGTTGGCCAGCCAAATTTTTCCATCGTCTTTAATCCATTGTATCCGGGGATCATTGTAATCTAAATGATTGACATGGCTAAATTGGCGCGACGCATCAATGACCGCTTCGCTGATTTCTGCACAGACAACCCGGTTCAGCGGATATTTTAACATCTCTCCCAATGTGACACCCGTCCCCAAACCAACAACAAACGCCTTTTTAGCCTGGGGTAGAACCAGCATGGGTAAATGAGCCAGCATGGCCTGCTTGCGCATGATACTGCGATTGTCCGCTCCAATCATGCTGCCATTTGCAGTCAGTACCAATCCCTTATTATCCTCATTGGTGTGATACACTTTTGCAGTGGCACTCACACCCTCTTTATAAAAAAGGACTTTATCTGCTTTCAGCTCTTCCCAGGTCGCTAATTGATACCCCTGAACCTTAAAAC
This sequence comes from Fidelibacterota bacterium, assembly GCA_021734065.1. Classification (GTDB taxonomy): domain Bacteria; phylum Fidelibacterota; class UBA8477; order UBA8477; family UBA8477; genus UBA8477. The sequence continues at coordinate 8,091 of JAIPJQ010000090.1, read as the reverse complement.
CAATAACCCCCATAAGGATAAAAACAACCAAAGCGCTCACCATGGTCTGGTTTCTTGAGGGCTGCTTTTTAATCGTGAATGCTATGAATAACGCAGAGAGCGAGTAGAGTACAGCACTGATAGCGATACTCGTAGAAACGCCAATGACGCGGATGAAAATAAAGCCTGCCAGGAGTGATCCTGTAATCGCGCCTAATGTGTTCAATGCATACAGTCGTCCTAAACGCGGACCGATGTTGTGAATCGCTTTAAGAAGTACTCGATTCAATAGTGGAAAAATACTCCCCATCAAAATGGTGGGCGGTAACAGAATGATGGCTGTTTTCATTAAGGTCGATAATAGGTAACCTCCCCAGGAATGAGCTGGCGCGGTAAAAAATGTTCGGAAAACACCGCTAAATGAAAATAGCGCGATCATGAGGCTTATCGCTGAGGCGATTTGCAGCCACACCAATAGTCGGCCGGGCTGTTTGGACTTATCAGCGAAATGACTGATGAGCCAGCTTCCGATAGCGATTCCCGCCAGATGCATCACAAGAATCAGGGTGAAAGCGTAGGTCGAATTCCCAACGAAATAGGCAAACATTCTGACCCAGAATACTTCAAGACCCAGCGCAATAAATCCATTAATGAATAATACCGTTTTATAAATGCCAGCGTGATCAATGGTGTTAATGTCCGCTTTTTCGGGTAATGCGGAAGACCGATCTGATAAAGCTGCGTTTTCCACAAGTGTAATTTGCGTCCGAACTAAAAATACCGTCCCTGCAACGCCCAGATTGAGTACTACGGCGAATAGTCCGGTGTAGAAAACGCCAAAATATTCTATTAAAAAGAAGCCGGTTAATAAAGCACCAACGCCTGCTCCCAAGGTGTTAATGGCGTACAAAAGGCTGAAGTCTTTGCCAATGTGGTCATTACGCTGGAAGTAAATTGTGGACAAGACCGGAAAAGTCGCCCCCATCAAACTTGTGGGTATTAATAAGAGTGGAACACTGATGACTAATCTGATCAGTGAAAGCAGCATTTGATTTGAGTGGAGTGTGCTGTAAAACGGGCGATACAGAATATCGAGATGGTTTATTAGCAGATTGACCACCAGGGCAGTTACGCCGATACCAATCTCGATTCCAATGTACCAGGTCACCGGATTCTTTTGCCAGGACTTCAATTTCCCAATCAACCAACTGCCAAAGGCTAGTCCACCCATAAAACAGGCCAGAACCGTGCTGATGGCATAGGTTGTTCTGCCAAAAATCTCACCCAACAGCCTGACCCAGACGAGCTGATAAATAAGTGCAGCAGAACCGGAGCCAAAGAATACCAGCAATAGTACTACTTTTATTCGATCCGGGTACTGAAACGTTTTCATGGTACTCTGAAGTCCTTCCTGCTTAATTAACTCATCGCTTCTCTTCTTCAGCATGTTTTAACTATTTAGGCTGATATAATACCATCTGGCGCAGAAGATTCTACAATTTTTTAGGATGAGACCATATTTCCCATACAACCTGCCATACAAGCCGCGCCAACGCTTGCCTCGAGGGGGCGCGATTCCCATCACAATTTTATTTTCATCCTGTTAACACCTGCCAATCTCAAATTCCCGATTAAATTTGCCCCTATTGGTTGAGGAGCATCCATTGAATCGTAAAATCTATTTTCTGAAAAAATGGCGCTGGGTTTTACTCATGCTCGTCTGGTGCGCCACCATGAGCGCGGTACGGGCGGCGCAATCCATCCACGGGTTTATACGGGATGACGCTTCCGGTGAACCGATTCCCTATGCCAATGTCATTTTAAAAGGCACTCAGCAAGGGGCCGTTTCCAATACGGAAGGGTATTATGTCATCTCCAGCGTCCCCGTGGGTCAGGACACCCTGCTTGTTTCAATCATCGGGTATGAATTGAAGCCGACCCCGGTTCAGGTGGCATTGGATGACAATGTGCGTCTGGATGTGCGTCTGACGGAGGAGGTGCTGGCGGGGGAAGCGGTGACCGTCACGGCAGAGCGCCAGAAGTTCCGGGAATTGGTGACCACCAGCACCATGACGCTGCAGCAACGGGATATTGAGGTAGCGCCCTCTTTCGTGGAGGCGGATGTGTTTCGTGCCATTCAAATGCTGCCTGGTGTGCAAGCCATTAATGACTTTTCCAGCGCGCTTTATGTCCGCGGCAGTACACCGGACCAGAACCTCATCATGCTGGACGGGATTACGGTGTACAATCCGTCACACCTGGGGGGTGTATTTTCCACATTCAATACGGATGCCATCAAGGAGGCCGATTTTCGCGCCGGGGGCTTTGAAGCACGCTACGGTGGTCGCATGGGTTCCATTCTCAACATTGTGAATCGGGAAGGGAACACGGAAGAATTTGCCGGCAAAGCCAACATCTCATTCCTCTCCAGCAAGCTGCTTCTGGAAGGGCCACTACCCGGGAATTCTGAAAATTCTGCCATCAAAGGTTCCTGGATGCTGGCCGGTCGGCGCACCTATATCGATGCCATTGTGAACGGTTTGTGGCAGCTCTACCGGTTGCGGAACCGGAACGCGGTGAATCCGGACGGTTCACCGGTGGTTTTGCCGGCCCAGGTCTTTCCGTATTATTTCTACGATTTCCAGGGCAAACTCAATCTGGATATTGGTTCCAAACACCGGCTGACCTGGAGCTCCTTTTATGGAGACGATGTTTTTTATCTGTCGGACAGCTATGAGAATGAATATCGTGATTTCTCCAGTAATCCGGCGGATCCCTCCGCAGGTTATCGTTCCGTTTATCAGGATAGTTACCGTTTCGACTGGCAGTGGGGAAATTTCACCAACAGCCTGACTTGGCGCTGGATCCTTTCACCAAAAATTGTAGCGAAAACCTTCCTGGCATCCAGCCGGTATCGTTTTCAGATTGACACCGATCTGTCCGACGAGCGCTGGGAGTATGAAGTCAGCGATACCAGCCATTATAAGAGTACTTTCGGGATGGACATTTTCGACCGGGTAAGTGACCGCACGCTGGAAACCGAGTTGACCTGGTTTGCGGCACCGAACCATACCGTCACCGGCGGCTGGCAATTCAAAACTATGGCCTTTAATCTGGGAATGGACTTTACCGTGGGCGAGACGGAGGAGGATACGTTCTACACCCGCCGGGATACACTGCTGTGGATGCTGGAGCGTCCCCGGGAGCAGGCGCTTTTCATTCAGGATAAATGGGAAATCACCAACCTTTTGTCGGCCCAGGTGGGGTTACGGCTGTCTCATTATTCGCTGCATCCGGGTAAGTTCTATCCGGAACCGCGCTTGGGGTTGAAATACTTTCTCCTGGATAACCTCTCACTGAAAGCTGCCTGGGGTGTGTACAATCAATTTCTGGGGGTGGCGAACCCGCCCGAGGCCAATTTTCACTTCATTGATATTTGGCTGGCCATTCCGGAAGATTATCCAGCCAGTCGTTCCCTGCATTACATCCTGGGGGCAGAATATCTCACGGCAGGTGACATTCTGCTCCGGTCGGAAGTCTATTACAAATCCTTTGACCACCTGCTGACGCTCAAACCGCCCACCAATTTTCAGGTGGGTCAGGATGTACAGAATATGAATCCATTCAATGAATTCTACGATACCCAAGCCCGGGCGTATGGCATGGAATGGCTGGTGAAGAAAACCACCGGTAAGGTACGGGGCTGGATCGGATATACCCTGGCGGTTACCCAGCGGAAAAATGAGGTTAACGACTGGTACCATCCCAAATATGATCGCACCCACACACTGAATATGGTGGCCGATTGGCAATGGAATGAAGAATGGCACGCCAGCACGGCGGTGACCTACTCCTCCGGAAATCCCTACACACCGATACTGGCCCGTACGGAAGATTATTACTTTTACGATTGGGGTGATGAGACCGGTTGGGATGCGTATAGTCAGTATTTATATGGAGATATGAATAGCGAACGGTATCCGGGGTACTTCCGGTGGGATATGAGTTTCAGTAAGCGCACAGCCACCAAATGGGGGAGTAAGGAGTGGTTTTTCCAGGTGGTGAATGTGACCAATCACCTGAACATTCTCACCTATATCTACGATCAGGATTTCGATTGGCGCACCGGGCAGTATAAAGGTGTGCGTCGGTTTGGTGTGCCCATGTTTCCCTTCATGCCTACCGTGGGGGTGAAATATGAATTTTAGAATGTCTGCCCGCACCGTCCCGTCACTTCTGCTCACCTTTGTGCTGGCTTTCTGGGTGAGTTGCGGCAATTGGGGCTGGGAGCCGGTTACCGGGGACACGGATCCTAAACTCAATGTCTTTGGTCTGATTTCCACCGACCCGTCGATTGAGAGTTTTGTGGTGGTACACCGGACCATCGGGCTGTCGGGTCCGGACGCCATTGAGACCTACGATACCATCTGGCACAGTGACGATTCCTATGAGTTGCAACTGCGGTACGAGTCCAAATATGTGGTGGAGAATGCCACAGTGCATGTTTCACAGGGGGCCAATAGCTGGGTTTTCACGCCGGTTACACCGGATCCACGATATACCTGGCAGATTTCCGAGCTGGATCTTGTCTATAAAGACACCACGGGGACCTTCTTTGTTCTGCCGGAGCAAACCTATACCCTTTCTATTTCCACGCCGGACGGATTAACCCTCACCGGTTCGACCCGGACGCCACCGGATCCGGTTTTCACCCACTTGGATGCGCTGCCGGATACCCTTCAGCTTCACCGGAATTTCACCATCCGCTGGAAACCCGATCCGGACCACAATTATCAGATCACCACCAGCGGGGATTTGTATCTGTGTGGCGGTGAGAATGAGGAATTGCTTCTGCCAGGCGATTCTGTCTGGACCTCTCAATATCCCTGGGAATGTTTCGAGAACGAGTGGGATCCCGAATCGGCGGAATTGAGCATTATCCTGAGGGCCATGGACGAAAATTTCTACGGGTATTTTTACCAGCATCAGGCCGATGAATTCTTCTCCTTCTTCATGGGGCAGGGGGGCGAGATTCCCCAATACGGTGTGACGGGCGGTTATGGTGTATTTGGTGCCATTTCACGCAGTCGCATCACGCGCACTGCGGTGCCCTAAGCCATTCACACACAATCACGGTAAAAGCGCAGCATCTGTGTCGGGACGCGGGTGAATCTGGTTTGGAACGACCTTTGTACATCTGCAGGGAGAACCCGGGAGAATTGAAATCATGATGACATCCAAAAAATTACATGAAACCAAAGATCCTCGTGCAGGCTGGTGTCCGGTCTATGACATGCCCTGTCCACAGGGAGAAAAGTCAGCCAGTCTATGTGCCCAACGGTTTGATGAAGATTACAATCCCATGACCAATCTGCGCGATGCGGCCATAACCTTTTGTGCTATTCAGCGCCAGGAGGAGGGTTTTGGTGTGCAATCGCCTGATGAGGCCGGGAATCGTATTCGTAATAATATCAATCAAAGTTTTTTTCAAGATGGAGAGATGGAATGACTGCAGCAAATCGTCCGGAAAAGCTGGTGACGGCTGAAGATGCGTTGAAACAGGCCATTTTGTTGGAAATGAATGGTCATGAGTACTTTATCATGGCAGCCAAGATGGCCCGTTCCGAAGCTGCCCGGGAATTGTTTGAATTCATGGCCAAAGAGGAAGAACATCACCTGAAGGTCTTGAAAATTACCTTCAAAAACCTGATGGACAGTGGAAAATGGGAACTGCCCACGGAGGAAGAGCTCAAGTTTGCCTTCGATGACCCCATTCTGAATCAGGACTTTCTGGATAAGCTGAAGGACAGCTACTTCGATTCATCCGCCATCAATGTGGCGCTGACGCTGGAAGAGAAGGCGTTTAAATTTTATCAGGAAGCAGAGAAGAACACCGAGGATCCGGAGGGCAAGAAGCTCTTCCGCTGGCTTACCGAGTGGGAAATGGAACACCACGAGCGGTTCCGGAAGCTGGATGACGAATTGCGCGAGGAGTACTGGAACAACTCAAATTTTTGGCCTATGTGAGGCAACAGCCTTCTCCGGGCTGAAGCCCGAATATCATTTCGTTAGTCTGTGATCCCCGCCCTGAAGGGCGGGGCTATGAAGCATTTTTATTCTGCCTGTCATTTGGAGACAAAAGAAATTTTAGGTTTTCATAGCCCGGTTTCAGGACTTCTAATTTTGGTTAATCCCCTCTTGAGAGGGGACTAAGGGGTGTGTTCTGAAGGGAGTATAGTCCCGATCAGGGGTGTTTCTACACACTCCGGGCTGAAGCCCGGAGCTACGGTAGTGAAGTATCATAAGTGGGGGGCTATGGACGGGAAAATAGAGGAATATATGAGAGGCGGCGGAAAAAATTGTCAGTCTGAGCCTGCCCTGAGCCAGTCGAAGGAGCCCCGTCGAAGACCAATTTTTTGCAGTACAATATTCCGAGGTTTATTTTTTGGGGTTCCATCGCCACGACCTTTTCGTCAGAGCCGGACAGCGAGCGCGTAGATGATAAATCCACTATTGAAGCTGGGCTTCAGCTCTGTTTGTTGATTAATTTTTAGGGACTGAAGTCCCAATTATTGGATGATCTATATACTCCGGGCTGAAGCCCGGAGCTACGGAATCAGAGAATCAGAAGAGTCGAAAATTATTAATTCCGTTGCCACGACCTTCAGGTCGTGGGTAATGAAACATCCAAAAATAATGGGGCTTCAGCCCAATTCTCCTGTTCTTTTTTCTCGATCCTCTGATTTCGGAGAGTCTAAAAAAGAACCAAAAAATCAAGTCTGTAAACCTTTACCCCGCCGAAGGCCTTGGGGCCTTCCTCTGAGCCGTTCAGGGCCTCCGCTACAGCAAATCGAACTCAGTCCCTTGGGGACTTCAGACATGATTTGCTGTTTCACGCTACGGCGCTTCCGGCTTATTCCGGGAAGTGGTTTAATGTCGGGATGAAAAGCCAAGTGTCCATATTGCATTGCTGAACCCTGTTTCGGTCATTCAAAATTGGTAATTTGGATTTGTTTTTTGTGATTTAGTGCCGGGTTTGTGTCGAAGTTTTCTCCCCTTTGAAAGGGGAGAATAAAAGAGGGGTTGAGAAGGCCGGCGGCACCAAAAATCGATACCCTCCCACCCAAGTGAAATACTCAACCAAAGGCCGAATTTCACGGGGCCAGCACCTCCCCTTATCTCAAAGGGAGGAGGGTCCCGGCCTCCCTGCCGCTAATCCGCTAATCCGCTAATCCACTAATCCGCTAATCCACTCCGAGCCCTGTTTCGGTCATTGATGTTTAAGATTTTAGATTTGTTTGTAATTTGATGATTGGGATTTGTGATTTTCCGACAGGGACAGGGAAGTTTTTGTTACTTTCCTTTGGAACCGATTTGAATAAATTGCCCGCAACCAATATCAGGAAGATCTATGCTGTATCGTAAAATATTTTTACTTCTGTCCCTTTTACCTTTGCCCCTCGTTTATGCCCAGCCCCTGGCCGATCCCTACGCCGGAATGGTTTACAAAGAATTACGCGGGTATGAATCCAGCGCACGCGCCCTGGCGCGGCCGGTTACCAATGACGCCATGTTCGATTACGATGTGAAGCATTACGACCTCTTTTTCAATCTGGACCCCGTGAATCAATCCATCACCGGTACAACAACCATTCTGCTGGAATCTCAGGTGAATGCCCTGAGCGAGGTCCAACTGGATTTTTCCAATGTCCTCACCGTGGATTCCATCGGTGGTGATGGTGTGAGCTATACCCACGATGCTAACCTGCTCACCGTGACGCTGGGGGATACACTGGCGATGAATGCGCTGTCGGCAGTGACGATCCATTATCATGGTCAGCCCCAGCAACAGGTTGGATTCCAGGGATTCGATTTTTCCTCCCACAGTGGTCAGCCCATGATTTCCACGCTGAGCGAACCCTATGGCGCCCATTCCTGGTGGCCCTGTAAGGACACACCCCGGGACAAAGCCGATTCTCTGTCCGTGACCATCCGCGCGCCGGGCAATCTGGTGGCCGTTTCCAATGGCGTTCTGACGGACACGCTGGAACATTTTGACGGCAGCAAATCCTGGGTCTGGAAACACAACTATCCCATCACCACCTATCTGGT
>JAIPJQ010000159.1 GCA_021734065.1 Fidelibacterota bacterium | reverse complement strand
ACCAGACGGCGACGACCGTAAATCAACAGGAATTGGGAGAGCAGCTGCACAATACCCCACACCAGCAGACTGATTAAAAAAGTAGCCGCAACCCGCATGGGATCGTGCATGTGCATCCCGATGTAACCCGGCACGATAATGCCGCCGGCCGTTACACCCAACCATTCCGCCAGCCACAGCGATAATACAATTCCCAAACCGATGGCAATTTCAATCACGACGCCCTCTTGAACTTCCGTGCTTCATCCAGTATTTCAAATCCACTGCCCACAATATTTCCGATACCATACAACAACGTTCTGTCCGGCAAATCCACCAGTGCCTGGGCCACTTTATCCGGCTTGGTTTTTTCTGAAAATGTCCGGATGGGCCAGGGCATTTTATCCAGATAATCCCGCCGATATCGCTCCAGATTATCGCCGCGCACGATCAGAAATTGGGGTTTAATCTCTTTCCGGATTAACTCCAACAATTGGGATGTCCGGGAGATGCGGTCCGAGCGTGTGTTGAGAAAAACAGCTACCTGGTCATACTCAAGTCCCGGATAATCCTTGATCTTGCGCCAGATATTCAGGGTGGAATCCGGATCATTGGCGGCGAAGGCCACCACAAAGCTGATGGTGCGGTCATTCTGTGTCAGATACCAGATTTTCAAAGCGCCCGGATCCGGCCGCGTGGTGCGCATCCCCGCCAGGGCGGTCTCCCGGTCAATGCCCAGATCCTGACACACTTCCAGCGCCAACGCCACATTTTCCGGATGCTCGATGTAGGTGAATCCCTGTAAATCTTCGAACCGAACCATCTCACCCGTGACGGCGTGTACTTCGGTGCCCCGCTTCGCCGCGGTTTCCCGAATTATGGGCAGCATAGCCTCTTCCGCCGTAAAAACCCGTCCGTTGAAGGGAATGGTATTGCTTAAGGAACGGGCGATGTCCTCCAGCTTATACCCCATTTCCTCCAGATGATCCATACGCACATTGGTGATGACGCTGTGGGTGGACTTCACCATGCGGTGCTCCGTGACCCACTGAAGCTGGGGCTGAACGGCCATGCACTCCAGCACCACCGCACGGGGTTTGAATTTTGAGAAATAGCGCAGGAAATGAACTTGCTCACCAATACTGGCGCTGCGCAAACGCACGATTTTGCGGTCTTTGCCGTAGAGGTCCAGAATGCGCGGATCGGAGCCGGTGGTTTTGCCCAGGGTCCCCAGTCCGCCGGCCCGTAATCCGGCTGCGATGAGGCGGGTGACACTGGATTTTCCCCGGGTGCCGTTCACATGGACGCGAATGGGGATACGGTGCAGACTGCGTTGATGCAAGTACCATTCAGCCACCAGGGCTGATAATAATCCGATAATCAGAATAATGAGTGCGAGAAGGGTGGGATCCACTGACTGTTAACAACTCCCCGGTCCTGTACAGGACAGCTTTATGGTTCCCCATCTTGATTTCATGGCGGCTAAATATAGCATAGCGCCTATCTCAAGTAAGGGCGAATTGGAGCCGGGTCAGTGTGAAATAAAAATGTCATAAGTGGGTGCCCGCGCAGTGGACCAAATCTTTGAAAAGGGCTTCTTTCCAATGTCCTGAACCTACGAGGTGGCAAAAAGTCGAATATTAGGAGACCACTTATTCGTCTATTTGAGATATAAGACCTTCACCGCTTGATTAAATCTACCCGCACGAATAAGTATGATGTATACACCTGAACTTGAAAGTTTTCCTAAATTATCACGACCATCCCAGATAATTTCTTTATACCCCGCAGGCTGATATTCATTTACCAAGTTAGAGATTTTCCGCCCAATTAAGTCATAGACAGCTATATAAACCTTACCTCCTTCTGGTAATCCGTACTTCAGGTGAACTCTTCCATTAAATGGATTCGGATATGGTGGTTGAAGATCAAAGGTGTCTGGTATCTTTTCTTTATTTCCAGGAGTTTGAGAAGGATCAATTGTTAACCTGACTTTCACTTGTATAGCAACCGGGGAATCAGGATATATCTCCAGAATTTTTTGATAAAGTTTAACCGTTGCATTTGATGGCTTATCTAAACTTTGTCCCTGCAAATAATCAGAAATCCGTCCACGTTCATACCAATATATTGGAATTCTTGTTGTTGAGCTCCACAATTCTTCCAGAGTATCAAGTACAAGTAAAGCCTGTGAATATTGCTCTAATTCTAATAATGGTTGAATGGTTTCATCTAAAGCCCATTTTGCCAACTGTGTGTTTGGAAAAGTATTTCGATAAAAATTCAATGAGTCGATAATTGTTGCTGGTGTAGGATTTAATATATTCACTATACGTCTAAAACCATTTAATGGAATAGATACCCAATCGCTATCAGGATACGAGCGTATCAGATATCTGTATAAATTCAAAGCATCCGAAATATTATTTGATATTTCAGCCCTTATTGCTAATTGAAGAGTGTCCGTATAATTAGCAATTTTTGTCATTCCTTGAAAAACTGGAGCAGAAGGTTCCCACTTAACATCTCCAATTAATTTATTTGGAGTTGATTGTTCACAATTATCCAGGTTCCAATAATTTACTTGAGCGTATAGTGGCTCTTTATTTTCGTTATAAATAGAAACGTCATTTCCATATATTCGATTGTATCCACCCGATTTTTCTGGCTGTGCTGGATCATAAATGCCTAGGAGCGGAAAGGCATTTTCCGTCGCATGAATGCCTGCATGCGCATTCTGTGCAATAATATTATTATGTCTACAACTATCCGGGTTTCCAGATTCAATACCAAATATTTTCAAATCGCTACCATCGATGGCAATAATTCCGTCATAATTTTCATTGCCCGCGAATCCATTTCCAATAATTTGGCTGTTGGATATTGTCATTAGAGTTTTCCTGAAGGAATAAATCCCCCCCATGGCATTATTTTCAATCTGACTCTCCATTATGTCTACAGAAGACATAATCGACCAAATGCCGAAGTTTTCATTGTTATATATATGACTATTAATGATAGTGAAATTTTTTGTTGATGATTCAAGATAAATTCCGGTGCCATTATCATGAAGATTTATTGATGATAAATCGGCAACTTGTTGATCGCCATAAAATGCAATCCCTGATTTTGCATCTCTTATCTCAACAAAATGCACAACGGCCTCTGGTGATTTCACTATGGATAAACCTTTCCAAATTCCTGGTACTGGATTTGAACTATTGGAAAACATAGTGACGGGAGATTGACTCGTTCCAAGAATATCAATTTTCCCTCCCTTGACATCTATTCCAGTATTATCGTCAAACGCAATAAGGCAACCTGGTGTGATGCTTAAGGTAACATCTTGTGGTACAATGAGTTGCTCAATAACGTGGATATTGTCATTTAGGAGGAGATCTGTATTAAGTGTGCCACCAATGATTCGGCGATTTTCACTAAAATTATACATTATATTTGTCGGCAGGTTATAATATTCATTTACGATACCGCTTGGCCATGTAATACGTAATGTATCCATCGTTTGCATATCACCCACTCCAAAATGTATTCTCAGATCATTTTGGGCAGCTTTTCCAGTTTGAGCACTAACAATTCGCGTTATTTTAACATGCTCTCCATCTACATCACCTTTTAAAACAGCCACAGTCTCTAATTGAGGACATTGGCTTTCATCCGCTACACAATTAGCTGATACCCAGCGATTATTATTGCCTTCGTTCTTGTACAGTTTAACTCCAATGGAGGATACTTTGAGCAGGTCCAGATCTCCGTCAGAGTCAAAATCACACCAGCTAGTACTATGTGTACCCAAAGAATAGTAATTTATTAAAAAGTCTTTAATGACCTGGAAATTATTATCTCCTGAATTTTTAAAAAGCAAGTCGTTCTGGGCATCTCCCCCAACAAATAAATCGATCTTTCCATCATTATCATAATCACCCCAAGAACTACATCGACTTCCAACTAATGGATGCAAGGTATCAGAAGGTAATTGATGATATGTAAAGGAATTGTTGCCGGTATTTTCAAATAACTGCAGGAGGCTATCACTTGCAGTAAAAAGGTCCCAATTCCCATCATTGTTATAATCTACCCAATTAAGTGTAGTGGTATGGTGAATGACATCGGATAACGCAGGCGTGAATAACTGATGAAACAACGTACCGCCGCCATTTTGCATTATGTAGTCTGGGCCATTTTTATTTGCTATTGCCACGTCCATGTAACCGTCATTATTATAATCAATCCATTCACAACTTGAAGATACATACTCTTCTACTCCTAAATCACCAAGAGAAGACACATTTGAAAAAGTACCATCACCATTATTTCGGTACATTTTATTCAGTCCATCATTTGCACAAAATAGATCCAAATTGCCATCATTGTCATAGTCAACCCATGAACATGATAATGTGGGTACAGCGTCGTTTGTAAGGCCACTTGTTGTGTCTTGGACATTTACAAAACCCTGGTTATCACCAAGGTTTTTATACAACAAATTTTTTCCAACTGTACCAATATAGATGTCCAAATTCCCATCATTATTATAATCTCCCCAGGTTGCGCAAAGCCCCGGCCCTTTGGGCAAGACAGGCCAACTATACCTTTGAATAAAATGTCCATTGTCATTTTCATAAATATTAGCAGAGTTGTTTATTATTGCTAAATCCTGATCGCCGTCTGCATCAAAATCACCCCATGATCCGGCGTTGCCATATGAATCAAGCGCGATGGTATTGAGGTACATGCCATCAATAAAATTGGTGATATTAAAATCTTGTTCAACTGCTCGCTGGAAGGATACATCCTGTCCGAATGTACCAGTACAAATAACTTTGACATGATAGTTGCCAGTATAATTGATCCCGGAATTATCAAGCACACCGCTATAAATACCGTCGCCTGCAATACTATCTGCACCTGCCCCATTATCATAAAGGTGAATTAAAGTCGAATCTTGGGAATTAGGTAACAGTACGTTAGCATTAACAGTTGCACCTGAAATAGGATGATCAGAATTAAGAAGAGAAACTTGTGCACGGACAGGGATTGGATTGTCTTTTACATAATATTCCTCCGGCAAAAACGAAGCTTTCACAGGACTCTCTGAACTTACGTCCAATACAATGTCACTATTTGGTGAAGATTGATTGGCAACAACCCTAACACGCCAAAGTCCTATTTCCGGTGGTGCACTAATTGTATAGAATTTACCATTGAGAGTCTCATAAAAATCAAATCCTGCATACCGCTCAAGATCTTGAGTATTTATCTCATGTCCATTAGGCTGCTGTAGGAAAATGTCGAGATCATTATTCGAATTTTCCCAAGCGATTCCGAATTTTATTCTACTATCAGATTCACCCAGATTGATATAGAATTCCGCTGTGTCGCCAGTCAATATTTGAAATCTTTGTCGGTCAATTAATGTACGGCCAGAAATTCTTTGCCAGATATTTTGAAGCGCTGTTATGACATGCAAATCATTATCATTGTAATCAGAATAAGTATAAACACCTCCCGTCAGGTTAGACAACTGGTACAATGATTCCTGTGGTGCAGATGCTCCAAATGCGAAGGTATGGATGATAAATGGCGGTTCTGTATTTCCGTTCGCCCGCTTAAAATTTGAGTCGATTCCAATTAAATCGGGTAGAACATCACTAATCCATGGAGGTGTATTCTCATATCCATCGGAGACAAGTATAATATTTTTAGACGCTGTGCTCAAAGACCGGCTCAATTCCGTCGCGGCTGAATCTAACCCAATACCAATACTCGTACAGCAATCAAGCGTTAATCCATTTACTTCCGAAATTGCTAAAGATTTATATAACTCTGCCGCTGGAACCAAGGGTAAGTTGATGTAACCATTGGAATCAAATGTAACGAGCGTTAAAGCAAATTCCCTGTCCAAGGCTCCAATCGCAGCGGTAACTGCTTCTTTTAATCGCGTAATTGGCTCTCCCTCCATTGAAAGGGTCTTGTCCAGCACAAATGCAAGTAAACCAGGTTTTACAATTGAAAAATAAATTGTTGTATCGGTAGTGGATTTGATTGAATCACCGTTGACATCATAAACCCATGCTTCGGCTCGGTGAACACCTACCCCCAGATGATCTAAAATATCATTAACCTCGGGTTCAAACACGAAACTATCAATCCCAGCAGTTTGAGAAATTGGCAGGACACCAGAACGGATGATATTATCCGTTTGATACCATGGATCCATCATATTGGATGAAGTGGTGCTATCCGGTTGACCACCATAATTAAAAACGATGGCCAGTGAATCTTTCAGGTTTGGCTCCACGTCGGCTAAAACGTCATCTAAATGCTCTGAAAAATGTGTGTATAACTTTATTTTCACCTGATCAATGTCTAGCCCGCCCACATTATGGTGGTTGCTAGAGTTTAAGCTATCTGACCGGCTGTCAATTTTAAAACCGAATTTCATCTGTCCTTCAGACAGCGAATCTGTTCTAAAGACTTGGTAATTTTCAGGATACCCTTTAATAACATTCAAGGTATCCGGTGGGTGAATAATCCAGTACAGGGGGTTGTATACATTCGCTCGGTCATAATATTGATTAGAACTATCGTATCCAGATATGTGCAGGTGGACGTTATCCGCTCCACTTGAACCAATTGGTCCAACCAAGTGGCCAGTGGGAAGATAGTTGGTCACAGGATGTGTCGAACCATTAAACTCAATACTGCCCCCTACTGCTCCTGCTCCCCAAACCGATGTATCACCTCCCGCCGGTACCCACATAATAGCCCACCTGTGGTTTGGATACGCACTGCCGTTATTCGGGTAGGGTAATAAAATCAAATCCCCGCTTTTTACGTAACCTGAATCAGGGAAATCGATCATATCTGGGAATAGATGAAAGTAGCTAAAGTGATGCTGCCCGCCCATTAGTAAATAATAAGCCTGTCCAGTTGAATAGTCCCCGGCAATACGTTCAATGTTACCACCCTCAATAGCTTTTATGTGGAAGCCTAAATCTCCATTTCCACTCACAAAATTAAAATCAATACCTTTATGCCAAGGACTATTAGGAAGATCTCGGGGTCCAAAATCAGAGGAAATATCAAACCTTCCATTTTGTGTATCATCCCCGAAATAATAACTAGTGTCAGATGTAATCAAGGGTTCGTAGTGTACACGCAGGGTAGCCTGATGAATCTCCATACCAAAGCTTAAAAGAAATAATGTAGCTGATATTATAATATATTTAATACTATATTTTATTTTAACGATATACCCCATATTAAAACCCCCTCCTTTCAAAGCTATTAATGGAATCAATACGGACAGAACCATCTATATTTTTCATTTCCACCCCATAAGGAGTCGTGGTTTTGTAATAACGGTATAAATTATTAGCATAAACCTTACGAAAAAGCGTCATGGAATTCGGCTGAATGACTTCAAATCCCCATTGTCCATCTGGTCCATTCAGCATGGTAAATATATTTTGCCCTTGTGCCCAAGAAGTTGAATATCTCCACCTCCTATCTTTCGGGTATATATAGGTTTTAATCAATTTGAAGCTCGGCAACTGAAATATTTTTAGCCCGGTAGTCGGATTTTCCATGGAGATTTCTCCTGGAGGGGGTGGTTTCATATATCCAAAAGTGTAATAACCGTCATCGTCTGTGAAATAGCTCCGATTATCTCCTTGAATTAAATCATCGTGAAAAAATCCTAATTTATTGCCTGTAATGCTGAATAAAGCAACCTGCATCCGTCCAGCAAAAATTCCACCTTCATAATCTGCAAGACGGTAAATAAATCTGATGATAAAATAGTGTCCCTGTTTACTAATTTTAATTTCAATGATTTTAATTAATTGAATAGTATTGTTAATCAAATCAGATTTTTTAATAGTTACGTTATTTTGATAATCATGTAACCGCTCCTCTGGCAGCCGGCTTGCTTTCTCTCTATCAACAAACCATTTCGAACCATTTTCCCCTACCATATTGGCCGCCACATCATTCATTGGCCAGGGATCCAGTTCTTTGGTATGAATCGTCTTGATGACTTTAAGAGTGGCCCTGTCGGTGAGTATGATGCGTTTGTCGAAGGGATCTTTATTGTTGTTGATGATCTTGATTGACACCTCGGAAGTGTCGGGTAAATCTTCTGCCATGACGCTGTGATTGGCTAATATTAATCCAGTCAGTACGAATAGAATTAACCTTTTCATCATTTTCTCCTAATTGTATTTAACATCCATCGGTATATTTAACGAAATAAAATTAAAATCAAAATAAAAATCTATACCTTTGTGCCACAGACTTGTGGGTGGATTTGTACGAGGCCCAAAATCAGATTCTATATCATATCGGCCGTTTTGTGTATCATTCCCGTAATAGAAAGTATCTGTCTCTGTAGTTAGATGTTCATAGTGGATGCGGAGGGTTGGCTCGTGTATTTCTGCAAGGGCTATTTTGTTCACCAATATAAATAGCAATAGGATTAACCATTTTTCAGATAAATTGTTCATAACTAAAAACCTTGGTAATCAAAATTCTTAAAAGAATCAACTCGCGTTGTACCTTCTGAAACTTTCACACGGATACCCTTTGATGTTGTGGTTGGGTAAGTGTACTCGGCTTTAGTATAAACTTTTCGGCTTTTCGTCTGAGCGTAGGGATTAATAATATCAAATCCCCACTGATTGGTTTTGTAATTATTTAACCCTATTAGTATATACTTCCCTTGGGCTCGAGGTGGTGCTTGCCACCATAGGCTGTGATTGTCATATAGATAGGTCTTGATAACCTGAAGTCCTGGTATGGTCAAAATTCTCATCCCTTTATATGGGCGTTCCATATCGTAGTCAATACTTGGTTGGATGAAAGCAAAGGTAAAGAAAGCATCATCATCTGTAAAATACGACCGGTCACCAGTACTTGATAAATCGTCCTTGTATTTTGAAACGTTCTTACCGGTCATGTCAAACAGGAAAAAACTGGTCCGACCAGCTAGATCTTGACCCTCTCCATCAAGAATTTTATAAACAAATAAGACCATGAAATATTGTCCCTTGGGACTTATTTCAATTTGAATAAACTTATAAAGTTGTGTCATATAATCACTGTCAACACCCTCGTA
>JAIPJQ010000089.1 GCA_021734065.1 Fidelibacterota bacterium | reverse complement strand
AATTCCGTGGGCGGGAGGATTTTTTCCAACCACCCGATGCGACCTTGAGATAACTGGTGAAGGGCATCGCCCAGAAAAATAGCACCGCCACCCATACCTGCAATAGTTAATAACAAGTGAACTTCTGCGTGTGAGAGCTGGGAGTGGTTTTCCCGGATGATAAGGCAGTCCGGGTCATTGAGCCACCAGCGCTGGTTGAAACACATGCGGGTCAGATTGTTACGCAGATTGTCTTTCAATGACGGAATGTCGCAGCCCCGTCCCAGCACGCGAAACAATTTGGGTTCCCAGATTTCTTTGGTGTCGGCGGAAATTCGCATACTATCCACCAGCCCGATGGAAGCACCTAACGGAGCACCACAGCCCAGGATATGGCTATGGGGACCCACGGCTCTGCGGATAGTCTGCATGGCTTCCCGATAAGCCTCCACCGGTGATTGCTGCGGATCGAAGCGCTGTCCTTTCCGCAGGCCGGCAAATAAAAAATCCAGCTTAAAGAAGACAAAACCCACGGCCCGCAAGGCGGTAAACAAATTTTCCAGCCATTCCAGTACGTCCGGGTGAGTCAAATCCAGTGCACGGGTGCGCCCGCCCCAGTTTGGATTATACCCACAATCCACAAATTTCCCCTTTTCATCCCGGAGAAACCATCGCGGATGCTCCCTGAATAATTCTGACCGGGTGGTCGCCATGAAGGGGGCCAGCCAGATGCCAGGCTTCAATCCTTTTTCGGAAATACTCTGTGCCACATCCGCCATCGTCCCGGGAAATCCCGGTGTCAGCTTCAGCCAATCCCCCACCGCCTGCTGATACCCATCGTCCACCTGGACATACTCTACCCCCAGTTCCGGTATCTGGCTAATCCGCTGGGCATTCTGGTTGATTTCAGCATGGGTAATTTTTGTATCGTATTCGTACCACGAGCTCCACCCCACCAGAGGCTTTGCCGGAACGCGGGCATCCATAGCGTCACCTGCCGCATCCAGATAGGTGTGTAAAATCTCCGGCCAGTCATTCTGGGTCATATAAAGTTTATCGGTTTGGAGTTCCTCCCCTGGCAGGAGTTCCTTTCCACCAAAATCCAGGGAACAGATCAACTGATCCCGGTCACTGGTCCGCCAGAAGATTTCCCCCAATCCGGTGAATTGAGTCAGAAAACCGAACAGTCCCGATTCCAGCGCCGAATTTTCCTTCAGCAGGAGAAATTGGGCAGAAAGCAGACCGTCCCCGCGTTTCCAAAAGCGGCTGTCGGTGTAGTGATTCATCTCCCCGAAACTCTTGATCCAGGGATATTTCATGATATCGGTTGCTTTGCGGAATCGGGTGGGTGACCAGGACTGGCAGCCATTCTGGAAAATGGAGAGCTGGTCCGGCTTTTCCATCAATACCGGGTCCACAGTAATCCGGGCTGGTTCAATGCCATAAATGGTGATGGGCAGATCACTGAGGTTTTTCACCCCCAATGACATGAGCAGCACCTCCTGCCGGGCTTCCCAGTGCACCGTTACTTCAAAATCCTGCACATACCAATACCAGGCGCGGGATTCTTCAGGCACATAACCCGGCTCATCCGGCGTCCAGGTGAAATGCCGCCCGCTGATGGCCAACTCAATGGCGGGATAGACGAAGGCTGGAAAATTGAAAAGCGCTTCGATGGAGAATCCATGGTGACCTTTTTGTCTTTGGGGACGAACCAGCATAGGATCGGCAATACTTTCGGATTTAAATCGGTCGTTTGGATTGCAGTTGGGTAGCGCGCTCCATTACCACTTGATTCAGGTGCGTTTCATCCTTAGGGAAAACCCAGATCAGCCACAGCAGAACAATTCCGCAAAATACCCAGAACAGATTCGCCACATTAAATGCCCAGGTGCGCCCCAGGGAAACGATGAGGATGCTGATAATGACCGGTCCAAAGCCCTTGCCCAGATCATCCGTGAGATTGAACAGGGAAAAGATCGAACCCCGGGTTTCGGGCAGATTCACATTCAGCAGCATGGCTTTCACATTGGGTCCGGTGATGCTGATGGTAAAGCCGGTGAATAATCCGGCAACCAGCGCCAGCAGCATATTGGGATCTGCCACACCGGTTTGATCAGGAATATTGATGAGAATGGCAGTGGGAATAATGCCTAAAAGTGTGGTAATGCCACACAACGCCGGCAGGTATTTGGGATTGACATTATAGAGTTTGTGTCCCATTAATCCGCCCAGAAATCCGCCAAAAATAGCGGCACCGCCGATGATGGTGACGATGAGCGTGGCGGTCTCTACCGAATAACCTTTATCCTGGGAGAGGTAATCATTGAGAAAAATGAAAAAGACGCCCCAGGGAACCGTTCCCGGAATCCCCTGGAGGAAAACCAGCAGATTGGTCTTGATCCGGAAGAGTTGTTTGTATTCCGACCAGTTAATGCGCGCGGTATAAATTTGTCCTGATTCCAGCAGGTCTTTCAACCCCTCCTCTGCCTGACCGCGGACCGGTTCCCGCATGGTTAACCAAAAAATCAGCGCCAGGAGAAAATTGGGCAGCGCCACCAGGATGAATGGCAACCGCCAGCCGTATTCGGGTCCAATAAAGCCTGCCAGGAGTTGACCCACGGCAATCCCCAGCCCCATTGCTAACGCCATATAAGCGGATGCGGCGGTTCGCAATTTGGGACTGAAATAATCACCCAACAGCGAATAAACCAGCGGTAGCGCGCCGCCGATACCGATACCGGTGAGTGCCCGCAGCCAGAAAAGTTGCGTATAGGTCTGGGCGAATCCGGTGAGCAGACAGGGGATTTCACCCACCAGAATAACGGCCACAAACAATGCTTTCCGGGAAATCCGGTCCGTAAGATATCCGATCCCCAGCGTCACCAGCCCGCCGAAAACCCAGAAAACAAAGGAGATATTCCCGCCCAGCATCACATCGCGCTCCACCGCGTCAAAGCCAAAATCATTGGCGATCTGGGTCAGATTGGGTGCCATGAGATTCTGGTCGGCAAACAAAAACAGCGTAATGATTGCCAATAGCGCCACCGCAAAGCGTTCGCGCCCCGTAGAATTGGATTGGATTGCCATGGGCTTTCCTTTATTTGGATTTACGACAAATGAGTGCTTCGTCCGGCTCCAGCTTCAGGCTGCCTGGGGAGAAGGTGTGTCCCTCAGGATGATGGGTCGCCAGGACAACTTCCATTGTTTCGCTGAAGTTAAGTGAAATTGTCGTCTTGCGCTGTGAAAAATTGAGGGCGATCCAAAGGGTGTCATCACCCAGCGAGCGATGATAAACAAGGGTTTGCTCCGGCGTGTTATCCAGCAGGTGGAGGGCTCCGGACAGAAGAGCGGGCGTATTTTTCCGCAGTGCGATGAGCCGCTGATAGTACTGAAAGAGCGACTGCTCGTTCTGCTGCTCCGATTCCACATTCACGGTTTTTTTGTCTTTGTTTATGGGCAGCCAGGGTCGGACGGTGGAAAAGCCCGCCTGTTCTCCGGCGGTCCACTGCATGGGTGTACGGCAACCATCACGACCACGGAAAAAGGGCCAGAATTTTTTGCCCGGCGGGTCCTGGATCATGGACCGGGACAGGCGGCCTTCGCGCATCCCGATTTCATCCCCATAATACAAAAAAGGTGTGCCCTTCAGCGTTAACAACATGGAAGCGGCCACACGGGCGCGCAAATGTCCTACGCCTTTCTGGGCATAGCGGGTGAAATGCCGGATCACATCATGATTGCTCAGGACCCAGGTGGGCCATGACCAGTTCGGCGCATGCTGCTGCCAATGGATAATGGCCTGACGAAAATCCTTTGCCCGCCACCGTGAATTCAGGAATTCAAAATTGAACACCAAATTCAGGCCGTCATGATCTTGACCATAATAGGAATAGGCTTGCTGAAAATTATCAATAGTGCTGGTCTCACCCACCAGCATTCTGTCGCCAGGATAGCTATCCACGATTTCCCGCATTTTGGCCAGTGCGCCATACATCTCCGGCTGATCCTGGTCGTAAATGTGGTGCTGACCTTCGTATGCGTAAAACAGCCCGCGCAAACTGCGGCGCCGGGGATTGGAGCGGAGGGTGGCATCTTTGAAATAGAAATTGTACACATCCAGCCGAAATCCATCCACTCCCATCTCCAGCCAATAGCGCATGATCTCCCAGATGGCTTCCTGCACTTCCGGATTCCGCCAGTTCAGATCCGGCTGTTCTTTCAGGAATAGATGGAGATAGTATTGTTGGGATTGTTCATCCCATTGCCAGGCGGGTCCGCCGAACAGGCTGCGCCAGTTATTCGGTGGCCCGTCGCCTTCCCCATCCCGCCAGATATACCAATCACGTTTGGGACTATCCCGGGAACTGCGGGATTCCCTGAACCAGGGGTGCTCCCAGGAGGTGTGATTCACCACCAGGTCCATCACAACCTTGATGTCCCGGGCATGGGCTTCTTTCAACAGTTTCTGAAAGGTAGCCAGATCGCCGAAGAGCGGGTCAATGTTGCGGTAATCCTTGATGTCATATCCAAAATCGTGTTGGGGCGATGGGTACACCGGACTGAGCCACAGGGCATCCACGCCCAGGGAATCAGGTTTCCCCTTCAAATAATCCAGGTTTTCGATAATGCCAGCCAGGTCTCCGATGCCATCGCCATTGGCATCCTTAAAACTACGGGGATAGATTTGGTAAAAGACGGCGCGCTGCCACCAGGGTTGTGTATTTTCTGCTGTCATTGTGAATTGCCACCTCAGATGCTTTTGGGATTGGACGGGCCTAAATGACGATTACAAATATCAATCAAAGCGTGAAAATAAGCCCGGCGAGGACTTACACAAATGCCATATTAAGACCAAAGGGGGAGTAAAAATACATTGTAAAGTGCAGCCTAATTAATATCGTTATCTTTACTATCTTGGATTTTGTTATGGCCACATGTATGTTCAGTCCGGAAATTTGAAAATGACAGATGACAAGCAATGATTAAACGCTACGATCAAAATCCTCTATGCCAACCATTTTAATCGTTGACGATGACCCACAAATTCGTGCGGAATTAACGGAATTTCTCCAAGAGGAGCAGTATGACACCACGGCAGTGGAAACCGCCGAGGAGGCGCTGGCGCTCATTAAATCGGAACAGCCGGATCTCATTTTATCTGATATTTTTCTGCCCACCATGGGTGGTTTGGAATTATTGGACCGGGTGAAAAAATCCCACGCCGAGATTGACGTCATTATGATCACGGGACACGGGGATGTGAGCACCGCAGTGAGTGCCATGAAGCTGGGCGCAAGGGATTATATTAAAAAGCCGTTTCATCTGGATGAAATTCTCCTGGTTATCACACGCGCGCTGCAAAACAAAGCCCGGGATGAACAATTGGCTTACCTGCAGCGGGAAGAACGCAAACTGCTGGGGTTTGAGGAAATCATCGGGACCAGCCCGCCCATGCAGCAGGTTTTCGAGTTAATTCGCAAAATTTCCCGCGCCTCACGGACGACGGTTTTAATTCACGGCGAGACGGGTACCGGAAAAGAGTTGGTCGCCCGGGCGATTCATCATAACAGCGAGCGGGCCGGGAAACCTTTCGTGGAGATCAATTGCTCTGCTTTTCAACCCACGCTATTGGAAGCCGAACTATTCGGGTACGAAGCCGGCGCGTTTACAGGCGCCCGTCAGCGGAAAAAAGGGCTATTGGAACTCGCCGATGGTGGCTCATTCTTCCTGGATGAAATCGCTGACATGAGCCTGGAACTGCAAGCGAAAATGCTGAAAGTTCTGGAGGAGATGACCTTTCGGAGGGTGGGCGGTACCAAGGAGATTAAAATTGATATCCGGGTCATCAGCGCCACCTCCAAAGACTTGGATGTGGTCACCTTAAAAGGCAGTTTCCGACAGGATCTATACTACCGGCTTAACGTGGCTCGGATTGCTCTGCCCTCACTGCGGGAGCGCGGGGAGGATGTGATTATTTTGGCGAAACATTTCCTGGACCATTACAACCGGGAGTTAAAACGCGATATTCAATCCATCTCACCGGAAGTGGTGAACATATTAAGACAATATTCCTGGCCGGGGAACGTGCGGGAATTGCGTAATATCATGGAGCGGGCGGTATTGTTTGAACAAACGGATACACTCACCACCTCCAGTCTGCATACCATGCTGGACAACAACCAGTCTCAGCCGGTGAAGGCAGCCGCCGGTTCACATCCTCTGGAGTTGCATATCCCTCCGGGCGGCATTGCGCTGAGAGCCGTGGAAAAACAATTAATCATGCAGGCGCTGGAACTTACCGGTGGAAATCAAACCAGAGCTGCAGAATTATTAAAGCTGACGCGGGAAACTCTGAAATACAGAATGCGGAAATTCAATCTGCACTGATTAAAATCTGTATCAGAAAAACAGAACAAGGGGATTCAACTTCGTGGTAATGCAAGATACTATGGGCTTGGGAAGTTTTTTCCAACTGCTCTATCAATTCGGACTGAGTCAACGGGATCGGGAGATCGCCCATGATCTCAACAATCATCTTTCTGTACTTTCCATGCAGGTCAATATGATCGCCCGGGCATTGACCCGGGAGGATCGGGAACTGGCTTTGCGGAAGTCAACTGAGATACAGGAGACAGCGCAACGCATTCAGCAGTTCGCTGAAATACTGAGTCAGCAAACCAGGCAAAAATCTCCCGTTGAAAAAACGAACCTGAATGACTTGGTTGAGGAGACGCTGTCATTTTTAAAATATCTGCCAGAAATAGCCGATTTACCGGTCCACTGGGAGCAGCCAAAAACACCGGTCGTCGTATCCTGTTATACCGATGGCGTAAAACTAACGCTTCTCAGCTTTCTGTATGCGGTGAAACAAGTTGCGGATTCTCCGCAGGTGCAGCTCGCAATTGACACGGAAAACAGGGGATCTCCACGACTGACAGCCACACTCCGGACACCCTCTTTATCCGGCTCGCCGCTCAAGTTCCCGAAACAGAAGGACCGACTTCCCGGCGCTATCGCTATGCGCCAACTCATGCACAACCTGGATGGTGAAGGCGCTGGTTTTCGAATCGAGTTGAACGAAGGCGAAACGTTGTCGGCGACGTGTATTTTCCACTGATTCTTCCCTATTAAAGCCACGGCAAAGCACACAGTTGGTTGATATCAACCGGTTTATATCAACCACGCGAGGGTTTTGAATTTGAAAATTCCAGTGGCACCTGCGGATAGCAGAAAAAACTTTCGTACACCAACTTATTTTTAACTGCTTGTAATTTATAATTTTATTGTTATACCTTTGTCGTATGGGAGCCGCCTTGCAGAAGTTGTTGGCGTCCATCTTGAGGTTTGGCATGCGCTTTGGAAGTAAAGACTTGCTAACATCTGGCAAAAAACTGAGGAGAGATGTCATGAAACAGACTCGTAACAAATGGTATGCAGGAATTCTGCTTGCAGGAGCTTTTTGGTTTGTCCTGAGCGGCTGTAGTGAAAACGGACTGACAGGTCCGGACAACGTGGTAACCGGCGCTGCCAAGGGACTGACTACTGAAGAAATCAATGTGGTGAGTTGGAAACCTGAAGTTCAAACGGCGATTAATGCCATTGAAATGGAAGGGATTCAGGCACCAACAAGTCTAACGAAATCAACCGACGACGGTGATAACTCGGGTGAATGGGCGGCACTAGCCTGGAGCTACATCTGGAAATTTACTGGTGGCACGGTAGGTGGCGATGTGACATTCGGAAACAGGGTTGATGTACCAGCCCATGCCTATCCACAACTGGCTCGTCTTTTTGTGGTTGCTGTGACCAATGCTGATCCGGAGAATAATTCTGGCGCTGCAGTAGATTTTCTGCCCAGCCAGCAGTTCTTACACCCCGTCACCGTTACCCTTTCCTGGGATTATTTAGATTTCAATGGGGACCCCAATGATTTGGTCCTCTACTGGCAAAATGAAGAAACCGGCCTATGGGTCGAGGTTCCCGAAAGTACCATCGATCCGGAAGCACGCACGATTTCCGGACAGGTGAATCACTTCACCAAGTTCTTGTGGGGCTTGGAGGACGATTTTGATGACGATGGCAATTAATGGCGACTAATGCATTAGCACAGAACGCTTTAAGGTGATCATGAGAAACCTGAAACGACAAAGCATTAGAATGGAAATCGTCCATGAGTAACACAAATTTACAAAAATTTCTCGAAGCGGTCTCGGATCTGGCTGGTGAGCGCTGTGGCCAGGCGTTCACAAACGAGATGACATCTCTCCTGGCGGAACGAGACCGCTTATTGAAAAGCAGTTGGCAGGAGGTAGATTCTTCGGTCATTTCCCCGGAAGCCCGAAAAAAGCTTCTAAAGGAAGTGGACTTCGACACCTTCACCTCCCGGGCCGCATATTTTCTCGACAAACAGGCTTATCCGCTCTTTCTTTTCAGTGTGGCCAATGTCAGCTCCCGCTTCGGTGAGCTGATTAAAGCAAAACGGCTGTTTGAAGCGATTGTTGCCAAATACGCAACTGGGGTGGATAAATCTATTGTTGCTCAGTGTCATAATAAGCTGGGACAAATTGCCTCTTTTCAAAATGACCTGAAGTCAGCCAAAGCTGAACTCAATTCCAGTCTTCGAATTTTTAAATCCATTAATTCCCACAAGGGTATTGCAACGGTACACAATGCAATTGGCATGGTGTTAATCGAAATGGGTAAACCTGAAGCGGGTCAAAAAGAGTTTAAGGAGGCGAAGAAAATCGCCGAGCAACACAAATTCGCCCAAACCCTCTCCAGCGCTCAGATGAATCTGGGGAATGTGGCCAGTATTCTGGGTGAGTGGGATGAAGCCCTGGAACATTATCAATCTGCCTTGACCGGATTAAAAGGTCAGGAAGCCGATCAGCTGAAGGCGAAACTGAATTTGAACCTTGCTTCCGTTTACATGAAGCAGGGGAATTTCCCCAAAGCTGAAACGCTGATAAAAGAGAGTAACCGACTCTCCGAAAAAGGAAACTTGCGGCGTGAACGGGCAGTCTCTTATCTGGTGGAAGCAGAAATTGCCTGCCGCAAACGGAAATACTCCACAGGAAGTGCCCTGGCCATTACCGCCTTCCATCTTTTCTCCGAGATGGGCGACAGACATGGTCTGGCAGAGGTGTATCGGGTGCTGGGAA
>JAIPJQ010000170.1 GCA_021734065.1 Fidelibacterota bacterium | reverse complement strand
GTCACTGATTTTGATGTCAGAAAGATCGGTTGTTGTAAGGGTGGCATCCGGCGCCATACTGCCTACCGCCGGCAGATCGCCAGCCGTCTGTACCGGATTGCCCTTCAATGTGATATTAGCCATAATAAAAAGCTCCTTTCATTTAGAATATGAGTTGAATGGTCGTCAAACCACAGCTATCAAAAAAGCATCTAAATATGGTTAAATGATAACCGATTGCAATTAAGAAGCTCAGGAAGTTGATTGTTAAGAAAAATATTTGCGATGATGAAACAATCGAGTAGGTTTCGCATTGAAAGCCAAACGATGCTCAAGAAATTCACAGCCCTGTTCGCAATACTCTTTATGGTCATGGCCAATGCCACACCATTTTTAGAGCGGGAATCGGCCTGCGAGGAGAGCTGTTGCACGACAGTGACCTGCTGCGATGAGATGAAGGATGAGGCCACCCAGTGTGACATGGAAATGACCGCCTGTGAAGCACATCTGTTCTTCCCGGTGGTCACCGCACCGCTGGTGAAGCAGGAGCATCAGGTTCAATTAACCATTGAGCCCCGACCGGAACCAATCATAACGCCACCGGTAGCTCAATGGCAATGCCCCCCAAACACACATGAGGGCGATTCGGGTCCTGACCTCTTTCGGACTCTGCCTCTTATAATTTAGATAATTCTTCCGGACCAAGTACCCGATCCTGCATTATAGATGGGTACCTTATGTTATGGCACGCTGTATATCTATACACGCTGCCCAATAGACAGTAAAGACTCCAAATTCGGGAGAATCGACAATTGAATTCAAAGCATTTTGTATCAGGTCTCGCCCTTATCCAAATCTTAATTGGGACGGCATTCGGTCAAAGTTCACCCAACCAAAATCTGTTGGATTCCTTAATTTTCTACAACCAGGGAATCCAAGCCGCCCGCTCGACATATCAATCCAGCCAGGCAGCGATAAACGCCAGTGGTGTTTTACCAGATCCTTCCTTAGAGATCACGACTTCATTGGCTCCGATCCAGACGCGCAATGGTCCGATCGACAATCAAATTATGCTGGGACAGAAATTTCCACTCTGGGGCAAATTAAAACGCACACGCTCTATCGCGGAGCTAAAAGCCAATATTGCCTGGGAGAAATACCAGTCGGCAGTGGTTTCCACATCGTTTCAGATGACCAAGATCTGGACGGATTATCTGAAACTCACGCGTTCGTTGGAAATTCTGCAACAATACTCGGACGAACTTGATTCGTTTCGCAAAGTCGCCCTGACCCATTATTCAACAGGGCAGGGGAATACGCAACACCCGATCCTCAAGCTCCAAATTGAACAGTCCTTGATCCAAAGCAAAACCAACAATCTGCAAAGTGAATTGGATGCCACAATCCACCAGTTGCAAGCACTGTTTGACGGTCATTTTAGCCCGGAACAATTCAAACAACACTGGTCAACTTTCGAATCAACCAAAACTGAAACGGAGTGGCTTGCACTTGCTGATCAAGTCAATCCCATGTTGTCAGTAAAACGTAGTCAGGAACGGATTGCCGTGTTGATGAAGGAACTGAATCAGAAAATGAACCATCCGGATTTAATGGCCGGAATGACCTATTCTCTGGTCGGTTCCACAGACCTGGGGGGCGCGGTTGAATCGGGTAAGGATGCTCTGGGATTTAAGATCGGCTTGAACCTGCCGATCTGGTTCAAGCGCAACAAAGCCCGGGTGCAGGCAGCTGAGATTACCGAAACAGCAACGCAACAGAGCACGGCTGAAGCCTGGAATCAGATCCAGGCGTTGGTCCAATCTCAAATCCAGGATCTGGAAGAGATCAATCAGACTTATGACCTTTACCAAAATCGGTTATTACCGGAATCGAGGCAGATGTTGACCTCCGCCTATTCGGCTTATGAAACGGGCAAGATCAGCTTCCTGGATTTGCTGGATAGCGAGCGGATGACCATCAATGTCCGCCTGGAATTTGAAAATGTGAAAGCCCGACGCACCATTGCTACGGCCAAATTATTGAGTGCAGTTGGATTACCTGCCAGTGGAGAAACTCATGCGAAATAAATTAATTATTGTTGCCGCCATCGTTTTTGGGGTCGGCTTTTTTATCAACAGTTGCAATAATTCTGAAGATCCCGTCAACCAGACCTCCGAAACGGCCAAAGCCGATAGTCACGAACTCTATACCTGCGGAATGCATCCCAATGTCATTCAGGAAGGTCCTGGAAATTGTCCGATCTGCGGTATGAAATTGACCCCCATGAATGCTGGCGGATCAGAAACAACCGCTTCCGCAACTTCAAGTTCAAATTCAACCACATCAAAGGGTGAGAAAAAGATCCTCTATTACCGGGCACCAATGGACCCGACCTATATTAGTCCCAAACCCGGTAAATCGCCCATGGGGATGGATCTGGTACCGGTGTACGAAGGTGAAGAAGCCTTCGGTGCTACGGTAAAGATTAATCCGGTGGTCGAACAAAATATGGGTGTGCGTACCGCGCAGGTAGCCCGCCGGGATTTGTATCGGAAAATTCGTACGATTGGACGTGTGGATTATAACGAAAGTCTGATTTCACATATTCACACCAAGTTCTCCGGCTGGGTGGAAAAAGCCTATGTGAATACCACCGGTGAAAAGGTCATTAGAGGCGAAAAACTGGTGGATATTTACAGCCCCCAATTGGTCACCGCTCAACAGGAATACCTGGATGCTTACAAAAGCGTGAAAAATGTTGGTGTAAATACTGATCCGGCTGTGCGGAAGAACTTAGAAACTATTCGTCAGTCATCCCGAATTCGGCTGGAATATTTCGACATCTCCGATGAACAGATAACCACCTTGGAGCAGACCGGCAAAGTCAAAAAGACCGTCTCTATCCAGTCGCCCTTCACCGGATATGTGGTGGAAAAACATTTAACCGATGGGATGGAAGTCAAACCCGGCATGCGGATGTACAATATCGCCGACCTGACGACAATCTGGGTTTATGCTGATATCTATGAATACGAATTACCCTGGTTGGCTACCAATCAAAAAGCAAGGATGACATTGTCTTATCTTCCCGGTGAATCCTTCAAGGGTACAGTCGATTACATTTACCCCTATTTGGAATCGAAGAGTCGCACGGTGAAAGCCCGGTTGGTCGTTCCCAATAAGCACATGATGCTGAAACCGGGCATGTACGCCAATGTTGAAATCCAATCCTCACCGGTGAAAAATGCCGTAGCGGTACCCTTGGAAGCCGTATTGTTTTCTGGAGAACGCTCCCTGGTTTTCGTTGCCCTGGGTGGTGGACGCTTCGCCCCGCGTGATGTGGTAGTGGGTATCGAAAGTGGCGATGGCTACTACCAGATCAAATCCGGACTTCAGGAAGGCGAAACGATCGTTCTGTCCGGTCAATTCCTGCTGGATTCCGAAAGTCGCCTGCAGGAAGGTATTGCCAAGATGCTGGAAACCCGCAAGTCAGCCAAGGCCAGTCAGGATAAGACCAAAACCGACATGCCGAACTTGAATAAAGCTGATGATGAGACGGTAAACATGCAGATGGATACGAATCACACGTCCGCAAATTCGCATGAGCATACAGCAACCCAGCCTGTGCAAGCCGATCAGTTTGGTACGGTCGGGGACGACGAATTAACCTATTACACTTGTCCAATGGAAATCCACGCCTTCGTAAAAGTCAACCATCCCGGGGATTGCCCGGAATGTGGGATGAAATTGGTCAAAAAGACCATTAAGTACGATTCAACCAAGACCTGGTACACCTGTCCGATGCCATCACACAGTTATGTGGTGGAAGATCATCCGGGGAAATGTCCGGTCTGTGACATGACGCTGGTACCAATCAAGAACCAACAGGACTAAGTGGCAGGTGAGGTTATTATGATTGAAAGAATTATCGAATGGTCGATCAACAATCGCTTTATTGTGATCCTGGCGACCGTTTTTATTATACTGGGCGGGTTTCTCGCCATGAAAAACACACCGTTGGATGCCATCCCGGATTTGAGTGATGTACAAGTCATCATTCAGACCAATTATCCGGGACAGGCACCGCAGGTGGTCGAAGATCAAATTACCTATCCACTCACCACCGCCATGCTTTCCGTGCCGTACGCCAAAGTTGTTCGCGGCTATTCCTTTTTCGGTGTCTCCTTTGTCTACATCATATTCGATGACGGCACTGATATGTACTGGGCGCGGAGTCGCGTGCTGGAGTACCTGAATTTCGTTTCCGGCCGACTCCCCGACGGTGTTAATCCACAACTGGGACCGGATGCTACCGGTGTCGGCTGGGTGTATGAGTACACTGTTGAGAGCAATGAGCACGACCTGCAGCAATTGCGCTCGATTCAGGATTATTATTTACGGTATGAATTGATGTCCGTACCGGGTGTTTCTGAAGTCGCCAGCATCGGTGGTTTTGTGAAGCAATATCAGGTGGAGGTTGATCCGAATAAGTTGCTGGCCTACAATATTCCGTTAAACAAGGTCAAGATGGCCATTAAACGGAGTAATAACGATGTGGGCGGCCGCCTGGTGGAGATGTCAGAAACCGAATTCATGGTACGCGGACTGGGCTACATCAAGAATATCGACGACATTAAAAGTATCCCGGTCAGCGTGGACAAGAATGGCACGCCGATCCTGATCCGCAATATCGCTGATGTCCATTTGGGTCCTGAATTACGGCGTGGCTTGGCTGAGCGTGATGGCGAAGGGGAAACCGTGGGTGGCATTATTGTCATGCGCTATGGTGAAAACGCCCTGGAAGTCATCCACAAGGTCAAAGAAAAACTCAACGACCTAAAATCGGGCTTACCGGCCGGCATAACCATTAAAACGGCGTATGACCGCTCGGTATTGATCGAACGGGCCATTGAGAACCTGAAAAGTAAATTACTGGAAGAAAGCATCATCGTTGCATTGGTGTGTATCGTTTTCCTGTTGCATTTCCGCAGCGCTTTTGTGGCGATTTTCACACTGCCCGTGGGCATCTTGATTGCCTTTATGGTGATGCGCTATCAGGGTATCAATGCCAACATCATGTCCTTAGGAGGGATTGCCATTGCCATTGGCGCCATGGTGGACGCGGCGATCGTGATGATCGAAAACGCCCACAAGCACATCGAGCGCGCCCAGGGTAAAGTCGATCACTGGAAGCTGATCCTGGACTCCTCCAAAGAGGTGGGGCCGGCGTTGTTCTACTCGTTGCTGATCATCACAGTCTCTTTCGTCCCGGTCTTCACCCTGCAGGCGCAGGAAGGGCGTATGTTCCAGCCATTGGCCTTCACCAAGACCTATGCCATGGCAGCCTCGGCATTGCTGGCAATCACGATCGTGCCAATTCTGATGGGTTATTTCATCCGGGGGAAGATCCTGCCGGAAGAGCGCAATCCGATTAACAAGTTCCTGATCAAGATCTATCGACCGGTGATTCGTTTTGTCTTGCATTTCCGTAAGACGACCCTGGCTGCAGGTTTGGCCGTGCTGATTATTTCAATCTGGCCACTGGAGCATATTGGATCGGAATTTATGCCACCTTTGAATGAGGGTGATCTGCTGTACATGCCCACCACCGATCCGGGAATTTCGATTACCAAAGCCCGGCAATTGCTGGAGCAGACCGATCGCCTTATCAAGACTTTTCCGGAAGTAGAACGGGTGTTTGGCAAAATTGGCCGAGCCCAATCTGCCACCGATCCGGCGCCGCTAAGTATGCTGGAAACAACGATTACCCTGAAACCGGCGGATGAATGGCCAAAACGAAAGTCTGTGAATCGTTTTTACGCGAATTGGCCGGGATTCATCAAACCTCTATTCTCATGGATCTGGCCTGAGAATCGGGCTGTGACCGTCGATGAACTGAGTACGGAAATGAACGCTGCGATCCAGTTTCCCGGTTTGACCAATGCCTGGACCATGCCGATCAAGACCCGTATTGATATGTTGAGTACCGGTATTAAAACGCCGGTTGGTATCAAGCTCATGGGCGATAACCTGGATACACTGAATGTTTTGGCGGCGGAAATACAAGCCATTGTCCAAAAAATTCCCGGTACGCTGAGTGCTTATGCCGATAAGGTAACCGGAGGTAATTTTCTGGACTTTGATATTCAGCGTGATGAAGCTGCCCGCTACGGCCTGACAGTGGGTGATGTGCAGGACATCATCCAGTCTGCCATCGGTGGTATGAATGTGACCTACACAGTGGAAGGCCGGGAACGTTATCCTGTGAATGTGCGTTACCCGCGAGAGCTGCGCGACAGCGTGGAAAAGTTGCGCCGGATCATGATTCCCACACCGGTTGGTGCCCAGATCCCTATCTCCCAGGTAGCGGATATTACCATCCGGAAAGGTGCGCCGGTGATCAAGAGTGAAAATGCCCGGATGACCGGCTGGGTCTATGTGGATTTGGCCGGTATTGATGTGGGGACCTATGTGCAGCATGCCCGCAAAGTTCTGGCTGA
The DNA here is from genome assembly GCA_021734065.1 of Fidelibacterota bacterium. Lineage (GTDB taxonomy): Bacteria > Fidelibacterota > UBA8477 > UBA8477 > UBA8477 > UBA8477. The sequence goes on along the minus strand of JAIPJQ010000170.1, from coordinate 2,677 downwards.
CGAGATCACCATTCCGGAAGGCTATTCGTTGGTATGGAGTGGTCAATACGAGTACATGGAACGTGCCAATAAGCGTCTGAAGGTCGTGGTACCGGTCACGCTGGTGATCATTTTCCTGTTGCTCTATTTCAACTTCAGGAATATCACCGAGAGTTTTATCGTCATGCTATCATTGCCCTTCGCATTGGTGGGTGGTATCTGGTTCATGTACATCCTGGGTTACAATATGAGTGTGGCCGTTGGAGTGGGTTTTATTGCCCTGGCCGGTGTAGCGGCTGAAACAGGTGTTGTCATGCTGATTTACCTGGATCATGCTTATCAGGAACGGCGCGATCAGGGCAAGATGCGCACCCTGCCGGATCTGTACGATGCAGTGATGGTTGGTGCCGTTGAGCGTGTGCGTCCCAAAATGATGACTGTCACCGCGATTATGGCAGGTCTGGTCCCGATTCTCTGGGGTACTGGAACCGGCTCGCAGGTCATGAAACGGATCGCAGCACCCATGGTGGGAGGTATGATCACCTCCACACTGCTCACACTGGTGGTGATCCCAACGATCTATTACATCTGGAGGTCTTTCGCACTGAAACGCAAGGCTTCGGAGGAGAAGTAAAATGAAGGAAATTAAAGCTTATATTAGAACGAAAAAGGTGGAAAAAACCATTCATGCACTAGAGCGGATCGGTATCCAGGATCTGACTGTGATTGATGTGATGGCTCTGGGGCAAGGGATGTTGGATCGCGAACAATACAAATATTCCATGGAATTTGTCGAGCGTTACTCGACGATTGCAAAGCTGGAAATTATTTGCGCGAATAATGACTCAGAGCAGATCGTGCAAACGATTCGCTCCATAGCTTATACGGGTGAGAAAGGAGATGGATTGATCTTAGTATCGCCCGTTGAATTCGCACAAAAAATCCGCTCAGGCAAAACGGGTGAGTCCATTGTCCAGGTTTGATAACCTGAAATTAGTCATCAAGTATTTCCGAACCCACGCAGATGACTGGTGCGCCATGACCCTGCCGAAATGGAGGAAGCATGAATGATAAACAACACCTGACCGACCCGGTTTGTGGGATGCAAGTTGATCCGGCCGATGCGCTATCGGTCGAGTACCAGGGCGAGACGGTCTATTTCTGTTCTGAACATTGTAAGCACAAGTTTGAAGCGGAACCGGAGAAGTATATCGAAGCCGATTACGAGAACGAGCACGAGAACGAGAACAAGAGTGATAACAAGAGCGATAACAAGAGCGAGCGTGCGCATACTCACCACCATCTTTCTGACGATCAAGCCCCTCCGCCTGAGACACAAGGAAAATCAGGCGTTGTGAGATACACCTGTCCCATGCATCCGGAGGTGGTTCAGGATCATCCTGGTGCCTGTCCCAAATGCGGTATGGCGTTGGAACCGATGACCGTTTCCAGCTCTGACGAGGAAGAAGAAAATCCCGAATTGATCGATATGACCCGCCGGTTCAAGATTAGTCTTATTCTGGGCTTGCCCGTGCTGTTTCTTGCTATGGGCGAGATGCTATTGTCCTGGGATTGGCTAAAAAATCCGGCGGTGATTTGGATTCAGTTGGTGCTTGCTACGCCGGTTGTCCTGTGGTGTGGTGCACCTTTCTTCGAGCGCGGTTGGAAGTCGCTGGTTTATAAAAGTCCCAATATGTTCACGCTCATCGCTTTGGGAACCGGTGTGGCCTATGTCTATAGCCTGATCGCTGCCATTTTCCCCGGTCTCTTCCCCGATGCCTTTCGGAGTCCCGATGGTGAAGTCGATATTTATCTCGAAGTGGCTTCCACAATTACAATTCTGGTTTTACTGGGACAGGTCCTGGAATTGCGCGCCCGCAGTCGGACCAGCTCGGCGATCAAAGCCTTATTAGGTTTGACACCCAAAACCGCCCGCTTGGTCCGGGAGAATGGGGAAGAGGTTGATGTTCCGCTGGAAAATGTTCAGGAGGGTGACAATCTCCGGGTCCGACCCGGTGAAAAAGTTCCGGTGGATGGTGAGATCGTTGAAGGGAAAAGCGTTGTCGATGAATCCATGGTGACGGGCGAGCCCGATCCGGTGAAAAAAGCAAGCGGTGATGGCGTAACCGGGGGGACCATCAATGGTAATGGCAGTTTTGTCATGGTTGCCCAGCGGGTTGGTAGCGAGACGCTACTAAGTCAAATCGTCCAGATGGTTTCGGAAGCCCAGCGCAGTCGCGCACCCATTCAGGGCTTGGCAGACAAAGTCTCTGCCTACTTCGTTCCTGCTGTTGTTCTGTCCAGTATTATCACATTCATTGTTTGGGCTTTGATCGGACCGGAACCAGCTTTGGCATACGCACTCGTCAATGCAGTGGCGGTGTTGATTATCGCCTGTCCCTGCGCACTGGGTTTGGCGACGCCGATCTCGATCATGGTTGGAACAGGCCGCGGTGCCATGGCCGGCATTCTGATCCGGAACGCCGAGGCACTGGAAGCCATGGAGAAAATCGATACACTGGTAGTGGATAAAACCGGCACGCTCACCGAAGGAAAACCAAGGCTGGTTGCCGTTGATCCTGTTGATGGTGTGGAAGAGAATGAATTACTCGGTCTTGCTGCATCGCTGGAACAGCAAAGCGAACATCCACTGGGGCAGGCCATTGTCAATGCCGCCAATGAACGCGATTTGGCATTG
>JAIPJQ010000088.1 GCA_021734065.1 Fidelibacterota bacterium | reverse complement strand
CGGCCACCGCCGGAGATTTTTACTTTTGACAGAAACTGACTGGATTTTTCAAAAATGGTAATAGTGGCCCGGGGGAAATTCTCTTTTGCCGTAATTGCCGCGAAAAATCCCGCCGCGCCGCCACCAATGATTGCGATGTTCAAGAATAGTTACCTTTTGATATTGTCATACGCCTCCCCATACTCATGATAATCAATCAAATCTAGTGCAACCACACTCGTTTTACGGCAGAATTTCATCCCCCGGACCACCTGCTTATTGCCATACCGCCAGGATGATACCAGCCAGGATAATTCCGCAAAAATGATAGCCGGTATTGATGAAATAGAGGCGGGCTGGCTTGTTGGCGAAGAAAATTTCATCGGCAGCGGTGACCACAATAAATCCCAACCAAATCCAAAAGGCAGTCTCCACACCTCCCAGCCAGGTTGTGGATTGGGTATAATGGAGAAAATGTGCCAGGACATACACACTTAACAAGCGCGCCAGAAATGTGAATATCATGGCCGGGGCGGGTTTTTTCCGCTCCTCTGGTGGAATTTTAACCAATCGCTGCCAGATTTTTCCAAAGAGCAGCGAGTACCAAAGTGCGCCCAGCAGGAAATAGACCACGGCGGCCAAAAGGACAGCCCACAAATTCATATCGAAAGTTTCCATATAACCTCCGGTTTGATTGATTAGTTGTCTGGGAAAAATAGGTTATATTCTTGTAAATATCAATAAAAACAGGTGGATGAAAAAATATTCCAGTCTCGTTATCTACCAACAGCTGATGATATGCAGGTTAACATCAATTAGATTTTCAGGAAAACCAGGTTAAGTGCCTGATCCTGAATTCAAAACCAAAATAGGGATGAAAATGGTCGGGTTTAAAATGGCCAAAAGTGCAGGAAAAACAAAACCCCTGTAAAAACAGGGGCTTTGGTAGATCGTTTGGGAAAATGTGGATAAGATGTTAAAAACCCATCCGGATCAGGATTTTAAATCTTCCGCCAGCGCGACCTGGACATCGGCTGAAAGATCACTCTCAAGCGTCAACTCCGGGTGATCACATCCCAACGCTACCGGGACATTTCCTTTGGTATCGAATTTCAGATATTGTACCGAGGACAGACGATCCTGACTCAACTGGCGTTCGTCAAATTTCGCATAGACCTTAGAACCATCTTTCAGCCTGGCGTACAGATGTTTAGGGAGTTTAACCCATTGCCGCAATTTCACATCCCGTTCTGCCTTGTCATCAATCTCGATGAGCAGCGTACATCCCAGTTCGCCATAACCACCTAAAATTTCATTATACGTATCAATCTCGTGCTGGATATCCTCTTCCCGCACCAGTTTTTCAATACGCATCATTTCCTGGATCTGATACCGCATGGTGTCCCGATTTTCAAACAGGAAGGTGAGGTCATCACCAAGATGGACACGACGCCGATCTTTGGCTGAAAGGATCTCCGGGCGAATGTCGTCCCGTTTTTCCGTGTAGGTCATATAATCCAGAATTTCACTTCGTTCGATCGGTTTCATTTATTTTCCTCTTTTCAGTAGTTTCTCTCAATGTCCTGTCCTGATGTTGCCATCGATTACCACCGACTTTACAGGGTTAAATCAAAATTCGTGTCGCAATATTATTCTTCCGGCTCAATCCTGGTTTCGAATCCATCGGAGCGATAAGCCCGTGCCAGAACGGACATGGGGTGCAGCGGTTTCTGCCCGGCGTGCTGCTCAAACTGAATGGCAGCCAGGGGACAGTCAGTGGACCAGAGTTGAGCATCAGCGCTCTGAACACCATCGAAAGCCTTTTTCCCAAGCCGTTTCGCCGGATCAAAGCCCTCCACCTTCATGGCGTAGGTGCCGTTATGTCCACAGCATTCCATGGTGGTACTGATCTTCACATTGGGGATTTTACGCATGAGATCCCGTCCCTTGAATCCAACCGCCTGGGCGCGCAGGTGACAGGGCACGTGGTAGGCGATTTTCTCGCCCGGTGTGCTCTTGAAATCGATTTTGAAGCGCTCCTGGTCACGAATAGACCAGAGAAATTCGGACGGGTCATTAATGGCGGCGGCCAGCTTCTCGGCACGCTGTTTATCCTCTCCGGTCAATAGTTCCGGATATTCACGACGCATCATCATGGCGCAGGTGGGATTAATGGCCAGCACCTTGGCGCCTTTTTCCACCCAGGGCAGCAGAATATCGATATTTTTCAGGGCATTTTTCTTCAATTGCTCATAATCACCCTGCTCCCAGGCCGGCATTCCACAGCAAACCAATCCATTCACACACGCAGTGTTCACGCCATTGTGTTCTAAAACTTCCAGGGTATCTACACCAATATCAGGTTCATTATTTTGGACAAAACAGGTTTGGAAGAGGACCGCTTCGGCACCCGGATCGGCCTGGATTTTCCCATGCTTCTCTGCCCATTTTTCAAATGTGGTCTGGGCGAAATGGGGCAAAAGTTTGTCCCGGTGAATACCCACGGTTTTTTCCATGAAGAATCGGGAGATGCCCACTTTATTGGCGACATTAGCCATACCGAAAGACATGCGTGCCAGTTTAGCCGCACCATCCGGATTGCCCAGCATCCGGTCGCGCAGGGTTTTGCGCTTTTTGGTAGCCCGGACCGCCGTATAGCGATGAACCAGTTTGGGGAAATCGAGCTGGAATTCATGACCATCGCGAGGTGTGTAGGGGCATTGAACCTCACACAGTTTGCATTGGAAACAGGCTTCCATAATGCGGTCGGTTTCATCGCTGGCAAGAGCCCTGACATCGCCGTCGTATTTTTTATCAAGCAGGTCGAACAGAGTGGGAAACGCGTCACAGTACTTAAAACACATCCGACAACTATGGCAGATTTCGAAGGCACGTTCTACCTCTTTGTTCAGCAGGGCCGGATTCCAGTATTTTGCCTCGGTCGGATCGTAGCTCATCCCTTCGCTGGGTAAAAATGATATGTTCTTCGTGTCATTCATGTGCAGTCCCCTCAAGTACTTCTTCACTCAAATCTTTTTGTATGTTTTTGACTCCAAATTGTCTGCCTGAGGCGAGTGGTATCGAAATCGAAGGGCAATTTGGAATGATTTGTTCTTTCACTCGCACTTCGACCAGCTCAGCGAGACGAGTGAAAGGGGATTAACTTATAATTAAAAAAACGACCGTCAGTTCCATAAATCGCATGGATTATCACAGACTGACGGCCGTTTCATGATTCCCACCGTTTTAGCTGAGGGAATCTAACAGGCTCTGGAAACGACCGGCATGGGATTTTTCAGCCTTGGCCAGTGTTTCGAACCAATCGGCGATTTCGTCGAAGCCCTCTTCGCGGGCAGTTTTGGCCATACCCGGGTACATATCGGTGTACTCGTGGGTTTCACCGGCAACCGCGGACTTCAGGTTGTCAATCGTATCACCAATAGGCAGATCGGTGGCCGGATCTCCCACGGCTTTCAGGTAATCCAGATGACCGTGCGCGTGACCGGTTTCACCTTCGGCGGTTTCGCGGAAATTGGACGCGATTTCCGAATACCCTTCCACATCGGCGATTTTGCCGAAGTATAGATAGCGGCGATTGGCCTGGCTCTCACCGGCAAAGGCTTCTTTCAGGTTTCCGTGTGTTTTGCTTCCATTAAGGTCAGCCATTTTCTTCCTCCTTGATTTGTTTTACTCATTCAGGCATGCCCGAATTAATGCGGGATGCCGTTTTATTTTCAATGGTTTGGCAACCGGGCGTATTTTAGAATGATTCTAAATAGAAAGCAACGACAAATACCCCCTATTGCCGTTTCCCGCGAATCAGAATGGAAATATCGTTTACCAGCACATCTTCCGGCAGGTTCAGGTTGATCTGGACCTGTTCCGGTTGGATATCGAGGAGTGTTCCGGAATCCTCATCCAGAAAGTGGAAATGAGGCTCGGTGTTGCTGTCGTAGATCACTTTGTCGGAATGGTCGAACCGGATTGCCTGGACCAGCCCGGCTGTCTCCAGCGCGTGTACGGTGTTGTAAACGGTGGCCAGACTAATGCCGGGAAATTTATCGTCCACCCAAGCTTTGATGTCTTCCACCGACGGGTGGTTGGCCTGATTCAGGACATATTGACAAATGGTGAGTCGCTGTGCGGTGGGGCGCATCCCCGCCCGTTTCAATTCGGTACGGATTTCTTCCGAACTTAAGGTCATGCGTGGGGATTCTTGCGTCATTGGTGAACTTTTCATACTATCTTAAGATAATGCAGAATGAGAGTTTCCCAATGAATTCAGGAATTTCTGTGAACGAATGGAGATAAACTTGCCATGAAAATGAATCCACACACCACATTTAACCATAATTTCTTCCGCCTTTGGATACTCACCGGATTGCTAAGTTCGGTGTTGATTCAATGTGCACTACCGCGCCAATCTGAACCAGAGGAAGGACCCCAACACCGGTTCGAATCTGCGATTCAAGCTTTTGAGGAAATGGATCGGGAAGACCCCGCTCCGCCCGGCCGCATTTTATTCGTGGGCAGCAGTTCCATTCGGGGCTGGCGGACGCTGGAGGAGGATTTTGATGAATATGGTGTCATCAACCGTGGCTTTGGAGGTTCTGAACTACCCGATGTTCTTCACTTTTTTGACCGGGTGGTAGGACCCTACCAACCGCGCCAGATATTTCTCTACGAAGGCGATAATGATGTGGCTGCAGGGAAATCGCCGGATGTCATTTTTGCCCACTTCAAGATCTTTGTTGAGGAGGTACGGCGGAAACTACCCGGTACGCCCATGGTGTTTATCTCGATTAAACCCAGTGCGTCCCGGAAGGAATTCATTCCTGCCATGGCCACCACCAATGCGCTGATTAAAAATTATTGTGTTTCCCAGGATGACCTCACCTTCGTGGATATTTTTCACCCCATGTTAAATGAATCCGGCTATCCCATTGGAGAAATCTTCAAAGCTGACAGTTTGCATATGAATACGGCCGGATATAATTTGTGGCAGTCAATTATCGCACCCTATTTACTGCCGGAGCAGCACCCATAAACAATGTCTGAACCCGTCCTTCACCCCTATGCAGACCTGGTCTTTCCCCTCAATGTCAGACAGGCTTTCACCTTTCAAATCCCTGCGGAAGTCCAACCGGTGATCCAAATCGGACAGCGTGTCATTGCGCCGCTGGGACATCGGAAACAACAGGGCATGGTGATTGGATTTCGGGATGAGGTTGCACCCGATATGGTGGATAAAATGCGTCCGCTGGAGCGCATTGTGGATCCGGTACCTATTTTCAATCAGCAACTCCTGGATTTGCTGAAATGGATGTCCACCTATTACCTCACACCGGTGGGGAAGGTCATTCAGACCGCTATTCCTTCTGATGCACGGTTAAAAAAAGACACCATTGTCACCTGGAAAGGTAATGACGCAGGTGAGCATACTGATCCGGTGTTGCATTATATCCGGGAAAAATCCCCCGTGAAGTTATCGGCGATGAAAACAAAGTTCGGTGCAGGTGAGGTGATTCAAACGGTAGCGCGGCTCCAGCGTGCCGGTGAGATTGATCTGGAAAACACCTTCGCCATGCGTCAGCAGCGTCCGGCAGATTTTCTCCTGCTTCCGGAAATCGCAACCGCGCCTGACCAGTTACCACGCAAGGGGAGCAAACAGTTGGCGGTGTACGAAGCACTGCTGGCCTATCCGGCCGGGAAAAATCAGTCGGCAGTTCAGGCGGAATTCGGTGCCACCAGTGCTGTGCTGCAAGGTCTGGTTGACAAGGGTCTGCTTATAAAACGCCCCCTGCGCCCCGATTTGGATCCATTGAAAGACTATCACATACCGCCGGATAAAACCATTGTCCTGAATCCGGAACAGGCGCGGGCTACTGAAGAAATCCAACGGGCAATGGCGAGGAATGAATTTGCGCCATTTTTCCTTTTTGGTGTAGCGGGTAGTGGAAAAACAGAAGTGTATCTGGAAGCGGCAGCCCTTGCGCTGAAAAATGAGCAGAGTGTCATCATACTGGTTCCTGAGATTGCGTTAGCGCCCCAACTGGCTCAGCGCTTCCAGCAGCGTTTTGGTGATGTGGTGGCATTGTGGCATTCCAATTTACGGGGACCGGAAAGGCTCCAGACCTGGCAGGCGATCCAGCGGGGCGAATTCAAAATTGTGGTGGGTGCCCGGAGCGCAGTATTGACTCCTGTAAAGAATTTGGGGCTGATTGTGGTGGATGAGGAACAGGAGAATGCCTACAAGCAGGAGGACAGCGATCCCAAATACCACGCCCGGGATGTGGCGCTTATGCGTGGCCGGTTTGAGCAGTCGGTGGTGATTTTAGGAAGCGCCACACCTTCTCTGGAGACTTATTACAACCAAATCCAGGAGCGTTTTAAAACGCTGCACCTTTCCAAGCGCTGGGAGAGAGCCGTACCACCGCTGGTGGATGTGGTGGATATGGCCAAAGAATACGAGGAAACCGAGGATTGGTCGTCGCCATTTTCCCGCAAACTGCGCGTCGGCATCGAAGAGACCATCGCCAGCGGCAAACAGGTAATCCTGCTGCAAAATCGACGGGGCTACGCGCCCATTGTAAAGTGCAAAAGTTGCGGGTACGCCCTGGCGTGTCCCCATGATGAAATTACGCTGACGTATCACAAAGTCGGTCACCAGATGCGCTGTCATTTCTGCGGGTATGAAACAGCGCCACCCACAGAATGCCCGGCCTGTGGCTCGGTGGATTTACATTTGGGTGGATTGGGAACCCAGAAGGTGGAAGAGGCTTTGCAGGGTCTTTTCCCGGATGTGACCGTTTGTCGAATGGATCTGGACACCACCCGACTAAAAGGGGCGCATCAGAAAATTTTGGGGGATTTTGCCCGGAAAAAGTATAGTGTGCTGCTGGGAACTCAGATGATCGCCAAGGGGCTGGATTTTGAAAATGTGACCCTGGTGGGTGTCATGAATGCCGATTCCGGATTGCACTATCCCGATTTCCGGGCGCGTGAGCGAACGTTTCAACTGGTTTACCAGGTGGCCGGGCGCTCGGGTCGGGGTGAATTTCCCGGTCGGGTGGTGATCCAGACCTGGCAGCCGGACAATTTTGCCATCCAATGCGCCACCCGGCAGGATGTGAAGTTGTTCTACAACAAGGAACTGGAAGATCGGAACCAACTGAATTATCCGCCCTTTTCGCGACTGGTAACCTTTGATTTTGTGGGTCCCCGACGTGGTGAGGTTGAACGCATTGCCGGGCGGGTGGCGGAGATTCTGGATGAATTTGACGGTTTGACCATTTTGGGACCGGCGCCGGCGTTGGTGGAGCGGAGCCGGGAGGGTTTTCGCTGGAAATTGATCGTGAAATCAGCCAAAACCACCGATCCTTCCGGGAAGCAATTACATGCTGCGACCCGCCATATTCAGCAACGATTCACACACAAATCGGTGCGCATGAGTATTGATGTGGATCCCGTCCGGACCATGGGATAATGAAAATTATTTTACGCTATCTAGCCCTCTGGCTTGTCCTGATCGCATTGGGTTTCGGCCAGGTCTCCAAAGATGCCGATGAACCTGTCCGTGGGCTGATGCTGCAGGAGGGGAATCTCACGCTGGTAACGGACAGCCAGGATACCACACTTCTCCGGGATGCGGCTGGGCGTACGACTGAAATTGCCCGTGAGATTGAATCCCTCACCGGGCTGCGCCTGCGGGATTCGCTCACCATTTTCTTTATCAACAATCTGGAGCGGGTGCGGCATTTCATTCCCACCGCGCCTACCTGGTCTGGGGGGCTTACCACCGACCCCAATACGCTGTATGTCTATGACAATAATCCCGTTCACTGGCCCACCACGCTGCGCCACGAGCTGACCCATGTAATGGTTGCCCAGAATGACGTGACCATTCCCATCTGGTTCAATGAAGGCTTGGCGCAATATGTGGCGGGGAATTGGTCCTGGAATGGCTATATCACGCTGGGAAATGCGGTTCTGCGCTCCGATGTGATTCCCCTGACTGATCTGGGGATGGTGTTGACCTACAGTCGGAAAAAAGCGGAATTGGGTTACGCTGAAGCACTTAGTGCGTTCAAATACATGCTGGAGCGTCAGGGGAAAACTATTTTACCACTACTCCTGGTTGCCAGTGACATGACATTCAACGAACGCTATGAGATGGCTGCCCGGGAAACCATCCTGGATTTTGAAATTGGCTGGCGTCAGCATCTGGAACGCTCTTACGCATTTTTCCGGCTGGCCAAATTCCCGGATGTGTTATGGTTACTCATGCCCTTTCTGGTGCTGGCAGGCTGGCTGCTCATGCGCTACCGCAATAAAAAGAAATTAAAGCAGTGGGAGCTGGAAGAGGCCTTCCAGGAGCGCCAGGGCATGCTGGATTGAAGTGCGTCATTGGTCAAAGGGGATTAAATTCCCCCCGATATTTGTAAAAAAATAGCCGACATTTGGACAATTTCAATGAGACTGAATCCCGGTGTTTCTCCATTGTTACCCATTGAAAAGCTTGTAAATTCAGCCTCAATGAGCGGGTGGAAAATTCTCATAAGCCTTGTCCTGGCGGTCAGTTTGTTAGGTCGTCAAACAAACCAACTGGTCTCCCTTGATTCCGTGGCCACACCTGAAGTTTTTATCACCAATGTTGCTGCAGCGCTTACCGATCTGACCCATACAGAGATTTGTATCCTGGGTAATAATGTCATTAACGCCGAATTATGGGATTCGCTGGCGGCTGATGGCGGTCTGGATGCCCGTGACATTGAATTGCTGCTGAACGATACGCTCACGCTGGAGACCATTGCCCTTGTGGGGAAGGATTTGCTGGAGATCAAAGCGTTGGGTGAGCGCTCCGGATACAAGCTGCATTACTACGGCATTCAGGACCCGAATCCCTTCGATAACAACTGGCAGCTGCATCACACCAAAATTCATAACGAAGAAAAATACTCCGTTGTCCTCACCACCGACTTGATGGATGAGGCCAATGCCTTCCTTCCATTGGAGCGGGCGAAGCAGCGCCAGCGGGTGTTCGAAATTACCCGCAGCGGTTTACTCTATACCGGACCGTTGTTATTAAAAGGGACACCGCGGGGCTTTCCCATCACCGTGCAGGAAGCGTTGCGGTACTATTTTTCGTCGCTCACGGAGGTTGGTGAATTCTCCACCGACTGGATTTCCACCCAGAAATTTGACGACCGTCCCCTGTGGCGCTGGGACTTTGAGAAGGTGGGCTTGACCTATTCCTC
>JAIPJQ010000087.1 GCA_021734065.1 Fidelibacterota bacterium | reverse complement strand
GTCACCTGAACCGTATTCTGGTCGAAGGTGAGTACATCGTTTAATTCCAGGATGGTCTTGGTGCATTCTGCCGGATAAATATTTTTATCCACATCCCCATGATCGTAGGAAACCACCGCATAGAAATAGCGCTGACCATTCACCACATTGGTGTCGGTCCAACTATGCTTCAAGCCGGTCTCTTTCCCCAGATAAAATGCGGCACCACCAACCCGGTCCATGTCACCCTGAAAGAATCCTTCAATCCCGTCAATCTTATCAAATTGTGCCACCGGTTCATAAAAGACCGGATTCCCGAAACCGTCGGTGATGGTATTGGCTTCGTTAAAACCGAAGTCTGTGGCTTTGTAAATTTTATAGCCTTCAAAATCGTACCCTGAAACCGGATCGTAGCTGAATTCAGCCCCATCTTCCCAATACAGTGTCACGCGACCATCGCCCGGAACCACCCGTACAATGGGTTTGTCCGGTGGACGGGAAAAATTGTAGTTATTGTCGTAAATCTGTTGAATCGTGATTTTGTTGTTGAGAATGTCATCAAAGTCCTGACCAAATACCAGTCCCACTGAAAAGCGTTCGGTCTGCTTCGCCTGCAGCGGAAAGTATCCTGCGCCATAAATAAAATCACCATCTACCGGGTTGGTCTCGATGTCACTATTCACATTGATAGAGGGCTCCAGACGATCCCACAACTGGGTGTCATTGCTCATGCGCACGGCACCCGGAGGTGTAAAATAGACAAAGCTGGTGAGTCCGATTTGATCCGATTCATCAATATCGGTTTTGTCGATATGCGGTTCACCCGGCAAGCCGGTATCCACCATTTCTCCGTTGGGGCCATTGGGCTGAAATCCGGAGGTTGGTAACCCGTCACCTTCCCCAAGATCACCTGTCCCGGCAACGCCATCGATACCCACATCATCTGTGATTGGATCCCAGTCACCGTCATTGTCCACACCATCACCACGGTCTTCATCCAGCATCAGGTCGGTGGTTCCCAAACCATTGATGTAGTCCACATACTGAAATGCGGGTAACGGCTGCAGCGGTGGTACCCGGCTGATACGGTTCAGATAATGATTCAGTGTATCCTCGTCGATAATGCCATCCAAATCATCATCAAGCAAGTTGCCCACAATTTCCCTTAAGGGTGTCTCACCTAGAATGACCTGCACCACCCGTCCCTGACTAACAATCTCATTCGTATCGCTATCAAGTGTGACAACCGTGCGGGCAAATGTATTGGGGTCGATAATTACGACCTGGTCACTGGCCTGATAAATTTTTGTACCAAAGGAGGCTGCTGTAAAGTAGGGCGCGCTCCCACCCGCTTCGTGATTATCCCCGTCATTATCAATGCCATCCTTGGAATTACCCGGCGACTCCAAAAAGGCGTATCCCGCATAACCGACAGGTCCGTCAAAACAGGGACTGTAAGCTGGTGGTGCATCGTATGAGTAGGTAATGTCATTTTCCGAATCGAAGTAGGCCAGGTCATCGTTGGAGTCACCACACCGCCCACCGGCCAGGGTTCCTACCATCATACCGAAGGCAGCTTTATTATAATCTGTGGTGCCACGGTTTTTCACATCGTAGAGCCAAAAAATTGCGTCTTCTGCCAAAAAGTGAGCCCATTGCAGGCCACGAACAGAAGTTTCCAAACCCATACCAAACATGAGTGAATTAATGGAATCGGGTTTGAAAACGACTTCAGAAGCAGGATTGCCAGGCACACGATAATTGAACTCAATATCGTTGTTGTCGTCCATGACGAAGAAGGATTCCTGATCGGCATTTTTCACATTTTTCCCGAAATAACCATTCCAGGACCCAGGCCAACCCGGATCATCCAGCGAATTTAATTTGTCCGGCCAATAAGCTGGCCAGGAATCAGGTAAACCGTCATCATCACCTGAAGAAGCCAGTCCGTCCGGTCCGTCATTATCCAGGTCGGTTGACATGGCCACCAGATTGGTATCGGCGTTGGCATAACCGGGAATGGGCTGGAAGGTCCAGGTGTTTCCACCGGCCGTGGGTCCGTCAGTCCACCCGCGGGGACCATCACTGGTGCCCACAGAGTGAATGGTAGTGTACACCCGGGCACGGTACCGGAAGGTATCGGTGTCCACCACAATGGGATTGGGGATCGTTTCCAGCAGGTCGAAGCGCCAGAATTGTTTGTTATTCCGATCCACCAGGGTGTCCTGAGACGCGCTATAAAATTTGAATGTATCAATCCAAGCCTGGGTTGCTTCCACACCCAGCAGCGGACTCACATCTCCGATGTACATATTCCCGGAACCAATGGGCCATTCCCCTTCCGGACCGTCACCCAATGTCCCGGCCACCAGACCGTCGTTAAAAAAAACGGTGCGAACTTTATTGCCGGAATGGGTGCCCTGCTTCCGGAAGGTAGGATCCCCAAACGGTTGTGCCAGAATTGGGGCGCTGATTGCAATAAGCAGGATGAATTTCAATGTCTGGTTACGCAGCATATCAATTGCTCCCCAGGGAAAATCCGATGGTCACACGCCGGGGTTCACCATACCAGGTGGGATGGGTGAAGTAGGTATCCAGTGAGTTTATCGCTTCGATAGCCTTGTTATCCACCGCCCGGTCCTGAGCCAGCGTATATTCCGCCGTACCCGTGTCGCCGTAGACACCATATTCATTAAGAATGTCCAGAACATTGTCAGCTTTCACATAGAAACTGAAGTTTTGTCCCATTAATGTAAAATTGCGATAATATTTCATGTCCAGCAAAAAGGTGCTGGGTTTTGTCCCCGAATTTGGGATGGACGTGCCCAGATTCCCCTGCTCATCGCTGGGTGTATAAGGCAGACCACTTCCCAACTGACCACTCAGACTCACACCCCACGCAGCCAATTCACCAACCGTGGTGGTAAAGTTCAAACTATGGCGTTGATCCCAATCCAACCGCAGAAAATGAACCTCGGGCTCCGAACCGCCCTGCAGCGCCCGTAAGGCAGCTTGCGGGTCAGAGGCGTTGCCTTCAGCAACCTGGAAAGTATAGTCCATATTAGCGCTCCACATATCGCTGTGGCGCTTTTCCAGAGAAAGGGTCACACCGCGCGCATTGGCATAATCCAGATTGATGTATTGGACATATTTGCGTTTATCATAGGTCTCCCAAACCTTATTGGCACTCACCAGATGCCTAATGTCGCGATAATAGATATTCACATCAAAACCAATGTCGTCGGTTAATTGTTGTTGCAGGCCGATTTCATAACTCACGGTTTTCTGCGGTTCCAGGTTAGCATTCCCAACCAGACTGTTGATACCGGTTCCACTGGCAAGACGATATTCCGGATTATTGAACATGTCCTCATAATTTGGAATTTGGAAAAAATGACCGTAGGAAATGTGAATCACCCCCCGGTCAGAAATGGGATATCCAAGACCGATGCGCGGGCTGAACTGGGCTTTCGGCTCTGCGTCACGATACCAAAATTTTTCCCGCTCCTCGAAAGTGAATTCGTTATCCGGAACCTTCTCCGATGTATCGTACTTTCCGTCTCCATCCAGATCAGTGTACGATTCATCCGGATCCCGAATTCCATTCTCATTGTCATCCACAAAGGGTTCCGGGTCATCAATGTGACCGTCACCATCCCGGTCATGGTAACGATGATCTGCCCGGATGGGGCTATAGATATCCGGATCCCGCATGTCAGCCGGAACATGGAAATTGGAGTTGAAATAATCGTAGCGTAAACCGGCATTGAGGATCAGGCTGGAGAATTCCATTTTGGTCTGGGCATACACGGAAAATTCCTGCGGCTCCACACGCAGGATATACCCAATGGTATCGCCGGTCTGCACATCAAAACCCACCAAACGGCGGTATAGATTATTCAACCGCGCCTGGATGCCGGATTTCAATTCCACAACCTGGCTCAATTGATTGGTATAATCTCCCTTAATGACTTCCGAAATGGTACGGCGATTAAACCAACTGTTCTGAATTCCGCCGGTGATGAAGCTGTAGAGCTGCTGCGTCCCCAAGACATTAATCAGATCCAGGGTTCCGTCACCGTCCAAATCTGCGTACACCTTGGTGTCTTCCGGATTTTTGTACTTGTATTCCAGCCACTCATATTCCACCCGTGAATACCCCAGTGAATAAAAGCTGGACTGGGAAAGTTGGTGATTCACACCGATTGTATAACTACCACCGGTTTTATAACGATCCTGGAGACCATCCGGATTGAGTTGAAAAAATTCATCCCAATTACGTTGCCGGGAATTGTCGCGGAGGATATTGAAATTTACTGATAATGTTGGTGTGACCCGGTAGGTGAATTTGGTGTGGAAGGATGTCTTGGAGTAGGGATTCATGGAAACATAGGCGGAATCCCCTGTACCCAGACGATATCCTTCGTTTTTGAATGTACGTAATGAGTCCAGATCCAGAGGAGCGTATCCAATGTCACCAGTGTTGAGATCCAGACCTTTCACCCACCAACGGCCATCTACGCCCAGCCCGGAGCGTGGATCAATGGTAGAGTAAAAAGTATCGTCAATCTTAAACTGGCGGACGCCTTGGAGGTGTCCATCCACCTCAAAATAGCGGGCTGTGGTGAAAAAGGAAAATTTGTTCTTGATAATTGGACCGGACAGACTGACTTGCAAATTACGCTGTGCAACTGGATTCAGGTCGTCAATATTGCGGAATATGCTTGTATGACTGGAGACATGATCCCCCATATAACCGGCCAGATTGTAACTCCACTTATCACTGCCATCTTTGGTTACAATATTGACCACACCCGACATGGCCTGGCCATATTCGGCGTTGAATGCACCGGTAATGAATTGCAGTTCCTGGATGGATGAATTCTCAATATCCACGGCCATATTCCCATTATAGGGATCGGTGACCGGAATACCATCCACCATATACAGGGTCTCACCGGAACGGCCGCCACGCACATGCCCGGCTACCATGCCTGCCTGCATATCCAGGACTTCATTAAAGGTTTCCACCGGCATGGCTTTGATTTGATCAGCAGTCACGTGCTTGGCGCTGGAAGTCAGGTCTTTTTCCACCATAGGACGCTCAGCGGTGACGGTCACCACCTCCCCAGATTTCAGAATCTCAGTACCCAGCTCGATGTTGACCTCAGTGGTCAAATCTACAGACACGAGGATATCACTAACCCGCGTACTTCTGTAGCCAATCATGCTGGCAATCACGGAATATTTACCAGGCGGGACACCGGTAATGGTGTAACTCCCGTCAAGATTTGTTGCAGCGCCCAGATATCCACTACCTTCCACAACCACATTACAACCGATCAATGGTTCACCAGTGTCAGCGTCACTCACAATGCCGGCAATTTTACCGGTGGTTCCGGCCTGAACGATTGAGAAACCCAATACCAGAGCCAGCCAGGCATGAATTCTAAAGTGGTTCAATTGTCGCAGCTTGTGTAGTGGAATTTTACGCATAAATAATAGCAACTCCATTATGAGTTACGCATGAAACAATTATTGTACCAAATCATATCGCTTCAGACCGTATAGTAACCCTGTTGTGAGTTACGCTTGCGAAGAAATTAAATCCTTGCTTTACTAATTTCAAGCAAAATTTGCCAAGTGGCAGACAGCTGGTTGTACCGGGTAAATTTGTGATACCAGGGAGATTCTTTTTAATTCCGGAAAGACCACGGCCAGACGCCTCGTGCAGCTTATATTTCTACGATGCATAATTCTATTCTATCCCGGTTCACCACATACATCCTTGGGACATTGTGTGTGATTTGGATCAGCAATTGTTCACCATCTGAGCCGCTTTCACCCGATACTGTCGCCACCGTTGGGAACCGAACCATCACAATTTCGGATTTTCAGCGCGCCTATCTTCCCATCCTGCTGTACACGAATGAGAAGGATAATGAGCAAACACGGGAAAGGGTTTTAAACGACTTGCTGGGGATAAAAATTCTGGCGCAAACCGCAGAATCGATTGATCTGGATACCATTTCTGAGATTGATGCGTGGGTGGAACCCATTCGGCGTAATGCGCTGCTCCGGAAAATGTACGCGAGCGAGATTACAGCTAAAATTAGTACGCCCACAGAAGCGGGACTGCGCCAAGGGTTCCAGCGGACCAATGAAATCCGGCTGGTTCGACATTTATTTGTGCAGGATCAATCCACCGCCGATCGTCTCTACCGTGCCATTCAGGCCGGAGAAACCGATTTCTATACAGCCGCACAACAGGTTTTTCAGGATTCCCTTTTGCGAAATAATGGTGGTGAACTGGGCTGGGTTCGCTTCGGTGAACTGGATGCAGTGTTAGAGGATACAATCTATGCGCTTGACCCTGGCCGGTTATCCCATCCAACCCGCAGTTCCTACGGTTGGCACCTGGTCATTGTGGATGGCATCCAGCGAAACAAACTGCTCACAGAAAGTGATTACCAGCTGCTAAAGCCGCGAATTGAGCGCATCATTAAAAAACGGCAGACCTTTCAGCGCTCGCGCGAATTTATCAACGACTTCATGCAGCAGATTGATCTTACCTTCAATGAGGAGATCGCCGCACCGGTGATTCGGAATTTAGCGGATCGGCTCGTGTCCATCCGCGATAATGCCGTCAATGAGGAGCTTACCAATCTCTCCCAGCGGGAAATCGGATACCTGCAAAACGATCTGACCCCCTATCTGGAAGAAGAACTCCTTCGGTTTCAGGATGAAATCTGGACTGTTGCTGATTTGGTTAAGCGACTACCCTTTTTGAGCACCCGGCTCATGTTCCAAAATCTGTACACCGCTATCGCATACCTGGTCCGGGATGAGGTTCTACTGCCTGAAGCAGAGGAGCGTGGATTTAGGGATGATCAGGAAGTCCGGGCCGAGGTCCAGGACCGGCGGGATCAGATTTTGGCTCAACTGTTTATGCAGTCGCAATGGGACTCGTTAAGCATCACCCCGGAGACATTAAAGAAATATTACAGGGACACCTGGGCCGTGCAATATAGCGGTCCGGATAGCCTTTATCTGGTGGGGTTACGCTTAACCAATCCTGATGCGGCTGAAAATATCTTAGGTCAAGCAAGCACGGGTAAAACACTACGTCAGTTGTACGCTGACACCGGGATTGGCGAGTTAAAAAGTCTCGGGTGGCAGGTGCAACACGCCACCGCCTATCCGGTCTTGTATAATCAACTTGTACAGGAACCGCTATTGACGATTAAAGGACCGATTCAAACACAGGGAGCCTGGTGGTTGGTACAGGCCACATCGCGACATCGCTATCCCCTTCCGTATGACCAGATTCAGCGTCAGGTGGAGAATGATTACCGTGCTGAACAATGGCGCATTTTCCGCTTCAAATTGGTGGAGGAAAATCAGAGCAAATTTGATGTGACCCTCAACATTGAGCGCTTACATACTTTTACCGAATCAGGGCAGTAAGCTTATCGAATTCTCACCAGACTGTTCAGGCCGCCGTACGGGTCAATTTCCCAATCCGGCGCAAGGGAATCGGTTACCCATTCCTGACCATGCAGAACAAATTTGTAGCGGTAAGTCCCCTTCCGTAAGGGTACGGTCATGATCAATGTGTCTTCATGGCTGGTTATGGGAAATTGCCGTGGCTGCCAGTTGGTAAAATCCCCGGCAATGGACCACTGGTTTGGCTGGATGTCACCGGTGTATTTAAACTGATAACGATGATAATCTCCCGTCAGCCGGTCGGTGAACATTGCCCAGGGATCCTTGGTCTTCAATTTTACCCGAACCGGCCACACGCCAGCGCTGAAAGGCTCCAGGGCGAATCGGATGGAATCCGACTTCATTGAAACCTCCACTGCCCCATGAATCGGTTTTTCCAATGTCCGGATGGTATAGCGTGGTGTTGATTTTGGTATATTGATCAACTCAGTCGTGGCGGCATTATTCAGAATCACCAAAAATTGCTCTGCGCCATAACTTTGGAGATAAGCGTACACGCCCCAATCCTTGTACAGCTCAACAAATTCGCCCTTTCGCAATGCCGGATGGTCACGGCGCAATCGAATCAGACGCTGAACTTCATTGAACATCTGCTGTTGATCTGTCGTGAATGTCTCCGGCATCATACGCCGATTGACATAATCCTGTGGTTCACCGGTGATGGGATGATTAAGCGGTCCACCTTCCAAACCAATTTCCGTCCCGTAATACAGCACCGGAATACCGGGAGTGGTCAACAACCAGGTCAGCGCCAATTTCAATTTTGCATCTGCATGATCTTCAATACCCACGGTGAATCGGGCCACATCGTGATTATCCAGCAATGTGACCATGGGATATCCCGAGTACTTTTCGGCGGATCGTTGTCGGAACCGGGAGAGATCCGCCATACTCCCACCCTGGGCAAATGTATTTTTAATGGTGTAGTAGCCGGGGATATCAAACAATGCATCAAAGCTCAAATTCAGATAAGGCGTCATGCGCTCCACCTCACCCCAGAACACCTCTCCCAGCAGGAAAAAATCATTCTCCGCTGAATGGTGCATGGCTTGATTGAAATCCTGCCAGAATGATTTTTCAATATGCTTCACCGCATCCAGCCGAAACCCGTCACAACCGGTTTTCTCAATCCAGTACTCAGCCATATGGATGAGATATTCTTCCACGTCCGGATTTTCCTGATTCAAATCGGGCATGCCGTGCAGTGCGCCCTGCTCGATCTGCTCCTGATCAAACCAGTCATCGATATGATAAAAATCACCAGCGCCGTTGCGATGATACCAATCCTGTTTGTTGCTGTCCGTCACCCAGGGATGATCAGCCGCCGTTTGATTGAAGACCATATCGAAGATGACTTTCATCCCCCGTTCGTGCGCCTTTTCAACCAGTTCAATCAGATCCGCTTCTGTTCCGAAATGCTCGTCCACAGCGTAAAAGTCCACCGGATGATACCCGTGGTAAGGCCACCACCCCACGAAATCTGAATCGGAATTATCAAAAAACGGCGTTAACCATAATGCCGTTACGCCCAGCGAATCCAGATATCCCAATTTCCGGATCATGCCCCGCAAATCACCACCCTGATAGGTTTTTAATGCCTCTGGATTGGTCCCGTCGTAGGCCACATGGCTGGCTGGGGAATTTCCCGCATCATTGGCAGGATCACCATTGTGGAACCGGTCAAGGAGCGCGAAGTAGATGATCTCATCCTCCCAGTTGGTCGGTTGCGGGGAATGACCACATCCTGCCAGAACCATGATGATCACTACCAGGCTGATATACCGGCAGTGTAATGTCATTTCATCAAATCCCGGTAAATAT
>JAIPJQ010000086.1 GCA_021734065.1 Fidelibacterota bacterium | reverse complement strand
GAAATTATCAGCTATGTTGAAAACTGGGTAAAGGAAAATCGGGCATGAGTAAAGACCCCCGTGTCCAGCGCCTTCGTCAGGTAAAAAAAGAAGCCCTCCTGGGTGGCGGTGAAGCACGCATTGAAGCCCAGCATAAGAAGAAAAAACTCACTGCCCGCGAACGCCTGGATTTGTTGCTGGACAAAGGCTCATTTGAAGAAATGGGCATGCTGGTCACCCACCGTTCAAACAATTTCGGATTAGACAAACAGAAATATTTAGGCGATGGCGTGGTAACGGGTTCCGGTACCATCCATGGGCGTTTGGTGTATGTATTCAGCCAGGATTTTACCGTCTTCGGCGGGTCGCTCTCAGAAGCTTACGCGGAAAAAATTGTGAAAATTATGGACCATGCCATGCGGGTTGGTGCGCCGGTGATCGGACTAAATGACAGTGGCGGCGCCCGGATCCAGGAGGGGGTGGTAAGCCTGGCGGGATATGCCGACATTTTCCTGCGTAATACCACCGCTTCCGGCGTAATCCCCCAAATCTCCGCCATTCTGGGCCCCTGTGCCGGCGGCGCGGTTTATTCGCCGGCTATCACCGATTTTGTCATCATGAGTCGCGGCACCAGTTACATGTTTGTCACGGGTCCGGATGTGGTTAAGACCGTAACCCACGAAGAGGTGACCAAAGAAGAATTGGGTGGTGCGATAACCCATGCCACCAAGTCCGGTGTTTGTCATTTTGTGGCGGAGAATGAGATTGAAGCACTGGAGCAGATTAAAACGCTCCTCTCCTTTATCCCCCAGAACAATCTGGAAGATCCGCCGGTCATTGACTGTGACGATCCTATTGACCGGGCAGATGAGGAACTGGATTCACTGGTTCCTGTCAATCCCAACAAGCCGTACGACATCAAGGATGTGATTGAACGGGTTATTGATCACGGCGATTTTTTTGAAGTGCATGCCGATTACGCCCAGAATCTGGTGGTGGGATTTGCCCGCCTTAATGGTCATCCGGTGGGCATTGTGGCCAATCAACCGGCATTTTTAGCGGGTGTTTTGAATATTGATGCTTCGGTGAAGGGCGCCCGGTTTGTGCGATTCTGCGATGCCTTCAACATTCCGTTACTGGTCTTTGAGGATGTACCGGGATTTTTACCGGGAACGGACCAGGAGTGGGGCGGCATTATCCGCCATGGTGCCAAGTTGCTTTTCGCCTTCGCCGAAGCCACCGTACCCAAAGTCACCGTTATCACGCGGAAAGCGTACGGGGGGGCTTACGACGTGATGAATTCCAAACATATCCGGGGGGATTTTAACTACGCCTGGCCATCTGCGGAAATTGCCGTCATGGGCGCTAAAGGTGCCACAGAGATTATTTTCCGCAAGGAAATCGCAAAATCGGACGATCCGGAAGCGGCTCTGGAAAAATTTACCGCTGAATTCGCGGAAAGATTCGCCAATCCCTACTCAGCAGCAGAACGGGGCTATGTGGATGATGTGATTGAAACTCGTGAAACCCGTCAGCGCCTGATCCGTGCCTTTGAGCGTCTGGCCAATAAAGTGGACTTGAACCCCCGGAAGAAACACGGTAATATCCCGCTTTGAGTGAACTGCAGAGGTGAGAACCCGGCTATGACAACCCAAACCCCACATCGCGACACCATTTTCCAAAAGCAAAAACGGCTGGAAGGGTATTTACTCCGCCATCCCAATTCCACACTGTATGCCTGGTATGCCCACCAGAATATGGAAATCGGTAAGTTGGACCGTGCCGAGAAAATCTGTACTCTGGGTTTAAAAGGGAACGCCGATCACATGATCCTGCACAAACTGCTGGGTGATATCTATCTGGCACAGGGGAAAACCGAAGAGGCGCGCTCTGAATACGCACTGGTGCTCCAAAGTCACCAGCCCTTCCCCGGAGTCATTCAAACCTACCTGAAAAACTGGAAATCTGAGCTGTCCCCCCAGGAGGAGACCGCGCTCATGCGGCGATTGTCTTTTATTGTCAGCGGCAATCCCGAGGTGGTAAAATTCTATAAACTCAACAGCGATGTGGACCGCATTCTCACGCGTCCGGACCATCTGGACTTTATGCCTGAGAGTCAGTCGGTTACCACCGGTATGTCCGCGGAGCCGGAGGATTTAGATGCATCCAAAATGACTTCGTCCTCAGCAGAGCAGGATGAAAAGGAGAGCAGTGACGCAGACGCTGCTACTGCGAAAAATACGGAGGATGAAACTCAAACTGCCAAAGCCGCTCCTGAAGAGGGTGAACAATCAGACCAGCAGAAGCGGTCGGAGGCAGACGAACCTTCCTTAATGGATGAGGCGGAGAAACTCAAGCAGGAAGCTAAAGAGAAAACTTCAGAGAAAGCAGATGAATCGGACGATCCGATTGCAGACGCACCGAATCATCATATCAAGGTTCAGCCAACCCCTGAACCCGAAGAATCCAAGCCGCAAAAAATTACCCGTTCCATGGCCACCTTCACGTTGATGCAGATTTTTAAGGACCAGGGACTTTACCAGCATGCGTTGGAAGTTTTGGAAATTCTGAAGGAAAAATCCCCCAATACGGAACGGGTGGAAGCTGAAATTAAAGAAATCCGGGAATTGATGGCTCAGCAGGATGCTGAGGGTCAATCCTGACCGGGTTGTTTCCCGGCGACCGGACGATTTGATGTCATTACCCCAGCAGGACATTCCCCTTTCTGTAATCATTGTCACCTATAATTCCGCCGGGGAGATCGACGCCTGTTTACATGCGCTGATGCCTCAGGTTGAGTTTCTGAATGGCGAGATCATCGTGGTGGATAATGCCTCCCGGGACGGCACACTTTCTGTTGTTTACGAAAAAACATCTGATTTCAATGCAATTCAGGTTATTGAAAACAAGCATAACTATGGATTCGCCGTAGCCAATAACCAGGGACTGGAGACGGCCCGGGGGGACCACATTTTCATCCTGAATCCCGACACACAGGTACAGGTGGGTTCGGTGGAGATTTTGTTGAATGCCCTTCAGGGTGATGATCACTTGGGTGCTGTGGCGCCGCAGCTTCTGTGGCCGGACGGGCATATTCAGCGTTCCTGTCGTCGTTTACCAACGCATTGGGATGTGGTAGTCCATAGCCTGGGATTGAATCTGCTGCGACCTAATTCACGGTTTTTAAATGGCTGGAAAATGGGTGACTTCAACCATGCTTATCCCCGGGAAGTGGACCAACCGGCAGGGGCGGCGCTCATGGTCAGGGGGAGTTTGCTGCGTGAGCTGGACGGTTTTAACCGGCAATTTCCCATGTTCTTCAATGATGTGGATCTCTGTCGACGGATTTGGGATGCCGGATATAAGATATTATTCCAACCGGAAGCTCAGGTTGTGCATCTGGGGGGCAGTGCTGTGTTGAAAAACCGCACCGCCATGATCGTTTCATCACACATCTCCTTTTTCCGCTATCTGGAAAAAAATTACGACCGTCTCCATCACCAGATCTTCAATTTACTGGCGGGCTTACTGCTCTACCTGGGATTGATTCCGCGCTTGTTATGGCACTGGTTGGGGCTGGCACTCCGCTTTCGTCGCAAGGATGCGTTATGATCCGGCGCTGTCGGACAGGTGGAATGGCGTTGTGTTTACTCCTGGTTGCCGGTACACCATCCCTGAATGCCCAGTCGTTTCGGCAGCCACCTACAGATACGCTCTCATTGAAAATGGTGGGCGTGTTGGCTGCATCATATTTATATCAGTCTTATCTCAATATCGGATACCTGGCGGATTTAAATGCAGTGGATGCCTATCCGTATACCGAATTGGATGAAAACCTGAGCTCGGTTATGCAGATTATTGGTGGTGTCCGGGATGAATTGCGGGTGTACAGTACCACGTTGCCCTTAAAAACCGACAGTATCTATGTTGACATTCTGGTGCAAGCATCCGACTTGCTGCTCCAGGAAGCGGCGGCATTACAAAAATACATGCAGACCGGAAATGAGCAGGATGCTGCTGTATATTTACATCTGAACGGGCAGGCGCGGAAACTGCTGGAAAATCTGTTGGGATTGAAGGATGAATGATCAATGACCACCGCAACACAAATTAAGGGCTTTTTCTTCGATATCGGAGGTGTCCTGGTGCGGGTGGATGCCAGTGAAAGTATCCGGAAGATTGCTGAGGTGTTGGGCGTAACCCCCATGCAGGTACGACAGGCCATGTCGCCCCAACTATTAGCCGATTATGAAACCGGCAAACTTTCCGGCAATGAGTTTTACCAGAATATGCTCAACAATTGCGACAGCGCCAGGAAGATCGATTTTGAGTTTTTTAAATATCTGTGGCAGGATGTTCTCTTTCCCAAGGAGGAGGAGATCCGTTTTTTAAAACGTCTGCTGAAGGCGTACCCGGTCTGGCTGCTTTCCAATACCAATGATTTTCATTACGATCTGATGCAGCGTCAATTTGACATTCTGGACATTGTGGTGGGCGGCACCTACAGTTTCATCGAAGGGTATATGAAGCCGTCCCCGGAAATTTACCAGGCCGCGCTGGCCAAGACGGCCTTCAAGCCGGAAGAAATGGTATTCATTGATGATTTGGAGACGAATGTCCGGGCAGCCTGTGATCTGGGAATAAAAGCCATCCAGTATTTTGACTACGACCAGATGTTGGGCGAGCTGCACGACTTTATTCCCGAATTTATCGAATCGCTGTAATGACGCCCTTCCGAGCTGAAAAGATCATCGCCCCGTTGCGCACGATTCCCCATGATGTCTTCCGGGATAATCAACTTTCGCCGGAGGAGTTGGAAAGACGACCACGCATGCCGGTGGTGGCACTGTTGGATAATATCCGGTCCATGTGGAATGTTGGCTCCATGTTCCGTTCAGCAGACGGTGCCTGGGTGGAGGAGATGATCCTGGCCGGGTACACCGCCACGCCGCCACGCAAGGAAATTGCGAAAACAGCATTAGGGTCCGAGTACTCTGTACCGTGGCGCCATGTGAATGACCCGGTGCGTGCGATTCAGGCGCTGCAAAAGCGGGGTTATCAGGCAGTGGTTCTGGAGCACACCACCCGCAGCCGGGCTTACACGGAAATTGACTACAATTTTCCGCTGGTATTTGTGGTGGGCAACGAGGGTGTGGGGGTCAGGGACGAGATTTCGGGGGCTTGTGATCTGGCGGTCGAGATTCCCCAATTCGGGATGAAATCATCCTTAAATGTGGCGGTAGCTTTTGGTATCATGGTCTATGAAATCCGGCGTCAGTGGACCCTTCGGCGGCAGGCGTCGCTTCGTTGAGCATATCCCCGTAATCAATCCCCGTTAGCCAACCCGTTTAAGCATTTTCCCGGCGTTACAACCTCTTACAGGTTGGAACATGCACTTATCGAATTCATTTCGTATATTTACAAACAGGATGAGGAGTGTGTTATGGATCAAAATCCAATAGATGATGAATTGAAACAGATGGATGAATCGAATGACCAGTTGAACCGGCAATTGAATGTGGCCGTTTCGCTGGGAGATCCCATTCAGTCTTTACGATTACAAAAATCAGTTATCGTATCTCCCAATACCACCATAGCCGAGGTAACCAAAACCATGCTGGATAACAGCGTAGGCTGTGTATTGGTGGAGAAAGGCGGCCGGCTGGCGGGCGTTTTCACTGAGCGGGACATTATGCGACGCATTTTAGGTCGTGGGTTTGATCATCAGAAAATAACCGTTGGGGAGTATATGACTCCTGATCCGGAATTTCTACACATGGACGACCCCATCGCATTCGCATTGAATCGCATGTCGGTGGGTGGTTTCAGGCATGTTGCTTTGGTGGATAATCAGAACAAACCCCTTGGCTTTGTGTCGGTCCGGGATATTGTGGATTACATCGTAGATTTTTACGATACGACCATCTTTAACCTACCACCGGAACCGCTTCGCGAGGGCTGGAAATCTCAGGAAGGGGCTTGAAAACGATACCAAACGGTAATCGGGGGGATTTTGCGTAGGACTGCAGCAATCGTATTGGGCGGCGGGCAGGGCACACGTCTGTGGCCACTCACCCGTTTCCGGGCCAAACCGGCGGTTCCCATTGGCGGGAAATACCGGCTGGTGGATGTGCCCCTGAGTAATTGCATTAATTCCAATCTGAAGGAAATATATGTCCTGACACAGTTTAATTCCCTTTCTCTGCACCGGCATATTTTCCAGACTTACAATTTCGATCGGTTTTCCAGCGGCCTGGTAGAGATTTTGGCTGCTCAACAAACCAATGACAATCAGTTCTGGTTCCAGGGGACAGCAGACGCAGTACGCCAATACATTGATCATTTCCGTCAGCTGGATGTGGATCAATTTATCATTCTGGCAGGAGACCATCTGTATCGTATGGACTACCGGGAGTTTATTAAAACCCATGAGGAAACCGGTGCTGATGTCACCATCAGTACCTATCCCATTACCGCCGAGCAAGTCCCCGGATTTGGCATCCTGAAAGTGGACGAATCGGGTCGTATCAAGCGCTTTATCGAAAAACCGCAGGAGGTGGATATCCGGGATGAATATCGTTTGCCGGACTCGCCGGAAAAACCCTATCTGGCCTCCATGGGAATCTATGTCTTTAATCGGGAAGTTCTGCTGGACGCCTTACAGACCTACAAAGAGGACGATTTTGGCCGGGACATTATCCCCGCCGCCATGAAAGATTATAAGGTCCAATCATTCCTTTTCGATGGGTATTGGGAGGACATTGGAACGGTAGCGACATTTTTTCGCGCCAATGTAAGGCTCACCAGCACCAAACCGCCCTTCACATTTTATGATGATGAGCATCCGTTCTATACACGGCCCCGTTCTTTACCGGGCTCCCGGATTTCCCATTCAGAGATTCACGAATGTCTCATCAATGAAGGCTGTTATATCAATAACGCCAAGTTATCCAATTCCGTAATCGGCATCCGCAGTGTGATTCACGAAGGCGCTGAGTTGGATCATGTCGTGGTGATGGGGGCAGACCATTACGCCAACCATCACCAGGAGGCAGTACCGCTGGGGATTGGTGAGAATACATTGATTCGCAATGCCATTCTGGACAAGGATGCCCGAATCGGGAAGAATGTCCAGATCATCAATAAGGACAAGCTGGAATTTTATGATGATGATCGTTATTCCATCCGGGACGGGGTAGTGATCGTCTCCAAAGGGGCGGTCATACCCGATGGGACGATTATTTGAGTAGTTGAAAGAAGAAATAGGAAAGAAGAAAGAGGGATGTGACAGTTAAGGTCTGACCTGAATCAAGTATGAAGCAGGAAATGTTAAATAATCATAAAATCGAGTGGTCACGCATTCAGGCCATTCTGTTTGATTTCGATGGGGTGGTGGTGCATTCGGAGCCGTTGTACGAAGAGGCGGAAATGGAATTGATCCGGACCATGGGTCTGGAGATCCCGGATGATTTTTTTCACCACAATAAAGGGATTGGTGAGGACGCCTTTTATCAGGTTTTAATTAACCAGTATGGTGCGAGAAGATCGGTAGCTGAGCTGAAGCAGTGGGGGCGTGAGCTGTTGAAGGAAAAATTTCGGGACCGCCTGGATTATGTCCCGGGATTTCATGATTTTTTCCACTGGGCAGCGGAGCGTTATCAAACCGCTGGGGTCACGTCCACCCGACGGGATTTCATGGACTGGATTTTTGAGCATACAGCGATCGAGAATTTATTCACTGAATTAGGTACGATTGATGATGTGGAACGGGGGAAACCGGAACCTGATCCCTATTTAAATATGTGTGAACGCCTGCGGATTCAGACTGACGAAGCATTGGTGATTGAGGATTCTTTGCTGGGATTACGCTCTGCACGTCGTGCAGGTTGTCAAACGGTAGGTATCACCACCACAATTCCTGCAGACCGTCTTGCTGAGATTGCAGACGGTGTGATCGGGCATTTTTCCCAACTGCAGGTATTTTTGGAACGAAGGGAGTATTTCCGTGAAATGGTTTAAACAATTCGACTGTAGCTGGCTCCCGGTGAGCGATTTTGAGCGAGCGGTCGAATTTTATGAAAAGCAACTGGAACTGAAACCGTTGGACATTAACTGGGAGCAAAAATGGGCTGAATTTTACCTCAGTCCCGGTGCGAAACTGGCCATTCACGGACTCAAAGTCACCAATGCCAATCCATTGGGAGCCGTGGTGTTGGCGGTGGATAGTCTGGAGCAAAGCGAGCTGTGGCTAAGAGGCAAAGGCATTAAGCTGTATGATAAACGCGAAATTGGTGCGGGCGATAAAATGGCTTCATTTGAAGACCCGGATGGCAATGTCATCCAATTGCTCCAGCCGGTGAGCAGGGGAGGACAAACTGCCGATTAACAGAAGTACATTAGACCATAATCAGTTCGGATAGGATGGGATTATGGAACAGGCGACAATCGACGAATACTACTTTGAATTTCCCCGAACGGGATTGAGGACGGTGCGGCCATGAGTATCATAAAGCTCGATTCTGCCATGGGGACCCGGCTCATCGAAATGGGGCATAAACTGGAAGCGCCCACCTGGTCAGCAATGGTGCTGGAGGACGATGTGGAAGCGGTGGAACAGGTCCACCGGGAAAATATTGAAGCCGGCGCTGATGTGATTACCACCAATACCTTTCGTACCACACCCTTCACTTTTCACAATCTTATGAATGGGGTGGAAGCCCACACGCGCGCCCGGCGATTCACGATTCTAGCGATTCGCATAGCCCAGAAGGTGATCAAGGAATCGGGTCGGGATGTGAAAATCGCTGCATCCATTACCACGCTGGGGGATTGTTATACACCCTCTGAGTTTCCCGGTACCATCGCCGGCCGTCCCTGGCACGATGCCCAGTTGGACAATCTGGCCCACAAGGTGGTGGACATTATTCTGGCGGAAACCATTAATTCCAGCCGGGAAGCCCGCCTGATCGCTGATCTGGCGCTGAAGCGGGAAAAACCGGTCTGGATGAGTTTTGTGTTGAATGACCAGGGACAATTGCTCAACGGGGATAATCTCCTTGATCTGGCGAAGCGGCTGGAGCACTTGGGAATCGATGCCATTGGTGTGAACTGTTCCAAACCCGATGTGACCTTGGAAGCCATTAAGCGGCTGCGCGATACGGTGAAATTACCCTTGATTGCCTACCCCAATCTGGGTGCCGTTGATCATGGTGATGGTAAAATGGGAAAAGTGATGACACCGGCTAAATTTGCCCAATGGGCCGGTGAAGTCATCGAAGCCGGCGCTGAAATTGTGGGCGGCTGCTGCGGTTCCAATCACAAACATATCGCCGCCCTGACTAAGCTTTTGACCGGGAACAGCGCGGTGGCAAAATAACCCGCC
>JAIPJQ010000085.1 GCA_021734065.1 Fidelibacterota bacterium | reverse complement strand
GAATAACACATCGGGTTAATTACCTGAGTCTAAGGAGCAGACAGATGAAATGGCGGCTAACCAATCAGGCAGCGTGTTCAGGTGGGTTTACGTTGGTAGAGTCCATGATTGCCACGGTGCTGTTAGCCGTCATTTTATTGGGAACAGCCCAATATTTTTTCGCCTCCCGAAACGAGATCGAGCGGGCTGCACGGAACCAGTGGGCACACATTCTCATGCAACAACAGTATGAGCGGTGTTTATCCGTTGGATTCCGTGCGCTCGCCGATAGTCTGCCCGAAACCAATGTTCCGTTCTCCCGGGGCAATCTGACGGGGTATCGCACCACCCGGATCACCTGGATTGATGATTCACTGGATGATGGATCTCCAATCGATCTCACCACCCCGGATTATGCCAGGGTGAATGTGACGTTCGCCTGGTTTCAGCCCGGTAATATCACCGACAGTTTGGAATTTATCTATTCACCCCAGCGCGACTGGGGCTGGGATTGGCAGTGATTGGAATGACCACGCGTTATGGACAGACAGCGGGATTCACACTGGTGGAGTTAAGCACCAGTATGACCGTTTCCACCATCCTGCTGCTCACGTTTGCCGCCATTCTCATCATGAGTCGTCAGCAGACGGAAGATTTGAACGGACGGCTCTCACTCTACCGGGACTTGATGGTACTGGATCTGTGGACACAGCGCTATATCACCAATTCTCACGGTGATTCGGTGGCTATCTACGCTACGCTGACAGACGAGATCAATGATTCCCGCTCCAGCGAAGGAACCATTTTACACCTATTCCTACCCGACAGCACCTGGGTTCGGCTGGCCATGGATGGTCAGCAAATCAACTGGCAGGTGGGGCTGGCGGATCATTATCCGCTGGATTCACCTGTCAGCCAGGTGCGTTTCAGACGAATGCCGGGACAGATGGACGCGATACGGTTGCAGACAACAATTTATAACGATGAGGATTCTCTGAGCTATGACCGGCTTATTGTCCCCCGGAATTGAGACGCTGCTCAGTTTGCTGGGCGTGTGGATTGCCGGATCGGTGTTTGCCATTTTGAGCAATAATTCCATCGATCGAATTCCTCGTCATCAGTCACTGATCTCGCCCAAGCCCTATTGTCGCAGTTGTGCGGCTGCCCTGAGTTGGCAGGATCTGATCCCGGTGTGGAGTTATCTCCGGCACCATGGAAAATGTCCTTATTGCGGCGCCCGGTGGCCGAAACGCCAAATTATCACTGAGATCCTGGAAATCGCCTGGGTAGCAGTCTTTATTCTGATCTATGGTTGGAGTTATCCGGCATTTATGTCCATGCTGTTCGGGGTTGGGCTCATCGCCATTATCATTATTGAACTGGAGAGCCGGGTTCTGCCTGACAACATGCTGCTGGGGATGGGAGCCCTGGGGATGATTTATGTCTTGGCCTATAGTCAGCCGGAATTTCCCTACGCCCTAGTCAGTCTGGCGGTGGGGGCGCTGGTTTTGATTATTTACAATTTGCTGCGATCATTACTCCCGGGAGAGCAAAGGGCGGATTTGAGTGAAATTAAATTTGCCGCTGTCATGGGGTTGTTCCTGGGATTACCCAAGCTGCTTCTGGCCATTTTGTTGGCATGGTTCATTGGCAGTTTGCTGGGGATTTTCGGTATTTACAAGCTCCAGAAACCCGCGCAGCAATTCCTGCCACGTTTCCCCGCCTTGCTCTCCTCAGCCGGCTTGGTGGTCATTCTTTTCGGTAATGATATTCTTAACCTTTACTACCATTTGATTCGCTAGTGTGCAGTATGTATTTCATGGCCAAATACCATCGAAAGCAACGCGGATCAGTACTGGTCATGGCCATGATCTACTTCGTGATTTTTTCTCTCGCGGGCATGGCCGCCCTGAGTCTGGCAGCGCATTTCAGACTTGAGTCGGTGAAATCGAAGCAGGCTAAAACTTTTGATCTCAAAATTGAATCGGTGCTCAATGAAGCACTGTTCCGGCTCAATGCCGGACCCGACAGCCTGGCAAATTTCACCCGCGATGGCGTTACCTCGGCATTTGATGACAATTCACAAACCATCACCATCTCCGGGTATGGAAAAACACTCACCGTGACCCTGGAGGATATGCATCCTTTCAACCATGGTGTTGCTTTTAGGGATGACATTGATACGTCCTCCTATTCGGTCACCCTGCTGGAAGGGCATGGCATTCGGCAATTTCCCTTTCTACCTGAGGTGGTCACATCTTATTACATGAGCAATGCCGTGGCTGTATATAATGCCAACACAGCTTTTGACAGTGTCATGACACCGGGAATCCACTTTGCAACTAAAAATGTATTTCTGAAACAGGGTGCTTACCTGGAGGGTACGCTGGTTGTGATGGGAAAACTGAAAGTGGTGGGAACCGAAGTGACGCTCCAGGCTGTCCCCGATTCCAATGGCATTTACCTGCCGGCGCTCATCGTGGCAGATTCCACCGCCGATATTTCCACGACGCCAGGCATTATCATCCGGGGACCCATTTACAGTTCCGGACCCTTTGATATGAAGGGCGGAACACTGACCGGGCCGCTGGTGGGCGTGGATATCACGCTTTCCCAAAAATTGGATATCAATGATCTGTCCAATGAAAAATATTACAAATATCCACCCGGATTCGGGGATGTTACTGCCTACGACTGGCCCAAGCGGATATTGAAAAACTCGTGGAGCATGGACTTATGAGTTTTCGCAAACCCAAACTGCGCATTGGGCTGGATATTGGTGGTCATACCGTAAAATTGGTGGCCATTAACCTCCGGAATAACAGCGTTTACGCCTGTCGACAGGAACCACTGGTGAATGATGAAATGGCTCGCACGCCGGAGGATGTGGGTGATGGCCATATCCGAGTGGCATTACGCAAAATCCTGAAGGATCTGCCCTACCGGCGAACACCTGTCCGGCTCGTCATGTCCACCCCACACAATAATGTGTTTATCCTCACCATCCCCGAGGTGGACGACGCCCAGATCAAACAGACGATTTTTTGGGAGTTGGGACCACTGCTGCCTCAAGCGACACAGAATTATGAAATTGACTATCGGGTTCTGCGGCGTGAACGCAAAAAACGCAGTCTGGTCGTTTTGGTCGGGACACTTTTGCAATCCCGCTTTGAAATGACCATGTCCGCTATAAAAAACTTTATCAGTGAGGTTCCGCTGTTGGATCTGGAAAGTCTGGTGATCCTGGAGCGCTTCCGGGATGATTTTCCCGATCTGGAATCCCCGGCAGGACTCCTTCATCTGGGCGCGACGCATACACTCTACACAGTGGTAATGCCCGATACCGATCCCGCTTTCCTGGTGCTGCCCTTCGGCGGTGATCTGCTGAATGGCATTATCGTCCGGAATCGCGGGGTGCCCTTCCTGACTGCGGAGCAACAGCGGAAAGATCCCACCTTCGCGGAAGGCATTTTATCCCAGCAGGAAAGCGGTGAAAAAGAGGCGCGGGAGATCTGGCAGATCCTGGTTCAGTTTATCAGCACCATTCTCAGGTTCAATGCCCGCTATGAACTCCAGGCGGGAAAAACCATCACCCGGATCATCGCCACCGGCGGCATGGCCAACGACCATTTGGTTCGGCATGTGCTGGATACGCCGGACCTGTTTCTCAAGCTGCCCTGCGATTATTGGGAACCCCTTACCGGCCGTTTGCCCCGCGAACAAATTGATGCGGGCCTGGCCCATCAATATGGGATGGCGCTTGAAATGGCATTGAGGAATTAGCCACACTATGCGGTATTCACTTAATTTTCTCAGCACCACGGCCGACCGGCAGCGTCGGGTTCACTACCGGCGGGTAACCTCGTTGCTCTATTCGCTGCTCTGGTTGGTTACGGCTGTTGTTTTCCTCAATGTCTATGGCTCCCTGTCCTATGTGGCAAATGTCTTTCAGCGCCAATCCGGCTCGCTGGGACAGCAAATCTCCAGCATTGAACCCCGGGTTTTATTCCTGGAGAAGAAAGTGGCCGAACGAAATCGGTTTGCGAAAAATATTCCCCTCTACCTCCAGGCGCATGACCGACCGGCCGTATGGTATGCCAGACTATCGGAAATTGCCGGATTGCTGCCCGCTGACCTGGTGGTAAGCCGCATCAGTTATGACCCGGAACGCGCCAAAGCGGTAAAAGATGCGCCGGCTATCAGTATTGACGGGTATATGGTCATCAAAGACAAGAGTCAGGACATTTTCGCGGTGGACGATTATCGCGCCATGCTGTCTGAAGCGATTACCACACAGGATGCATTTTCCAGGCTGGTGGTGAAAAATAACCGTATTTATAAAGATGCCGACAACCTGCGACTCACTTACACCCTGGGGTATTATCCATGAGCCGGGTCATTCAAGACTGGAAAAAAGCGGTAACCCTGCCCTGGTTTCTGATTGGGTCGGTGGTATATGTGGGCACCGTGGCAGCCTTGATTTTTTGGTTAATCCTGCCGCTGCAGAATCATTACGAAACCTTAGTCAATGGGCAGGATGAGCTGGAAAACACCTACATCAATCTGATCCAGCTTGATATTGAAACAGCCATTGACAGCATTGATCAACATGTGGCGCTTCTGAATCAACTGAAGGAGAATTTTGAAACTCGCCTGCTGCGGGAACCCAATTTGAATGCCCTCATGCCGGTACTGGATAATTCTGCTGCCCGGGCGAAGCTGCGTGTGAGCGCACTGGAACCATTAAATAAACGTCAGAATCTCAGCGGCGGACCCTATGAGAAGCTCTTCGTTCGGGTCAGTCTTTCCGGTACCTACACCAATTTTCTGAAGTGGTTGAAAATCCTGGATGAAAATGATGTCTGGATTCTCATTGAGAAATTGAACATTGAGCCCACCAGAACGGCAGACATCCATGCTTTCACGGTTGAGTTGGGGGTTTTACGATCAAAGGCCACAGCATGAAAATCATGCGACACAAATTTCTGCTGTTCAATGTCGTCTCTCTGTTGGCTACGGTGCTGGCCATGACGCGTCTGCCTAATCTCACCGATCTGTCTGCTGAGCGCATCGTCCTGCAACCCATTACACAGCCGCAAATTGATTTGATTACCATTAAAACGCTTATCCGCCAGGTGAATACGCTGGATATGAAATCATTGGGTTTCGTGACCCGGGTTGACTCGGTTGCGGCCAAAATTTCACCGGAAAAAGTACGCAATCCGTTTGCTGTAGCGGTTGATCCGGTTGTGCTGCCCCCCAAACCGAAGCCCAAGCCGAAGAAAACGACGACTCCGGCGCCAAAACCCAAACCCAAACCGAAAATTGTGCGTCCCAGCGTGACCATAAACGGGATCGTGTGGGATATTCAGGAGCCCTACGCCATTATGAACGGAGAATTGTACCGGGTGGGCGATGAATTTAGCGGGTACACGGTGTATGCCATTCTGGATACCATGGTGGTGCTGAAAAATGATAAGGATAAATATGTTGTCAATTACCATGCGGAATAGTGTCCGGGGCATCCTGCTCCTGTTAGCCTTCTTTGTGCTGCTGGCGCGGGCTTATGGTGCCGATCAGGCCAATGAAACGGTAGTCATGTCCCTCAAGGTGAAGGACGTGAAGCTCAGTCAGGTACTGAAAATCATCAGTGAGAAAAGCGGACTCAAATTCATCGCGGATCCCGCCATCAGCAGTAAATCCATTTCGCTGGACCTGAATGAAGTGGAACCCCTGGCGGCATTACGCATCATCGCCGAATTATATGGACTGGGTTATCAGGAGCTTAGTGAACCCAACAAATATCTGGTGGCGGACCAGAATACATTTGCCGTAGCCACTGAAATTGGTTTCTATGCTTGTCAGTTTGCCCAGGCAAAGGAGATGGCGGGCATTGTGGGGAAATTGGTCACACCCAATGTGGGCCAGCTCTTTGCCGATAGTCGCACCAATACCATTATCTATCAGGATACACCGGAAAAAATCGAAAAAATCCAGAACATGCTGGTGAATCTGGATAAACCCACCCGCCAGGTTTATATCAAAAGCGCCATCGCCGAAGCGTCATTGAGCAAAGGACACGACCGGGGTGTTCAGTGGTTCACGGAAAATGATAAGGTTTCCATCGGTACCGATTTTAGCCTCCGCTCTGTCCTCAATGACCTGCCGGTCTCACCCATGCGGCCACCGGGAATCGGACTGGGAATCGGCATCCTGGATATGGATATTGATGTGGCTATCAAGATGCTATCCACGGTTAATGACCTGAACCTGCTTTCCACGCCCTATTTGCTCACCCTGGATAATCAGGCCGCGTCCATCACGGTGGGTGATCAGATTCCCTACCCCAAGTTGAATCAGTTCGGCGTAACCTCTTATGAATTCAAAGATGCCACCATTCAGCTGAAGTTGGTGCCGCATATCAACAATGATTCCACCATCACCATTCAGATCGAGCCTCAGGCCAATTTTCAGCAGGGCTTTACACCGGACGGTATTCCCATCATCTCTACCCGCTCGGCGAAAACCCAGATTGTGGTGAAGGCGGGACGAACCATTGTGATTGGCGGGATCATGCAGGAATCGGATGTGAAAACCGAAACCCGCGTTCCCATTCTGGGAGCGATTCCGCTGCTGGGGGAATTTTTTCGACAGACCAAGGTGACCAAACAAAAAACCGAATTGGTGGTCATGCTCACCCCGAAAATCGTGGAGCTGGATCAGGATGCGGACACCATCGCGCCGATTCCCTCCGCGTTGAAGGAGCGCTTAAAATGAACCAGAATAGACAAAATCAGAAGCAAAACGCCTATGTGCTGGTGGTAGATGATGACGGTGGTGTTTGTGAATTTTTCCAGGATTTGTTCGAGGAGATGGACATTCGTGTGCATGTAGCCCGTTCAGGAACGGATGGTCTGCGGAAGGTAATGTCCGGGGACTATAAACTCATCTTTCTGGATATAAAACTGGGCGACCGCAACGGGTTGGATGTGCTGGAAGGCATTCGCAAAGTGGATAAGGACGTAAAAATTATCATGATCTCCGGATATCTCACCGAAGAGAATATTGAGCGAGCACTCAATTCCGGCGCCGATGGCTATCTGTATAAACCACTGCAGGTGCGTGACATCATGGCACAGACTTTTCGTCATGTTCCGGTAAAAAGCTTGCGTAAGTTATGCTGACACCCGCCCATGAACGCAGCAACAACATCACCCGGTTCACCGGCAAAAAATCCAACGCGCATTCTCATTGTTGATGATGATGAGAACCAGCAGCACCTGCTCCATCACTGGTTACATACCATGGGCTATCAAGTTGTGGGGACACTGTCCTCCGGCGCTCAGGCTATTGCCAAATGGGAACAGTACCAGCCGGATGTGATTCTCATGGACATCATGATGGAAGAACCGGAAGCGGGCATCCAGGCAGGTGAGCAGATCGGCGCGGAGTCCAGCGTCCCCATTATTTATCTCACTGCCACGGAGGAGGAAGGCGCTTTTAGCCGCGCGCTAAGGTCAAATCCTCATGGTTACCTGGCAAAACCGGTGAGTCCGGCGGCGTTGAAGTCAGCCATCGAAGTCTCCCTGGTACGTCACAATTATGAAAATCAGTTGGTGGAATATCGCAAAAAGCTGGAGCGCTCGGAGCAGCTCTTCAGGGGTATTTTTACGAATCTGCGCATCGGATATTTCAGAATTACACCCGAACACCGGATTGAGTTGTTAAATCCATTCCTGATTGAGTTGCTGGAGGTGCCGGATGATGAATCGCTAGCCGGACAAAACCTGCGGGATTTGGTAGCGCCCGATGTACACCCACACGCCTTTTTGAATCTGGAGAACCAGGATGCCCAGGAGACAGTCTGGCGCTCACTCAGCGGGAAGACGATTCCTGTGAAACTTCATATCTGGCCGGTGACCGATGCGTCGGGAGAAATGATATTCCTGGAGGGCACCGTAGAGGATATGACCCGCGCCAACACATTGCGGAATCAGATGATGCACGCCCAGAAAATGGAGGTGATTGGTACGCTCAGTGGTCGTGTTTCCCACGAAATCAATAATCGCCTCACCTCTGTACTGGGGCATAGTGAATTGATTATGGCAAAAGTGGAGCCGGGCACCAAGCTGGAAAAATATGCCCGCTCGGTGGTTCAAAATGCCCGTAGTGCATCGGAGATAATCCGTCAACTTTTGACATTCACCCGGGAATGGGGTGAAGATGTACGGGCCTTTGACATACTCCATCTGGTCAAGAATATGCTGGACCTGTTACAGCATGTTTTGGGTAGAGGGATTGAGCTGTCGGCCGAGCTTCCCCAGGAATCCATTCACATCAAGGGTAACCCCAAAGCGGTGGAGCAAGCGCTGTTTAATATCGCCATCAATGCCCGGGATGCCATGCCTGATGGTGGATTGTTTACCATTCGTATTGAGAAATCGTTCCAGGACGGAAACGGCCCCTTGTCAAAGTCCATTCCCAATGGTGCTTATGTAAAACTTTCCCTCACCGATACGGGTATTGGTATGACTGATGATGTGCAGGAACGTCTTTTCAATCCATTTTTCACGACCAAAGATGAAAATATCAGTACCGGGTTGGGGCTTTCGGTGGTTCAGAGAATTATGGACCAGATGAACGGTCACATCCTGGTGGAAAGCGCCCCCGGACAGGGCGCTCGATTCGATTTATACCTGCCCCTCTCAGGTGGCAAGTAACGCTGCATTCCCTCATCCTTTTGGTAATTGCGGGGACCGGAAATCCCAACTCACAAATCCGAAAAAACAAACAAATCTCAAGTACCAATGATTAATGACCTAAACCGCCATGGTCTGGGGTTAGGATGTTTGGAATTCTAAAAGGATGGCAGATTCAAAAAAATAATTGGGTTCAGAATCGACCGCGATACTCCCGCGTCAGGTATAAATTCACACTCTTGGTATCCATGGGACCGGCCGTGAAATAAATCCGATCCGGATATCGGTTCAGGTAAAAGAGTGTAAAATCTGCTATCGGCTTTCCCCGCTGCATGCTGGTAAAAAATGTGGTCAATTTGCCACGCTCTTCAACATCGGCAAACTGCCAGACCGGGTCTCGGATGGTATCCGTAAGCGCCACTTCTATCCGCCGCATCCCCTTTTTCTGCCACAAATCCCACACGGCATGAACGGCCGTTGAATCCCGGTACCCCGGACTGTAAAAGTGAATGAGCGCCATATTGGGGAGCCCCGCCGGCTGCTCTAAAATCGTGAATAATGCCATGGTATCCACACCCTGGTAGGTCAGACGCGGGTTCGGCCATTCAGTCCAGTTCACCGAATCCCGCACTACCGGCAGCTCTAAAACCTTTAGTGGGTATGTGCCGGGAGGGCTTTGAAACTGGGGTGCAATTTTGAAAAAAATGGTGAGTGCAATGAGAAAAACCAGCACGACCAGAATCATCTCCCGGGTGCTGCGTTTCAGATATTGAAGAAACTTGCCCATAAAACTTACCTACTCTGTTGTAAACCCGGGTTTCCCCAGCA
>JAIPJQ010000084.1 GCA_021734065.1 Fidelibacterota bacterium | reverse complement strand
TCATTAAAGTTTTAGCTGGATGTTGAACAATGTGGAGTCCTGCACATCCCAGATTTTAATCCGGGCAGGTTGAAAATCAGAAATGTACACGGTCCCGGCAGCGTTCTGTCCAAAGGTAATGCTCGCTTCCTGCTCCCGCTGAATTTTGTAGGGTACATCTCCAAAGGGAGAGACCGGCGGTTGCTTACCGAACATATCCCCGAATTTTACGTTGTGTGTGGTACCATTAAATTCATAGGTGATCACGGCAGTCGAATCTTTTATATCTTGTGCGGAAGCCAACGTGGCATCAACCTGAGGAATGGGGTTTGCGCCTGATGCCCGGGAAACCACCGCATCATAATGCACTTTGATCACATTAGCGATGGTATTGAGATTGTCCGTTGTTTTGACCGTCTTGGACTGGGCCTGTTGTTCCAGAAAATAGGGAATCGCCAAAGCAGCGAGTGTGCCCATGATACTCATACTCACAACCAGCTCCATTAAGGTAAATCCGCTTCGCTTTGTGTTTGACTTTATTCTCATCACTCTCATCACAAATTTCCCCTTTCGTTCTTCCGGTGTTCATTACTTCAAGAGTCGTGCCAAATCGTAAAGCACTGTAAAACAACGAGTAATGAAAAATCGATTTTAGTAGAGTGTCACAAGAATGAACAGCGGGTGTATCATAATGAAACACCTGTTCGTTTTTAACAGCAGCCAACTATGTCTTGCTGATGACCCAAATGGCAATGACGAGAATATAGACCACGAATAGAATGGCATACATCCAGTTGGGGTATTTCTTCCTGAATATGAGGTGATACAATCCCCTCTCATCTGATTCGGCCATGGCTGCTCCTTGGTTGGTTTCTGATTTCCCTTAGTTTACGGGTTGGGCTGTTCCGGTTCAATCAAAACTTTTTCACTCGCCAGATACTGCATTAGACCCCGCATTAAGGCAGTCCGGGAACTTGATTCCACGGTCTCGAAGGGAAATCCTAATACGATTAAGCGAAAATCCTGCTCCCGGTAAAAATACCCGGCCGGAAACTGGTTATCGCCATATCGAAGCAGAACAACAGCATCCCGTCCGCCCTGTATCGCATCCGGTGATTCAACAGTATAGATTTCATCGAACTGACCCTGATTGAAGTGGAATTCAGGTAAATCTGCCGCCAGTAGAGAGTCGGTGATAATGACGCTTCCGGAACGGTTGGCATGGTCGGAGACCCACCGGAGATTCAACACCGATCTGGCAAAACTGCGGGTGGAGTCGTTCGAGAACGCCCCCATCAACGGATCGGTGGCCACATAGGCACCGGAGATCAGTACACGCCTGCCGGCAACCATCAGCATTTTCAACCGGTGCTGCAATTTTTCCGGAAAAACTCGATACCGGACATCATTGGGTGGGATCAATCCCGTTTTTACCGCTCGCTGTTCACCCAAGATCAGGTCGTATAATGCATATTCCTTACTGAACAATGATCCACCTAGCCAGCCATCCCGTGTCACCGAACAGAATGAATAGCCATTGTCCAGTAGCGCTTTTCCATGGATACGGGTATAATCACGGGTGTTGCCGGGACGGGTCAGGGTTTCCTCGTTGGCGTAACTTGAGCCATGCCCGGGGAACGCGTTGGTGAGATACGGTACACGGGGATCAAAAGCGTATTGCTCTCCGGTAAAATTGATATCAATACGGTCCGCCACGCCGGCATCGATGAAATTGACCATGCCCATGAATTCCCCTGATTCCAGCACCGCCGGACCGGAAACGCGATCAAATCCATCCACGATCAATGCAGTTCCCAGTGTGTCCGCTGGCGCAATCCCCACCGACAAAGTAGGAGAAGGAAAACTCTCACCGCCACCGTTTACGGATGTTACACGAAAACTATAAATTTGCCCCGGTGTCAGGTTTTTCAGCTCTATCTGATGCCGCCTCACCAATTCACCATTGTCAAATGCGGTGTCACCCAGTCGTGAATATAACCGATAGGCTTGTGGATCTGCCGTGGGCTCCAACGGATCCACTTCCGGCTGCCACCGCAGAAGCACTGTGTTTGAATCGGTGAGCAACGCTTCAAATTTTTGAATGGGCAGTGGTTGCACCATATAGGGCATGCCATGCTGAGAACTGATGAACTTCAGCATCCCTTTGTAGATCGAACGCGCCACATCAAAGCGAAATGCCGGATCGGAGGCGTATTTCATGTCGGTGAAATTTTGATGCGAAAGCAGTTCCAGCAGAATGCCCGGCATATTGGGGCGGGCGGCTTCACTGTACAGCGCGTCCATCAATTGCCGCCGTTTCCAGTTGGGATCGTATTTTTTCCGAATGTCCCGCACAATCTGGGTTTGCACGATGTCCGCCAGATCCCGGTTGGCCAGTCGCCACATACCATCGGGGAAATAGCGGGTGGAATCCATACCTTCCAGACTGTATATCATGAGCGTGCCCACAGTGGAATCGGGGTCTTTGATCCCGGCATCAGTGTGGAATGCCAGGGAGACATCAATGGGAATGCCCAACCCCTTCACCATGCGGTTTCCGCTGGGTCCGAAGGGCGCGCCATAGAGATAATTGGCGTATTCCCCACGGCTCTGATAATCATCCCGATAGTCCGAGTTGTTTTCATTTAATACATATACCAGTGTATCCGGCATGCCGGCATACTGGAGATAATAGCGACTGCCCTCCGTGAATTTGGGACGTCCGCTGGTGCGGCCGTTGCGCATCACAATGCCCATCCCGCCACCGAAGCGTACCGCGTCGGCTGAAATGACTTTTCCCGGGCGGGTGGCGTCATTCAACAAAACCACTGCACCTGAATCGGGCGAATATCCAGCCGCGAACCGGAAGGTGCCCAGGTAGAGCCAGGTATTTCCACCAATGGTCTGATTCACGCAAAAGTCCGTGACACCACCCAAATGTCGCACCTGGTAATGGGCGTCCGATGTGCTGCTGTCGGTGGCGCAGTAGGTTACATACACGGCATAATCGCCCGTTTCCGGTATTTCCGGAATCCATTGAACATTGGCTGATGCAATTGTATCGGTCCGGGCGATCAACTGCGCACCCTGCCCAAAGGGATTGAAATTGGCGGGGTAGGGCGGATTTCCCACATCAAAACCCACCGAATCACCCACTTCCCAGATGGGTGCACCCCCCATTGTCTGCGAAATCTTCAGGTTGGGCTTATCGCCAGTCGTGCTGGCACTGTCATTATCAATAACCACTTCATGGGTCTGGATATCCCGCTCCCGGGGAATGAAAACATGCGCCCCGGCATTTTCCAGCATGGGTGCCAGATAGGGGATGACAAAAGCATAGGGAAGCAAATCTTCAACGGTTTGGAATAACCGGGGTCGCTGCCACTCCCATACATCTTTGCGATTGTTGTAATACCAGCCATGACTGGGCCACACCACAATATTCCGTCCCTGAAGCCCAAATTCCGCCGCCGGTTGTTTGCTCAGATTCCGCACAATAGGATCAGGTCGATTTTCAGGCGCCTGCGGCATTCGTAAGCGATCATATCCTTCTTTACCTGAGCGGAAAATATTGGGGATGAG
Organism: Fidelibacterota bacterium; assembly: GCA_021734065.1. Lineage (GTDB taxonomy): Bacteria > Fidelibacterota > UBA8477 > UBA8477 > UBA8477 > UBA8477. The sequence continues at coordinate 5,949 of JAIPJQ010000084.1, read as the reverse complement.
CTGTTCCAGGGGAATTTCCAGTGAATACATCTTCAATGCGTATTTCCGGAAGCGCCAGCCCAGTGCGCGTCTGACTTCCCCGTACACCCGGGCTACATTCTCTTCCCGCAGTGGCAGATGGGAAAAATGATCGCTGAAATAAATTTCCAGCGTTGGGGGATTGGTTGTTCGATGCAGGCTGTCAATAGTGGTAGGGATGGGTAGCACCAGGGGGGCTTGACTGCTTTTGGCATTCTGCAGCCATTCATCGACCCGATTATATGCTACCCGCGATTTTCGGTCCATCTGGCGAATATGTGTGGGCGCTTCTTCCGTTGGAATAAAACCGGCGCACTGAGTCAAAACCAGCGCCAGAATCATTACCAGACCAACTCGAATCTGCCGAAATCTTTTTTTGAAATGAATCATCCCCATCCCCAATTAAAAATAAGACCTGCCGGGAGCAGGTTCAGCAAATATCATCCTTTGTCAATCGGGCGTAAACTTGTGGGATGCGCAGTTGGTTTCCAAATAAAACAAACGGCGATGACTAGCTGTCTGTCTGAGGCGAGCGTAGCGAGATCGAAGACAGAAGGGAAGAAATTACCACGTCAATCCCTGACTGAAGTCAAGGTTTCAGCGTGACAATTTTCCTATCGACAACTCGTTCGATTTTATTAGTGAGAAATAATTCTGTCTGTCTGAGGCGAGCGGAGCGAGATCGAAGACGGAAGGGAAGAAATTACCACTTCTATACCTGATTGAACTCAAGGTCTCAGTGTGATGATTTATTGAGCCAGCTCTGACTTTTCGGTGGGACGCTTGATATGGACCAGGGACGTCTGCAGGCTGTCCACCCACCAGCTCATCTGATTCTGATCCAATAAATCCCGAAGTGTGGTGGTCTGGAGCACCCGGTCTAACACGTTCTGAATCGAACACCACAAGGAACGGACGGTGCAATGGGTATGGTGAACACAGACATCAGCACTACCGCTGTGGGTTTCACAAAATTGGCCATCGAACAATCGCCCGCCCAGCACCTCCAGCACATCACCAATGATGATCTCGTCAGCGGATTTTGCCAGTGTGTAGCCACCGGTTTTCCCGCGAACGCTCTGAATCAGGCCATTCATCCGTAAAATGCGCAGAAGTTTGCCCACATTATGAACGGACAATCCTTCTCGCTTCGCGATTTCCGGAATGGTGAGACCTTCCGGGCGGTCATTGTGACCAATCTGGAGCAGACACCGCAGCCCATATTCTTCCTGTGTGCTGAATTTCATCTGTTTTTCACGCCCAACATGTTGCTTATAGTAATCCCAGTGCCAAAAGCGCTTCTTCCGACATCATCTCCTTGGACCACATGGGCTCGAAAACCAACTGCACCCGTGCCTCACTCACACCCTCCACTTCGGCCACTTTGCGTTCCACCTCGCCGGGAAGCGATCCGGCAACCGGGCAATTGGGCGCGGTCAATGTCATGATGACATCCACCGATTTGTCATCCTGAATGTCGATATTGTAGATCAAACCCAGGTCGTAGATATTCACCGGAATTTCCGGGTCATACACGCTCTTCATGGCTGCCACGATGGCATGTTCCAACGATTTTTTTTCGTGTAGTTCCGTTCCGGTCATTGTTTCTTCGTGTTGGTTCTCATGCATAATCTATTACTCGGTGCTAATGACGGTTTCGGTTTCAGTTAATGCCGCTTTCATGGTGTGCCAGGCTAAGGAGGCGCATTTCACACGCACAGGAAAATCCCGCACACCAGCAAAGACGGCTAATTTCCCAAGCTCTGCCATGCCCGTTTCAGGATCAATTTTTCCCGTAACCACATCATGAAAGCTCTCGAAGGCGCGGATGGCTTCCTCAACGGTTTTCCCCTTTAAAAAACTGGTCATGAGGGAAGCGGAGGCTTTTGAAATGGCACAGCCCTTCCCATCAAAGGTGATTTTCTCAATGATGTTATTCTCATCGGTTTTTATATAGATATGGTAATGGTCGCCGCAGAGGGGATTGAATCCTTCCGAATGGTGATTGGCGCCGGGCAGTGGTTTGAAATTCTGCGGATTGCGGTTATGATCCAGAATCAGTTCCTGATAGAGCTCACGAATCTCAGACATTATCGAAATACCTCAATTGCTTTCTGCAGCGCCTGCATCAGTGCGTCAATGTCCGCCCGGTTATTGTAAAATGCCAGGGATGCCCGGGTGGTGGCGGGAATTTGGTAGTGATCCATAATAGGCTGGGTACAATGATGCCCCGTGCGCACCGCCACGCCTTCCATATCCAGAATCGTTCCGATATCGTGGGGATGGATGTCCTCCAACGCAAAGGAGAGCACACCCGCTTTAGCCTGGGCTTCACCAATGATGCTGAGTCCCTCCACATTCCGTAATTTGGCTGTAGCGTAGCGCAGCAGGTCGTCCTCATAGCGGACAATCTCATCCATGGACCAGCTCGTCAAATATTCCAGCGCCGCGCCCAGGCCGATGGCGCCGGCGATATTGGGCGTGCCGGCTTCAAATTTGTGTGGTACATCGGCGTAGATGGTTTTTTCAAAAGTCACCGAATGGATCATATCGCCACCACCCTGATACGGGGGAAGTTGCTTTAACCAATCCAGTTTACCATAGAGCACACCAATTCCGGTAGGGCCGAACACTTTGTGGCCGCTGAAGACGAAAAAGTCTGCGTCAATCGCCTGCACATCTACCGGGATATGGGCGACCGACTGGGCGCCGTCGATAAGTACAGGAATCTCCTGCGCGTGGGCCATCTTCACCATTTCAGTCACGGGATTGATGGTTCCCAATGTGTTGGACAGGTGCACGATGCCCACTAGCTTCACCTGTGGATTCAGCAACTTCTGGTACACATTCAGGTCAATTTCACCGGAATCTGTAAAGGGAATGATTTTCAGCGTGGCGCCGGTCTGTTCGCACAGAATTTGCCAAGGCACGATGTTGGAATGGTGTTCCATTTCGGAGATGAGAATTTCGTCGCCGGCGCGGATAAAATTCCGGCCGTAGGTCTGGGCAATAAGGTTCACGCTCTCGGTAGCACCGCGGGTAAAAATGATTTCACTCTGGTCACTGGCATTAATGAACCGCTTCACCGTCTCACGGGCGCGCTCATACTGACCGGTGGCTTTCTGGCTCAGATAGTGAACGCCGCGGTGGACATTGGAATTATCCCGCTGGTAAAAGCGATTCACCGCCTCGATCACGGAGGCCGGTTTGTGGGTCGTGGCGGCATTGTCCAGATAAACCAGCGGCCGGCCATGGACTTCCTGATGCAGTGCCGGAAAATCGAGCCGGGCTTTGGCCGCATTGAAGATGTCTGTGGGCGTTTGTGTCTTGATATCCGTGTTCATCAGAGCTGCAACCTAACTGAGTCGCTGGTTAACAATTGAGTGGACGAAATTCCCCATTTCCTCATGGGGCACGCTGTCCACAATTTCGTTGGCGAAGGCCTGGGTCAGCAGATGCCGTGCCGCCGCTTCTCCGATTCCACGGGAACGCAGGTAAAAAATCTGATCCTCATCCAATTGACCCACTGTAGCGCCATGGGAGGCTTTTACATCATCAGCGAAGATTTCCAACTGGGGCCGGGTGTCAGCCTGGGCGGTTTTGGAGAGCAGCAGGTTTTTGTTCATCTGCTGGGCATCTGTCTTCTGAGCGTCCTGCCGCACCAATACCCGGCCGGTGAAGACACCATGTCCGTGGTCATTCATGACACCGCGATAATGCTCCGTGCTGGTGGTGTGGGGAACCGCGTGATCAATGTAGGTCTGATTATCCATGTGCTGCTCACCGGTAGCAATGTAAAGCCCGTTGAGGTGGACTTCACTGCCGGACCCGTCCAGCAATACATCAATTTCGTTGCGTACCAGCCGGCCGCCCAGCGTGAAGCTCCAGGTACTGAATCGGCTGTCCTGTGATTGGTTCACAACCATCCGGCCCACATGGTAGGCGTATTCACTTTCCAAACCCAGTTTGTTATGGGTCAGGTTGGCATTTTCCGCCACCAGGATCTGGGTCAGAGGATTACTGTGGTAGATGGCACCTTCTGCGCCCTGAAAATGTTCGGTTACCACCGCTTCGGCACCCTGATCCAGTGCAATAATATTTCTCGGTGCAGTGAAAAACGGTGTCTCACTGTCTGTGCTCAGATACACCAGGTGAATGGGTTTATCCAGTTTCACATTTTTGGGGATGTGTAGATAGACACCGTTGTGCAAAAAGGCGGTGGCCAGGTCAGAAAAAATGTCCTCTTCGGTGCGACCCATACAATCCAGAATACGCACCAAATCACTATCGGGCCGGCTGGTATCCGCTTTATCCAGCGGAACCAGTGTGATCGATTCGTCCAGGCCGTCCAGGCGGGATGCTGCCGGTTGAAAATGGCCATTGACAAACACCATGGTCCAGGCGTCGGCGTGAATTTGGTATGATTTGGCATCCGGTAGCTGGAAGCCCGTGCCCAATTGCGGTGCGAAGTGGAAGTCATTTTCGAAGAAAGGTTTCAGATTGGTGTATTTCCAGTCTTCGTTCTTCGTCGTGGGAAATTGGGAAACATCCAGCCGCTCCCGGGCGGCCTGACGCAGTCGGTGAATGGGGGTGTCCCGGTGTTCCGGATTCGCCAGCCAGGCATCCAGCTGGCGGAGGAAATGTTGTTTGGTCTCGTTGGCATTCATAGCAGACATCACCCCTTACATACTCTCGGTGGCGGCTGCCTGGGGAATCCAGTCGTAGCCCTTTTCTTCCAATTCCAAAGCCAATTCTTTTCCGCCGGACTTCACAATTTTTCCATCACTGAGGACATGCACGAAATCAGGAATGATATAGTCCAGCAGCCGCTGATAATGGGTTACGACGATAAATGCATTCTTTTCAGTCCGGAGTTTATTTACCCCTTCGGCAACGGTTTTCAGGGCGTCAATGTCCAGACCCGAATCGGTTTCGTCCAGCACACCCAGGGTGGGCTCCAGAACGGCCATTTGCAGAATCTCATTGCGCTTTTTCTCTCCACCGGAAAAGCCTTCATTCACCGGGCGTCGTAAAAACGCAGGATCCATACCCACCAGTTTCATTTTGGCTTTTACCATTTGGAGAAAGTCCACTGCGTCCAGTTCTTCCTCACCATGATATTTGCGAATTTCATTCACCGCTTTTTTCAGAAAACTGGTGTTATTCACACCGGGAATTTCCACCGGATACTGGAAAGCCAGGAAAATACCTTCCCGGGCCCGGTCTTCCGGAGCCATTTCAAACACATTTTTCCCTTGATAGAGGATTTCACCGTCGGTGACGTCATAACCGGGGCGGCCTGCCAGGACGTGGGCCAGCGTGCTTTTGCCAGAGCCGTTAGGACCCATAATGGCGTGAATTTCACCGGCTTTCACTTCCAGGTTCAATCCTTTCAGGATTTGATTGTCTTCCACGGTTACTTTTAAATTTTTAATGCTTAACATGCGTCGATTTATTCCTTATTCATTATTAAAAAAAACGCTTACCCCGGTTGTCTCCCTGAGCCCGTCGAAGGGCAACCGGGTTTAAATTTCCCAACGCGTACTTCGACGAACTCAGCAAGACGCGTTGGGGTGCTCGGTGCAATAAATTCACAATTCATCTTACCCCACACTGCCTTCCAGGCTTACGCTCATGAGATTCTGAGCTTCCACCGCGAATTCCATGGGCAGTTTGTTGAACACCTCTTTGGCGTACCCGCTCACGATCATACCAATGGCATCTTCAGTGGAGATCCCGCGCTGGTTCAGGTAGAATATCTGGTCTTCACTCACCTTGGAGGTGGTGGCTTCATGCTCGATGTTGGCTGATTGGTTGGCCACATTGATGTAGGGGAAGGTGTGGGCGCCGCAACGGTCGCCGATGAGCAGTGAGTCGCACTGGGAGTAATTGCGGGCATTTTCGGCATTTTTCACCACCCGCACCTGACCG
>JAIPJQ010000006.1 GCA_021734065.1 Fidelibacterota bacterium | reverse complement strand
CGCGAGCGCCGTTATACCCCAGATCGGTCTGACCGGGGAAAAGGTTCGGCAGCGCAGCTTTTAACTCCTCGCCAAATTTGTTAAATGTCAGGGCATAATCCGCACTGCTCCGTCCGGCCCCGGCTAATGCCACCACAATGCCCTGTTCGCATTCGCTTACCTGCGTCAGCATAAATCCATTATATATGATGTTGGTTTCAGGGCTAAAGTCCACACCGATAGCTGCCGAATCCATGGGTGGCAGGGTGGTAACAGTCCATTGAGCAGCATTAAAAACGGTTGAAGTGGTTATCGTGCCTGAAATGTCCAGCGTATCGTCGGTGCCATTGTAAACAAGGAGTGTTCGCTGAACAGATTCGTCCAGATTCACATCCCCAAATTCCATCTCATTCGTGCTGATGGTCACGGCTCCCGGTGTGAGAACATTTACATCGGCCCGAAAGGGAACCACCGCCCAGGCGGTTGCGGTTATCATGAAAAAAGCATTGATGGTTAGTTTTCGCAAAATAGACATCCTGTTAATCATCCTGTTTATAAATAGCCATTTTGTTGGCATGGTGAAACACATTTATGGTTGCTCCGGGTGATTGGGACAGCCTCTGGTTCAATACAGACTGCGGATCCCTGGCAGGTATAAGATGAGCCGCAGTAAGCACCTCGTCGGGTAATTCGCTTTTCACGACCAGTTCTGTGAGGTTTTGTATCATCACCGCAAATTTGTATGGTTTATGAGCGAAAAGCACATACTTGTCTTCTATCGTTTTTAAAACATCCGGCAGCGGTCGGGTGAGGGGCTGGTAAAAATTTTGAATTGCTTTTTCTGTTCCAATGCCATTTTCACAGGCCGCCAGAAACAGCACCCACCCTCCCGCTTTAACACCGGCTGCTGTCAATTCCAGTGCCCGCTGGGCGGTGTACAGGCTCTCATCATCAGGGTAACCACCTGGCGAGATAATGGCAATATCCGCCGGTCGCACCCGGGCACCAAAATGCGCATCAATCCGTTGAAACATCGTGGGCATGGTTTGAAATGTCTCTCCAAAAAGGGCGTCATGAATATTTCCATCCACGGTAATGAGATGCAGGCCATAAACCAGCCGGGAACCAATGATGAGTCGCGCCCCCTCCAACTGATCTTCCGCCACCGGATTCGTCCTGCGATCCCGATTGTTGTGCAAAGGATGGCGACCGAAGGACGCCTGTGCATCCAAGGCAAGGCTGTGATTGTTTTCAATGGCAGCGTAATCACAACAGCCGGGGACAAAATGTTTAATAGGATTGGAATAACCGGAAAAATAGTGGGGTTTCATGTCGGAAATGGCGATGAAAACTCGGGGGTTTTCCAGTAAGCGATTGAACCGAATTTGGGTTCCCCGGCTGGTGGTACCGGCGGTGACAAATGCAGCGGAATTCACATCATGCACGAATGTCCGAAATCCTGGCAGGGCTGATTCTCTGGCGAACTTGCGGGCAGCCTCCAATATGGCGGCGTTCCCTGGCGACTGAGCCTGATGTGTGCCGGTGGTGATGAGAAAGTCCACACTTCGCGCGGTGGATAACTTGGGGAAAAGAAATTTAAACACCCGCGGGCGCGGCGTCGGTCGGGTATAGTCGTCACATAAAATCATCACCCGCCTATCCCGAATCATTTCCGGCTTCAGGGACCGGAGCGCGGTTTTCAGAAGCTGCTCGTCCATAATTTTGGACGGCTTTTTCACACCGATTTCATGGCGGATATTCCGGCGCGGCAATTCCAGGTTAATCTCATGGTGACCGTAGGCTAAGGGAATTGTGGTCATGATTTTAAATCCGGCGTGGTGGCAGATTACGCCAGGGAGGGGGAATCAGATTCAATGATCCGGTCGGCTGATTTTGTAGCGCGCGGTTAAATTATCAATGGTTTGGCGGGAGACGCCCAGTGATTCGGCGGCGGCAACTTTTTTCCAGTTATTGCGCGCCAGCGCCCGCAACACCATCTCCTCTTTGAGCTCCTCCAAGTCTTTCATTGTTGCGGGAAACGGGGCATGAATATCCTCGCCCGTGAATGCCATGGGCTGGAGATTGGCCAGGGTGATTTCATGTTTATCCAGCGGTAACGTTACCACCGCCCGTTCTATCAGGTTTTCCAATTCACGGACATTTTCTGCATAGTCGCGCACCGTCAGATAGCGCAGCGCTGTAGGGGAAAGACTCAGGTTCGGGTGGCCGTATTCAACCGCCAGCGTTTCCAAAATCTTTTGCGCCAGGATTGGAATGGCTTCCCGTCGCTCCGACAGGGGTGCCAGTTCAATAACATGTCCCTTCAGGTGGTCCCGCAACTCCTGAATCAGGAGTCCCCCTGCCACAAGCTGGTCCGGGTCGCGGCGAGCGGTCAGAATCATTCGGAAATTGTATAGCTTCGGGATGCTGGACAGATCATTGCTTCCCAGTGAGGCCATTAACGCCTGTTGATCCTCCCTGGGTATCTCGTCAATACCCAAAATCACCACCGTTCCACCGCGTAAACGGGTCAGGTGTTCCTGCGCTTCGGGAGATAAATCTTTTGGATGCTGCCGCAACCATAAATTTTTCGAAACCGTGTCTGCATTCAGGATATAGATGGGATGAACACTACGGGGACCCTGGTGGTGAATGAGACGCGCCAAAAATTCCTTCCCGGTGCCGTAATCCCCCACCAACAAAATGGCGTGATTTGACTGGGCGAAGACCGTGGCTTGCCGGATGGTTCGCTGATAAGCCGCCGAGACGCCCACCACCTCACGAATACTAAAGCGCGTTTCCACCAGCGTTTTCAAATGCTTGTTCTCGGTTTGTAACTCATCCCGCTGCGACAAACTGCTGTAATAACTCAGAAAATTAGTCAGCACCATGCCCACCAGGTTGGCAATGGGCTGTACAAGCTTGCGATCTTCCAGGGTGAAGGACTCACCATTCATTTTTTCACCCAGTAAGACCAGGCCCACACAATTGTTATGATGATACATGGGCAGAATGAAAGCCACACCCATGGTTTTCAGCGTTTCCTCCATCTCTTCACCCAGGCCGTTCACCGGCACCTTGAATCCCAACGGCAGATTCAAGCCACGTTTGTAGGCGACTTCGCACATCTCTTTCTCAAATTCTTTCACAAGGAAGGCACCTCTGCTCACACCCAACACACCCATGAAGACCTGTTGAATGGTTTCGAATGCCTCGGGGCAGGAATCTACGGTGAACTCCAGGTCCGCCAGCTCCTCCAAACTACGATACAGTAAAAACAGACGTGGGTCAGCAGAACTCATTGCAACCGCTCCAGCGCTTCATTTTCATCCGAAAACACGGCACACAAGGAGAGAATTCCGGTCGCCTCCAGCGCGCGGTGAATCGGTTCGTTCAGATTCGAAAAAGCGATCTTCCGGGGATCCTTGTTGTTGATATCCAAAATTTCAAAAAAGATCGCCACCAGCAGACTGTTTGGCTCTCCATTCGAGAAATTGACAATAATGGGCTTATTGCCGTTCGCGTATTCCTCCAGCAATGTCTCACGTAATTGCTTGATACCCCGGCGATCAATATATCCGCCGATCCTCAATACAACCGCCCGGTCTTGATTCACCAGGCTATATGGAAAATCCACCAATTTGAGGCCTCCATAGATTCTTCGTTATTGAAACGGTTAACCCCGTGCCAGACGGATGAATATCCATCCTGTCACAGAGTGCTTTGACTATGTTAAAACCGTGTCCACGGTAATATTTGGCCTTTGTTTCCGAAACCATAAGTCCCTGTCCATTATCCTTCACCTGTATGTTCAATCGACCTCCGGCCAACCGGAACTTTATGATGATCTGATTGTCGCTGGTCCGGCTGTGCTCGGCGGCATTCAGCGCCAATTCATTCAATGCCATGCTCGCCGCCAGACGATCATCCTGTTTCATGGGGATATCGGCCGTAAACTTTTGATATTCCGCACGAACCAACGCTTCAAACCGGTCAGAAAGGGGAATCAAGCAAGTCTTGGCTTTATTGGCAGGTTTGATTTTCACCGTTTTCACTATTTGTTAGCAACGCATGACGCTGTGTCGGCGGAATATCGCTCCGCCATACGCCCCCTCATCTTATCATTGGAAAAAACTCAGCCGTTCTCAATTGGGCTGATGTCGGGCAATGTCCTGTGAGAGTTCGTACAATCGCTTCTTTTCAACCTCTGACAACTGCTCATACCCAATCCGATTAATCTTGTCCAGCAGGTGATCCAGTTCAGCGCGAGCATTGTCTCGATCTTCGCCTCCCGGCGCATCGTCCGACTGATTTACCTTATGCCATCCGTTGGTTCTTCTGCTTCCACCGGAACCCCGCTTTGACTCATCATGGTCCTGGACAAATTGGATTTTCTTCAGCTTTTTCAGCCATTCCCGCCAGTTGAGATTCAACTTGAACCCGCGATAGTTCCCATGATAGCGCAAATACAACCAAGCCACCAATAAACCGCCCAGATGTGTCACATGGCTCACGCCATCGCGGTTTCCCACTGACAGGAAGGTAATAATGCCCATAAAAATCATCAGGTGTTTCACCTTCACCGGCATGATGAAATAGAGATAAACCGTGCGATCCGGCCAGGTAAGGGCAAACGCCAGCAAAATTCCGTAAACAGCACCGCTGGCACCGATAATTACCGGCGAAAAGGAGGTTCCCTGGGTCAACACACCCACGATGTATGGAACAATCGACAGAATGCCCGAGCCGATACCGGTGATGAAATAAAACCGGTAAAACTCACGCCGACCCCACAGCATCTCCAGCTCCGTCCCAAACAGCCACAACATGAGCATGTTCATAAACAGGTGCATGAACCCACCATGCAAAAACATATAACTCACCGGCTGCCAGATCATCACCCGGGTCAGCACCAGCTCCGGATTCAACCCAAAATAGTGCACCAAAAAGCCCGCGTTCCGCCCCAACAGATTCAGGAACAGAAACACGGCGATATTAATGATGATGATATTTTTTATGGCGGGCGTTAACCCCCGGGGACCGATGGACATTCTCTGACCACCCTGATGCTGCCAGCTATTCATGTGTAAAGTATACTAACCTTTTATTGTGAACGGAAGTTTGTTTTTATGCCAAAAGCATTAACACATTTCTGCCATTTCCGGGATTAATGGCCTCCGCGGTAAATCTGTTCCAGCACCGCCAGGGATTTCATGCGCTGTAACGGCTCCAGGTGAACCTTGCTGTAATGCCAAATGAATGACCAAATCGTACGGCGGTCAGCAAGCGCTGGACTGGTTTTTTTCACCACACCCCACTCTTCCGCGTCGATTGCCTGTAATAGGCTCATGACTGTGGGTGACAGGCGCAAACTAAACCGCTCATCCAATGTGGGACTGCAAGTAACACAATAAACACCGCCATCGGGTTGATGATAAACCGCTTCTGCACGAGAAAATGTCCTTTTGCACTGGTGACAACGGAAAACATCCGGACGAAATCCCAATTCACACAAACAGCGCAAATGGAAATACCAATAACATTTAACTGCCGGGATGTCCGGGTCATTGAGGTGTGTCAGGATCCACACCACCAGATCAAATAATTCCGGGTGGGGTTCGGTTTTTTCCGCCGTGCGCTCAATGAACTCCATGGCCACCTGGGCAAACGCCAGCCGATCGAAATCCTGATTCAGGGCGTTGTAGGTTCGGACGATCTCACCCGATTTGAACAACTGGAGTTCCGTGTTGTGTTTTTCATAAAACACCAGTTGGATATGCTGTGTAATACCCAGCAGTCCCATGTAACGGCTTTTTTTGCTGCGAATTCCTTTGGCGATGATTTTCAACCGGCCAAACTCACGGGTGTACAGGGTAGCGATTTTACTGGTCTCCCCCTGGTTAATGGTTTTCAAAACCACCGCTTCCGCCTTTCGTATCATGTTGCTCGCTCCACCGGACAATTAAGCTTGGCAATAACCGGGAAGGCCATAAGCAGACAAAAAGACAACAAAAAAAACGTGGGCGCGAATCCAAAGCCGGTTATCAGCGCACCGCCAAGCAACGGAAAAATAGCCACCGTGACATTAAACGCGCCCTGAATGCCCTGGTACAGTGTGCGATTCTCCTCCGTTGATATTTCCAGCAATGCTCCGTCAAAAGCGATCTTGCGGGCTGACAGCATCATTCCCGAGACAAAAAACACGGCATAATAATAAGTCCCCGAGCCCCAGAACACCACGGCAAGCGCCAGCAAGGGCAGGGCCACCCCCAATCCTGCTGTAGCAAATAACACCGCACGAAATCCGCCCCGATTTACCAGCCGGGACCAGATCAGATTGGAGAGTAGCATCCCCAGAATTTGAGTCAGTAAAAAGTTCCCGATTGATTCCCCTCCCAGACCAAAACGGTCTTTTGCCATTGCGATATAAAAGGGCACGCTGGTGAGCGCGAATCCGGTGAGATTGGTGAGAATGACAAAATAGCGCAGGTTCGAATCGGCTTTGAGCGCTTGGGGAATGTAGCGTAAATTCTCCAAAAAGGTGCCCGCCTGAAAGGTGGTTTTGGTGGGGCGTTCCTTAAGAAATAAAAATCCACCCGATGCCACAAACAACAGCGCGCCGGCGGCCAAAAACAGCACGAAGTAATTCTGCGGATAGGGCAGTTGCACCAAAACCTGGCGGGCGATGAGCGCGGAGATCAAAATACCCATGCTGTTAAAAATCTGCCGGATGATGAAAAACCGGCGACGGTCCAAACCAATCACCGACTTACCCAGAATATCCGTATACGCCAATCCGGCAAAAGCGCCACTGGTGGTAAAGAGCAGCATCCAGAGATACACGAAAAAAATGAGCAGCCCGCCGGACTGTAGGTTTGTTACCCGGGATAATGTCCACGCCACCCCAAACAACGCCAGAACACGCATGTAGATACCCGCCAGCAGCAGGTGCTTTTTTAGTGGTCGAGGCGTAAAAATTCCCGCGAAAAACAGCTGTGCCAGCATGGGAACACCCACCATAATGGCGGTTAGGGCACCCAGCTGGAAGGCTGTTCCGCCCGCCTGTACCACCAGCGCCGGAAGAACGGTGTTTATTTCGGTAAACGTTGTGGCAAATGCCAGAAACAAGCCATGCCAGACAAAGGCTTTAAAATTGCGGGGGCTGGACCCTTCGTTTTCGGTCATGGAAAAACTTACAATCCGCCGGGGATATCTGCTATAGATTCAAAAAGATCATCGGTGAAACGACGGTCCGGGGAATTTAGCCTGTCTGAAAAAAGGCGTCTTGACAAAAAAAGCCCGCTGATGGGGCGGGCTCGTGTTGGGACATGATTTTTGAGCCCTAATCGTCAAAAGACTGCAAAAACTCCTGCCGCAGATATTCATGCATATCACCCTCTGGTTCATTCTCCGTCACCGGGAAGAGGTACGCGAAGGGCTCGTCTTTTTCATACGCCAAAATGGAGTGACAGGTGGTGCAATCATTCACCACATTTTTACCCGCCTCGTCTACCATATCCATGTTGTGACACCGAAAACACCCCAGATCGGTTTCATGTCCGATGTGATTGGGATAAGCGCCCCAATTCACATTCATGCGGGGATGGATATTGCGACGGTAGATTTCCTGCACCACGGCAATCGCGGTGTCAATTTCATCCAAACGCATTCCCGCCAACTGCGAATCATATTTTCTATAAAATCCGGTTAGATGCCGCTCAATGCCATCCAAGCCACTGGTCTTGTCCGCGTAATTTTTTGTAAGCGCAGCCAGGGCTTCCCGTTTGAGGAAGGGCAAATTCCGGGGCAATAACCCCTCACTGAACCGCCGGTCAATAGCTTTGTCCGGCAGTTCATAAATATGGGTTGCCCGATTGTGACAATCGATGCAGTCCAGGACCCGCTCCTCGTGAACCGGCGCACCGGCGTCGTAGCGACGATTTTGGTAGCGCTTGAAACTGCCGTCCGGTTGACGCGCTTCAACCCAGAGGATTTTTTCCCGCTTGTCGTCAACGGCACCGTAGCGGACTTCATTTTGTGAGGCAATGTGCCAATGAATCCCGCTGGCCGTACCGTTCTCGCCCGACCCCACCTTCAGGTTCAGGGTGGTGTATTTGGGCGTGTTGTTTTTATCGCGCTGATAGCGGGTGATGGTTTTCAGCCGGGTTCCGTGAAATTTGGACGGCCAGTGACATTTCTCGCAGGTTTCCCGGGCAGGACGCAACTGGTGAACCGGCGCCGGAATGGGGCGCTCATAGAGATCGAATGTCACCGAAATCATCTGCCAGGTGCCATTGATTTTGGAGTCAATCAGGGCACCAACACCCTCACCCACATGACAATCCACACATTTTACATGGGCGTGGGGCGAATCCTGATAGGTCGCCCATTCGGGTCCCATTACGCTGTGGCAGGCGGTACCGCAAAACTCCGCCTGGTCCATGAAATGGAGCATGCGCGTGCTGGCCGCTCCCAGGATCACGATATTTACCAGCGTCAGAATTGCCAGCGTGCGGATCAGTTTCGCGCCGAAGGCTTTGGGCTGTAAGAGATCATCGGGGAAGCGTTCGTTTAACAGATCCCGTGTGGTTCGACCCGTTTCCCGCACATATTTCCACCACCCAAAGGGAATCAACAGCAGTCCAATGACGAAAATGGACGGGAATCCCAGGTAGGTGATCAGGCCGATATAGGCGTTGGTTAAAAGCCCGAGTAGCGTAAACACCTGAAAAATACTGAACAGGACAAAGGATGTGGTAACCAGGACGACCCCGGCCTTAGAAATCCAGTTTGACGCGAGCCCGCGTAGGAAATTAGTAATTGTTTGGCGCATTGGTCGCCCGCGTCTCCTTGAATAGGTCTTGATAAACTTTCTGCATTTCTCCGGACTTAATCCTGGCTTTCAATTCGTCAGAACTCGCGTTCATCCAATTATGCATGGGATCATTTGTGAGCATATTATCGATGAATTGATTCACTTCCGGGTCATCGTATTCCCTGGCTGCCGGCAATAGTTCGAAGTAGAAGTGTTTCGCCACTTCATAAATACCTTCCCACCAGGTGTAGTCCGGTCCCATCATGGCTGCACCATGACGCGCCCGGCGACCTTCGTGATGCCAGAGCTCCCAGTAAATCCACTCAATATCGTTGGCAAACTCGGCTTTGCGCTCCAGGGCACCGTTCTTATTCAGGATTTCCATGATCTTTGTGGCCGGCGCCGCAAATTTCACATTATACAGATTTACCACACCATCAAACTGGTAGTAATGTCCCTCCACGAAATCCTTCCCGTGACAAGCCTGGCAGACATCCTTCATGTTGTCCCGTTTCTCTTTCCAGTCCTCTTTATGGACGGAAATCGCCGGTCGCAGCGTCCAGGACAAGCGCAGACCCACATCGTGGGTGGATTTCTGCTGTTTCGTCGCACCCATGTGACAGGTCACGCAGGTGGGTGCTTCATAATAATCTTCACCTACCACCCAGCGGTCGGATTCAAGGTTCATCTTGTCCTGGTTGGTGAAAAATGCGATCCCATGTTTGGATTCTGCGTAAATCTCTTTCTGGGGATGATCCGGACCCAGGTGACATTTTCCGCAGGTTTCGGGTCGGCGGGCCTGGGCTTTGGAGAAGGAGTGGCGGGAGTGACAGGCATTACAGGAGCCCTTGGAGCCATCCGGATTGATGCGTCCCACACCGGAATTGGGCCAACTTTCACGCGCCAGCATATTGGGAGATTTTGGGTCAATTTTTACACGATTCCCGTGGCAGGCTTCACAGCCGGCAATTGCCGCCGGGCTGCCACCAACCACATTGGCCAGATAGGCGTCCGCTGACTCCAGAATTTCACCCGCGGTGGCATGATAGGATTGATCAACTTGCTTGAATTCAGTGGGATGACACTGGGAACAGTCTTTCGGGGTGACCAGCGTGGCAATGTAATAATCACCGTGCTTGAAGGCGTCCGGGTCGGTTTTTTCCGCCTTATGACAATCGTAACAGGTGACGCCCATGGTGGCGTGTTTGGATCCCAGCCACTGTCGGTACAATCCCGGGGAGGTGCCTTTGTGGCATGTCATGCAGCTCCCCTTGCCCCGTTGGACATCGTCCGCCTGCGCTTGCAGGCATACGGCCATAAACAAACCAAAAATCAAGAGCAACGCGGTGTGTCTCCGTTGCATACCCTCCGTCTCCTTTCAAAATACAATTTATCCTTTGAGTCCGCTGCGTATATCATCCACCGTTCATCCCCGGGACAGTATCCCGGACTTTTCAACAACCTGAACAGAAAAGCGCTATACACATCCGGTCTTTTTGCCTCATTGGTCCGGAAAAACTAAACGCTCCACTTGAAAAAACTAAGACAAATCGACACCGTTCTGATCATTCATTCACGCATTCTCCAGCGCTGAAACCACCTGAAGTGCGGTCTTGGCCAGGGTGCGCACATCCTCAGTGAGATCCTGGTCTGCAAGGTCTTCCTCTGTAAACCAGCGGATGGTGGTGGACTCGCCATCATGGGGTTTTAGCTGTTCCGAGTGTGCCCGTGCGAAATAAATCAGGTCAATGTGCTGGTGGTAGGGATTGATGTTTTCCAACAGAATATGCCGGGGTGGCGGAAGCTCAATAGCATTCTCAGAGGCAATTTTTGGCGGATCATAAACCAGTGTAACATCCAGCCCGGTTTCTTCCTTTACTTCCCGTAAGGCGGCATGGTCCGGCCGTTCATCCCGGTCTATGTGTCCACCCGGGGGCAACCACATTTTCAGCGTTTTATGAAAGTGCAGTACCGTGCGGTTTTGAAACACGACGAAGGTGGTTGCTGTAAAATGGCGGGTGATTTCCATGCGATTATCCAGACATTTTTAATCTTGAATTTGATTGACAATAAATCGAATTGCCTCGCCAATGTATTCCTTCCAAAAAGGGTGTGAGTGGGTGCCGGGCGGGAACAGCGCCAGAAATTTTGCCCCTTTTTCGTTCAACAGCTCCGCCATGGCCAGGTTTTCCTGAAAGGCAAAATCTTCCGCACCACAGATGATGAATATGGGTGGAATTTTGCGACCCCGCAGGTCATCAATCATGGTTAGCGGATTGTGCGCTCGCCAGTATTCCGCATTGACCTCCTGGTCGCCAAAGGCCTCCAATAAGCCCCATTGGGTGCCATGGGCAATGATGTCGGTGATGCCGCTTAAACTGGCGGCGGCACCAAACACATCCGGGTTCCGCAGCAACAGGGCGATGGAACCGTACCCGCCCATACTCAGGCCGGTCAGACCGCGTTGATTTTTGGATTGGGTGGCATTGTAATGTTGCTCCAGCCAGGGGAGTAATTCATCCACGATATGACGCTCATAGTTTCGCTTGGGCTGTGTCTGACTGTCAGCCCACCAGCCGGCATACCCGCCATCCGGCAGCACCAAAAGCAGATCGTACCGATTGGCAAGCATTTGCAGATCAGCATCGTCTTCCCATTGGGTTTCATCACCGCTCCAGCCGTGGAGCATGAGAATCACCGGATAGCGCGCAGGGCGTTGGGAATCATAGGTGGACGGCGTGGCAATGATGGTGCGGTTGCTGTCCGCCAAAACTGCTGTCGGAACCTTCACATGGTGAATGTCTCCCCGGGAATTACCGGTGAAAATAGACGTTAAAAGCAGGGAGATGAGCAGGTAAGAATTGTGATGACGCATGTATATCAGTCCTGTGTTGGTCATTCGTATCGGCGGAAAATATCAGTGGCACGGCTACCTTTCACAAGGAACAATATGGGTGTGTACTCAGAAGGAAAAATTCTTCCTCTGGTGGTGAAAAAGTTCTACTCCGGTCCCGTCTGGATTTTATCTTGCCCATTATGCAGAATACCATTTACCTGAATAGCCAATAGCCCCGTGTCAATCCCACTAAAAATCCAGTTGCTGGTCCGTAAAGAGCTGCAGCACCGCGCCGATCCCGCTAAAGCGCCTAAAATGCAGCAATATGTGAAATCACCGCTGCCGTTTTACGGGGTGCAATCAGCCGGGCAAAAAGAGGTCTGGCGGATTGTTCGTCAGAACTTCCCGGTGCTTAATTGGAATGACTACGAGGAAACGGTGAAAACGCTCTGGTTCCAGGCGGAGCAGCATGAGGAAAAATATTTAGCCATTTCCATCCTCAACGGTTACCCAAAGCTCCGCATCCCCCGCGCCATGTCCCTGTACGAAACCCTGTTGGTGTCTTGCTGGAACTGGGATTTGCTGGACGGTATCGCCGGCGGCTCTGTGGGGCGCCTGCTCATAAAAGATCCATCACTGGAATCGTGGTTGGTGAAATGGTCGCAGTCTGATAATTTCTGGATGCGGCGGGCCGCTATTATCGGTCAACTCAATCTAAAAGAGCGCACCAATGCCCCGTTACTGTTCAGCTTCTGTGAAAAAATGGCGCACGAGAAAGAATTTTTCATCCGCAAAGCCATCGGATGGGCGCTGCGCCAGTATGCCCGTACCAATCCGGTGGCAGTAAAAGCCTTTGTGGAGAAAATGGAGGACCGGCTTTCCGGATTATCGCGCCGGGAAGCGCTGAAACATTTGACATAAATCTATAACATCTATTTTTAAGGAATGACCCACACCCATGTTTACGATTAAAAAGAAAAATCTACTCCTATGGCTGTCCCTCAATTCCATCGCGCTGTCATTGATCGCGCTACTCAATATTTAATCTATCTGGTCATAGCCGGCGGCTTGCTCTACAGCATTAATCGCTGGTTTATTCTTCCCGCTGTTGACGCGGATTCGTTTTTCAGAACATCGTTACATGATGTCCTGGCACTGATTGTGTTTGTACCGCTTTCTTATTTCCTGGCGCGCAGACTATCCATTATTTCTCCAAACATTCCTTTACGGCTTTGGCATATTGGACTGGGATGGCTGGTCTTCAGCGTGGTGTTTGAATGGCTGGTTCCCAATGTCATGCCCCACCGAACCGGCACCTGGGGTGATGTTGGCGCCTACGCTTTAGGTGGGTTGTTATTATGGGCCTTCAATGGAATGGCGCTCGATCTGGCGCTGATTCGGGAAGCAGACCTTCAGATCGTTTACTACGACGGTAATTGCGGAATCTGCCAGGCAGCAGCGGATTGGTCTTCAGCCCGGACGGTCTCCGAGGATCCGTTTCCCTACAAACCCCATCTACTGCTGGATGAATCGGCAGATCCGGAATTGGCCGCTCGTGCTAGAAAAACACTCATTGTCCACTTTGCAGAAGGGTTGGAATTGACCCACGCCCGGGCGTTGGGCGCGTTATTGATCCGAATGAAGCAGCCGTGGCCTCTCGTGGGATGGTTGTTGATATCGCCCATTTTTTGGCCGCTGGCCCGGCCGGTTTATTCGATTTTTGCCCACTACCGGCACAAAATCTCTCAGTGGTTTGGATTGAATGCATGCGCCATTGACTGACCGGATTTTTTTAGCCTGTATCATGAGAATTATCTAAGTTTAGGACAACGGCTTCTCAATACGGCGTCTAACAGGGAAATCAGGAGGGTTATTAACATGCGATCGCAAAAAACACTGGGTATCATTTTTCTCATTGTTGGTGTTCTATTCCTTGCAGACACGCTGAATTGGCTTCGGGTGGGCGATATTATTGGCACCTGGTGGCCGTTGATCATTATTCTTTTTGGACTGCGGCGCCTGGCCGTACCCGCGGCAAGTACGGTGAATGCGTGGTTTTTCATCATCATCGGTGCGGTACTGCAGCTGGCCGAGTTGAATGTCCTGGATATTAATCAGATTTTCTATTACTGGCCGGTGTTGCTCATTGCTTTTGGGGTATACCTGTTGATTACCGGAGGCCGTCCACCGTTCTTTCGGGGTCGCTTTTCAGGTAAAGCCAAAAACGATGACGACATTTTGGATGTGTTCTCAATCTTTGGGGGCGGTCTGCGAGCAAGCACCAGTCAAAATTTCAAGGGAGGCAGCGCTGCTACGATCATGGGTGGCGTTGACATTGACCTGACCGGCGCGAAAATTTCTCCGGAGGGTGCCGCTCTTGAGGTCACTTGTATTATGGGCGGGGGAAAAATAATTATTCCGGCTGACTGGAATGTTTCCATTAGCAGTCTCCCTATCATGGGCGGCGTGGATCATGAAAAAACACACGGTTCAGCGGCACCCGGCGCGGATGCGCCCACATTGCAGGTACATGCCACCGCCATAATGGGCGGGTTGAAGATTATTTCAGTTTAGGGCACGGTTTAACAGCTCGAAAAACACGGAAATTTTCACCGGCGCAGTGGTGCCGCAATACTCTACCTGCGCTCCCGGGGAATGCGGGTAATTTCCAGCAGCGCGGGTGAATTCACCATTCGATTCACAGCCTGAATACCCAGACGATAATTTTCCCACGCCAAAACTGACAGCGCTTCCTCCAGGGGATACCACTGGAATGTGGTGTGTTCTTTTGATAACCGCGGGGCCGGATCCTGGCTGTCATCGATTTCTGCACCAAACACCGGAACCTGTAACATGGAATCAATGGGGTGCAGGTAAAGATTGTAGGCATAATCGGCCACAAAAAGCTGCTTCGGCCTGTAGCCGGTTTCCTCCTGCAATTCCCGCAGGGCGGTCTGCCAGGCTTTTTCGCCGGGCTTCACACCGCCGGAAACGCATTGCCAAATGTTGGGGAATTGCTCCTCGGGAGCACGCTTCAGTAAAAGAAACTCTCGGCCGGATTGACCTTCCCGCCAGACAAAGACATCAACCAGTCCGTGGATATAGTCATCCACCATTGTTTTCCGGTGGCTGTTTCTTAAAACGGCAACGGGTCATCACCAAAATAGTCGTCTCCGCCGGATTCATTGACGGAACCGTTATCTGCACCGCGATTGGATTGCTTCTCACCGGCGCCTGAACCGCCACGGGAATTATAATCCTTACCACCAGACTGGGGTCCATTGTCATTTCCCTGAAAGCTGCGAGAAGAAAGGGGTGTGAGAATATTGGTCACCACTTCCGTCACATAGCGCTTCACGCCGTCTTTGTCTTCCCAGCTGCGCGTCTGGAGTTTGCCCTCCACATAGATCATATCGCCTTTTTTGATATATTGCTCGAGAAACTCAGCCGTTTTCCCGAACGCTACGATCTTATGCCAGTCGGTAGATTCCTGATTATTCCCGTCCCGGTCACGGCGAACTTCATTGGTGGCCATGGTGAAATTGGCCACCGCTGTTCCGGATGGGGCGTATCGAACCTCCGGATCCTGGCCCAGACGACCGACTAAAATCACTTTATTCACGCTTCCTCGTTGCATAATTCCTCCGTCAAATTCAGAATTTCAGAATATAACTCTTCCAATTGGCTCACCAGCCAGCCTCTTACCGTGGCGCCACTGGCTTTCAGCGCAATGGCATCATAAACACCGGCCCGTATTGGCCAAACCTTTTCCCGGAAGGTCTCCAGTCCCTTGTGGTAACCCATGACCACCACGACCTCTTCGCCCGGTGTTTTGTCCGTGGTATAAACATTGGACATATCGGGGAAGCGGGGGCCAAAAATATCTTCGTGAATGCCAATGAGCGGGTTGTTATGGGTCAGATTCAAATGGTCCGTGACCACCAGGTTCTCCGAAGGTGTTTCTTCCGGATTAAATAAGAGGATAAATTGTTGATAACCAGCTTCGCGCCATTGGCGAATCTGATGGCGAGCCCCCTCAGGGCTTGTGCTGAAGGTTCCTACCCGTGCATCGGGCAACCACCGGACAATGTCCGCCCGGAACAGTTCATCGGTGAGAATCACCGGCTCGTAACCCGTGGGATTATTTTTCACCAGCGTCCTCGTCCTCTTCGCGGGACGACGAATCATCCTTTTTTTCGGTTTCAAACTCCAGGGCTTCCTCAAAGGCTGATTTTGCTTTGTTTTTTTTATCACTTTCGGGTTCCGACTCTTCCGACTCCGGCGCTTCGTCCGGCTCATCGTCCAAGTCTGAAATGGTCAGGTCCGACTGGGAAAAATCAATGATTCGTTCAGCATCATCCGTCTTGGCGCCCTTGCCGCCTTTTTCATTCGTCGCGGTTTCTTCGGTCAACATTACCGCATCTCGGGAAAATTCCGCCTCCAGCGCTTCCTGGTGCGTCTTTAATATGGTTTTGAAGTTCATGATAAATCCGTCCCGCTTCAATTTCAGGTCCCGGATTTCATTTTGAATTTCGTTGAGTTCATCTTTAGCCGCAAACAAGAGCGCGTTCTTTTCCGTACGTGCCTGAGCGAGAATGGCACCCGCCTCTTTCTCGGCCGCCTTCACCGCCTGGTTAGCGGACTCGCGCGCCATTACCAGGGCGGAATTCATGGATTTCTCAATTTCCGAATAGCGATCCAGCTTGGTCTGGAGATCCTTTATTTCTTCCTGAGCTTCACTTTTTTCCCGAATCAGGGTTTCCATCTCCTCCGCCACCATTTCCAGAAACTCATGCACCTGGTCTCGATTTAAACCCAGCGCACTTTGTTTGAATTCCTGTTTCCGCAAATCAAGTGGTGTAATCCGTGCCATAGAAATCTCCTATTCCCGTTCGCCGAAAATTGCCCGGCCTACGCGCACATGCGTTGCGCCTTCAGCAATCGCCCATTCAAAATCCCCGGTCATGCCCATGGACAAATCCAATTTCCGGATGACCGGAACAAAAGCGGTTTGGATCTGGTCAGCCAGCATCCGTAAAATCCGAAAAGACCGGACAATCCGCTGTTTATCATCCGTCAATGGTCCGATGGTCATTAATCCCTGCACCTGCAACCGTTGCTGCTCCAGACAAAAGCCGACCAGGTCCATGGCAGTTTCCGGTTCAATTCCAAACTTGGATTCTTCACCGGATGTGTTCACCTGAATGAAGATTGGCAGTGGCTCACTGCCCGATTCCATTTTGCCATTCAGGGTTTTCGCAATTCGTTCCGAATCAATACTATGGACCGTATCAAAAAGCTGGGGCACATATTTGGCTTTATTGGTCTGCAAGTGGCCAATAAGGTGGCGCCTGATTCCGGTCAAGTCAAGTTGTGGAAATTTATCCCGCGCCTCCTGAAGCCGGTTTTCCCCAATGTCTCTCAACCCCGCCGCCAGGGCCGTCTGGACCTTCTCAATCGGCTGGAGCTTGGTGACTCCCACCAGGGTAATGTCATTGGGCTCACGGCCAACTCCTTCGGCCGCCCGGGCAATGCGTTCCTGCACCCGTTCAAGATTTTCAACGACCCCTTGTTGATTGGGGGATGGTGTCATCTAAATATTCCCTGATTCATGCAGAACCCGCAGCAGGCCGGTTTTTTTGAAAAACCTCCCGCATTCACAGAGCGATGATTGAAAACTATTCATCGAACGCGCTGATCTGCTCGGTCCCTGAATCATCCTCATCTTCGCCATTGCCATCGCCATTTCCGTCTGCGTCCGGGATTTGAGCTAAATCACCGTTTTTCGTTTCGGTCTCTTCCTGAACCCGGGTAACAGCTGAAATGGTGTCCTTCTCATCCAGCCTGATGAGTCGCACGCCCTGCGTGTTCCGTCCGATACTGCGAATTTTTCCAATCGGCAGGCGGATCAAAACACCCTTGGCGGTGATAATCATCAGGTCATCCTGATCCACCACTTCCAGCAAGGCCAGCATTTTCCCAACCTTGGGGGTAACTTTCACGGTGATAATGCCTTTTCCGCCGCGATTCTGGACCCGGTAATTGATGATTTCGGTTCGTTTACCAAATCCGCTTTCTGTAACAGCCAGGACGGTTCCCTCCCGACGGACCACGATCATTCCCACCACACGATCATCCTTTCCGCTGAGCCGGATGCCGGCGACGCCCATGGTTTTTCGGCCGGTGGGACGTACCCGGTTTTCGTTAAAGCGGATTGATTTGCCGTTGTGGGTTCCCAGCAGAATATCATTCTCGCCGTTGGTGAGCTTGGCATCAATGAGGTAGTCGCCCTCGCGGATATCAATGGCATAGATGCCACCCCGTTGCGGGCGGCTGTAGGCTTCAAGAAAGGTTTTTTTCACCAGACCGTTGGCCGTGGCCATGATGATGTAATTCTCGCCGGTGAAATCGCGCACGGTAATGTAAGCCATGATTTTTTCACCTGACTGAATGCCCAGCAGGTTCACAATCGCCCGCCCGCGGGTAGCCTTCCCGGCTTGTGGCAGCTGGTGTACCTTTATCCAATAACATTTACCGGCGTCAGTGAAAAAGAGGATGTAATCATGGGTGGATGCCACGAACAAATGTTCCACAAAATCATCGTCGCGAGCCTTGGCTCCGGATGATCCCCGGCCACCGCGATTCTGGCGACGGTAACCACTCACGGGATAACGCTTGATAAAACCGTTGTGGGTAATGGTAATAACCATCTCCTCTTCGGCAATCATATCCTCCACGGTGAAATCGCGGGCGTCATGGACAATTTCCGTCCGGCGCTCATCGCCATACCGTTCTTTCAATTCCTGCAACTCTTCCTTGATGATCTCCATTCGGAGACCGCGATTGGCTAAAATCTCTTTCAGCTTGGCAATGAGTTTCAGGGTTTCCGTGTACTCGTCAACAATTTTTTGCCGTTCAAGCCCGGTCAACCGCTGGAGACGCATATCCAAAATCGCCTGCGACTGGACATCACTGAGCTCGAATTTGCTCATGAGCTGTTCTTTGGCAATAACCGGGTTTTTTGATTCCCGGATGGTTTTGATCACCGCGTCCAGATTGTCCAGCGCGATTTTCAGGCCCTCTAAAATGTGGGCACGTTTTTCCGCTTCGTTTAAATCGTACTCTGTCCGGCGCACCACCACATCGTGGCGGAATTTGATGAAATGAGTGATCACCTCTTTAAGCGTCAGCACTTTTGGCAGACCGTCCACCAACGCCAGCATAATCACGCCGAAGGTGTCCTGCAACTGCGTGTGCTTGTAGAGCTGATTCAGCACCACTTCCGGCATCGCGTCCCGCTTCAATTCAATCACCACCCGGATCCCGTCTTTATCCGACTCGTCGCGCAGGTCGGAAATGCCCTCCACCTTTTTGTCGTGGACCAGATCGGCGATTTTTTCAATAAGCGTGGCTTTATTCACCTGGTAGGGGATTTCAGTAACAATCAGGTGTTCCCGGCCGCTTTTCTGCTCTTCCACATTGACCCGGGCTCGTACGGTGACCTTTCCACGACCGGTCTCATAGGCGTCTTTAATACCGCTGGCGCCGTAAATAATGGCACCGGTGGGGAAGTCGGGACCGGAGATATGCTGCATTAACTCAGGAATAACTATTTCGGGGTTGTCGATCTGGGCTGATATTGCATCCACCACCTCACCCAGATTGTGGGAAGGAATGTTGGTGGCCATACCCACGGCGATACCACTGGCGCCATTGAGCAGCAGATTGGGCAGAACAGTGGGCATTACCACCGGCTCCTGCAAACTGTCGTCAAAATTGGGCCTGAAATCGACAGTGTTCTTATCCAGATCACGCATGATCTCGCCGGCAATGCGCTTCATACGGGCTTCCGTGTATCGCATGGCCGCCGCGTTATCACCATCGATGGAGCCAAAGTTTCCCTGTCCGTCCACCAGTGGATATCGCAGTGAAAATTCCTGGGTCATGCGCACCATGGTATCGTAAACCGCCGAATCGCCGTGGGGATGATATTTACCCAACACATCACCAACGATACGGGCTGATTTCCGATACGGCCGGTTGTATTGAACTCCCAGCTCGCTCATGCCATATAAAATGCGCCGGTGCACCGGCTTGAGTCCGTCCCGAACATCGGGAAGCGCGCGCGAAACAATGACCGACATGGAGTAGTCCATGTATGATTTCTTCATTTCGTCTTCAATATTGGCGCGGATGATATTCTGTCTTTGAATTTCCAAAGTTCGCCTCGTCCTTATCTAGTAATAAATGTCTGCTTCAAACTGGTTTGTTCTGTTTTACCCAATCCCACAATCACTCGCTGATTAAATATCCAGGTTTTCCACATAGCGGGCGTGGGTTGTGATGAATTCTCGGCGCGGCTCTACCTCGTCGCCCATGAGGATTGTGAAAATTTTATCCACGGTAGCAGCGTCCTCCAGGGTCACCTGCATCAGGGTCCGGGTTTCCGGATCCATGGTGGTCTTCCAGAGCTGATCCGGATTCATCTCACCCAGACCTTTATAGCGCTGGAGGTTCACCTTCGTATCGGGATTGCCATTGGTTAGCTGTTTAATGGCAGCCGCGCGCTCATGCTCATCATACACATAACGCTCCTGTTTCCCCACTTTGATCTTGTATAGCGGAGGCATCCCGATATAGACATGTCCCTTGATGATCAATTCCGGAAAATAGCGGTACAGAAAGGTAAGCAGCAGCGTCCGGATATGGGCGCCGTCCACATCCGCATCGGTCATGATGATGATTTTGTGGTAACGCAGTTTTTCAATATCGAAATCCTCTTTGAATCCAGCGCCCAAAGCGGTGATAATGGTGCGGATTTCGTTATTGTTCAGGATCTTGTCAATCCGGGCTTTCTCGGTGTTAATGATTTTTCCCCGCAGGGGCAGAATGGCCTGATAACGGCGATCGCGACCCTGTTTGGCCGAGCCGCCGGCCGAATCGCCCTCCACCAGGTAGAGTTCACAAATGGCAGGATCCTTGGCGGAGCAGTCAGATAGCTTACCGGGCAAATTCAGTGACTCCAGGGCGCTTTTCCGGCGCGTTAACTCGCGGGCTTTGCGGGCCGCCTCCCTTGCCTGGGCTGAGAGAAAGCACTTCTCCACGATGCGCTTGCCCACCGACGGATTTTGCTCTAAAAATTCATTTAACCCATCGCTGATGAAGGAATCAACGACTCCTTTGATTTCACTGTTGCCCAGCTTTGTTTTGGTCTGTCCTTCAAACTGCGGCTCAGCAATCTTTACCGAGAGCACGGCCGTCAAGCCTTCACGCACATCATCGCCCGAAAGAGAAACATTGGATTTTTTCAGCAGATTATTCTTGGCAGCATAACTGTTTAAGGTACGGGTCAGCGCGGTTCGAAAGCCGGACAAGTGAGAGCCGCCCTCGATGGTGTTGATGCTGTTCACATAGGTGAGAATGTTATCCTGGTAACTGCTGTTATACTGCAAACCCAGCTCAATGGGCACCCCTTCCTTTTCACCTTCAAAGGCAATGACCTTATCATGGAGCGGTTGTTTCCCGTCATTCAGGTATTTCACAAACTCCACCAGGCCACCCCTGTAAAGGAAGGTTTCTTCCTGAACCTCGTCGGTTCGCTCGTCACGGAGCGTGATGGAGACACCTTTGTTCAAAAATGCCGATTCACGCATGCGTTCGGCCAGAATGTCCCACTCATATTCCTGGATTTTGAAAATTTCGAAGTCAGCGCGATACCGGATTTTAGTGCCGGTCTTTTTTGTTTTCACGCCCTTCTTCAACTGGGAGGCCACCCGACCCTGCTCGAAGCGTTGGTGCCAGGTGAATCCATCCCGGGAGACATCCACTTCCAGCCATTCGGCCAGGGCGTTCACTACCGAAACACCCACGCCGTGCAAACCGCCGGAGACCTTGTATGTGCCTTTGTCAAATTTTCCACCGGCGTGCAAGACCGTCATGACCACCTCAACGGCCGGACGCTTTTCATCCTTCTGCATATCCACCGGAATTCCGCGGCCATTATCCTCAACCATGATGACATTATCTTTTTCGATGGTCACAGAAATTTTATCGCAATAGCCGGCCAGGGCTTCATCAATGGAGTTATCTACAATTTCGTACACCAAATGGTGTAATCCGCGTCTGCTCACATCGCCGATATACATGGCGGGGCGTTTGCGGACTGCCTCCAACCCCTTCAGAACCGTAATATTTGATGCGGTATAGGTCGGTTTATTTTGTTCCGGTTGTTTACTGGTATTCTCGCTCATGTAAATTTGATATCCTTAATAGGGTTTCCGGTTAATAACTGGTTTAAATCCTTCACAATTCTTCGCTTTAAAAACATCAGCTCGTTCCGCCACACGGGTGAATCCACTGTCACGAAAAGCACATTTTTTTCAATCTTTACCGGGGTGGTGACATGGGAAATTTTTTCGCCCACCACATCATCCCACAGATACAGGGCTCGATGTTGTTCGATCGGTTTTTCGATCTGGAAATGTCTAAACGCCTCCCTTAAGGCGGCTCCGATTGATTTAGGCTGCGACATCACGAAGCTTTCCTGTATCAAAAACAGTCAAATTTTCCGATTCGATTTCCAAACCGTGCCGCCTCAAATCGGCCAGGTCGGTGGAGGTAATGAAAACCTGATACCCTTCCGGCAACGACTGGATAATCTGCACGCTGCGCTTAATGTCCAATTCTGCAAAAAGATCATCTAGCAGGTAGATTGGTTTCTCGGTCAAATAATCCTCTAAAAAACGACCTTCGGCGAATTTCAACGCAACCAGCGCCAGTTTATGTTCGCCCATGGAGCCGTAACGCCGGATATCCTGATGATTCAGGTAAAACAGGAACAAGTCGCGCTGGATCCCGGTAGTGGTGGTTCCCCGACGCATATCAGCCGGGCGGCTGGCTTCCAATTCTCGTTGAAAAGCCTGTTCCACCGATTCACCGGGTTTCACCTTGACGGCTGGTATATAGGCAGCTTTAAAGGTTTTATCTTTCTCCAATTCCAGATAAATCTGATACACAAAGCTTTTGAATTTCTGTACATACTCCGCGCGCTTCTGCTGAATGATCGCTCCTTGTTTAACGACCTGCGTGTCCAGTGCCAGAAGTAATTCCGAATTTACCGGCGTGCCATTCACCGCAAAATCATTCAGATGCGCATTTCGCTGTTTCAACACCCGGTTATACTGCTGCAGTGCGGTGAGATAGACGGTGTCAACCTGGGAGAACAGCTTGTCAAAAAACCGGCGGCGATCAGCCGGAGCCCCGACGGTTACCACACTATCTTCGGGCGCCAGACATACCAGCGGTATTCTGCCAATCAATCCGGCCTGACTGGTGAGGAGCGCCCCATTCACCTTGATCTGTTTCGGCTGTTTCTCCGAAAGGCTCATCTCCACCCGCTGGTCGTTCTTTTTGTCCCCTCGAAAATTCCCTCCGATGCGCGCTTCCGTTGTTTCGTACCGGATGAGTTCACTGTCCAAATGGGTTTTAAAGCTGCGGGTATACGCCAGACAATGGATAGCTTCCAAAACGGTGGTCTTTCCGGCGCCATTTTCACCAAACAGAATATTGGTTTGCTCTCCGA
The DNA here is from genome assembly GCA_021734065.1 of Fidelibacterota bacterium. Lineage (GTDB taxonomy): Bacteria > Fidelibacterota > UBA8477 > UBA8477 > UBA8477 > UBA8477. The sequence goes on along the minus strand of JAIPJQ010000006.1, from coordinate 25,635 downwards.
AGCGAAGTGCTGCGTGTTCATATACCCGAAAATTTTTCATGGAAAGGGACTTAATCAGCATGCACCGGGCCGGTGTGAACCAACCTCCGTTAATAACCTCACAACACAATAATATTTAGAACGCTTAATCGCTTACCTGCTGTCATTAGCTATTCAACCTGATGGGCATGAGTAACATGAGCAGGTCTTCTTTCTCACGCTGTTTTTCCGGCAGGATAATGCCCGGGCCAACAGCGCTGCTCAGTTTAAAGACCACCTTATCTGTCTCAACATTCCGCAGCAGATCCCGCACATAGAGCGAATTGTATCCGATGGTCATTTCCTCGCCATCATATTCTACCAAGACTTCTTCCTTGGCCGAAGTACTGTTTTCCGGGTCTTCGGTATAAACCTCCAGATATCCCGGATGCAGCTTGAATGCCAACTGATGGGTAGTCCGATTTGAAAAAATCGAGACCCGACGGGCGGTATTGATCATCTCATTGGAACTGGCGACAAAACTTTTGTCGTTTCCGGAGGGAATGACCGCCGTATAGTCGGGATAATGCTCATCAATCACGCGGGTGTACACTTGGGCACCCTTGGTTTCCACCTTCACATGATCGGCTGCAATACTGAATTCCACCTGATCTTCCACCGGCAGCATATTTTGCAGCAGTTGGAGGAATTTGGTGGGGATAATAACCTTGGCCGGATCACCGGAATTGGTGAACGCTTTATTGGTAAATCGGACCAGACGGTGACCATCGGTAGCCACAGCCCGGATATCCGATTTATTGATTTCGAACAACACCCCCATCAATGCGGGCTTCAATTCGTCCCTGCCCACGGCAAACAGTGTTTTATCAATCATACGTTCCAGCAGATCAGCCGGGAGTTTGAATTTGGACGCATCAGCCAGTTGAGGTGTTTCCGGAAATTCATCCCCTGGGCGACCCTGTATTTTGTAGGTACCCACCGTGGTTTCCAGGTTGATGCGTTGTTTCTCGTCCACGCTGAATTTCAATTCCGTCTCGGGCAGCTCGTTGGTGATCTCCTGCAGCAGACGGGCAGGAATGGCCACTGAACCATCTTCACCATTGAGTAAATCCACCTCCAGCACATAGGTGATTTCAATATCCGACGTCCGTAAAAACAGATGACCATTTTCAATGGTAAACAGGATATGATTCAGGATTGGCATGGTGGAGCGGGTAGGGCTCACTTTGATAATTTTTTGTACGCCTGTCTGGAGGGCAGATTTCTCAAGGGTAAATTGCATGCTTAACTCTCCAAATGCACAATTAACAAGGGTTTAAATATTTTTCTCATAAGCAGAATAAGATAACATAAGCCGGCCTGAATTCAAAGCTATTCAATGAGTTTGAACACGGCGCCATTCGGGTGTTTTACCCTGTTTTAATGATTACTGTATAGAGAAATATTCTTACGTCGTAGTAGTACGTAGTTTGTCCACAATGTGGATAAGATTTCCACTTTCGACGGTAACTTTTTGACCTTCAACCCCTTTTGAAAAATGAAAAGCGAACCCTGCTCACGTGGATAAAGTCCCATCGCGCCGAATAGCCTGAACGTAAATTGTCAGAAACAAATTTCTTATCCACAAAATTCTCTGGGACGCAGCTTTTTAGATGGAAGTGAATAAAAATTTATGTGAATATGTTCATAACCCCGTTCAGGCAAATCCGACGGTTGAACAAAAACAAAAGTATACGTTCGAAGGATGGAAATTAAGCCTGTTGATAAGTGCGTGGACAGGTGTTTTTCAGATAAAAAAAAACACCCCGACCGTTTGAGGGATCGGGGTGGTAAAAACAGGAGATTCTTTATCCCGGAGACGAAATCATAATATCATTTTTACATTGATATACATCTTCTCGCGTTGCTCCTGGATCCATTTTTCCAATCGCTCCATCTGTTTTTGTTGCAGGGTCATGGACTCCAGTTCAAACCAGTTATTCTTCAGCGTCAGCTTACCGCCGGAAAAGCGTTCATGAACAAGCACGAGATTGATCTGATCCAGGGCAGGGAAAGGCTGGGATATCTCTCTGGCAGGCAGCTCATTCAGAATTTGTTGCATACCCTCCGGCATGGTGGTGATGTCTGTCTTTCCCACCCGTCCGTTGCGGGCTTTCAAATCGGGATCGGTGAGGTATTGTTTGGCAGCCTCGGCAAAGGTGAGTTTACCGGACAAAATATCCTCCCGGATGCTGGACAGACTGTCCCTGAGGGTCTGCACATCTTCCTGAGAAGCTGCGGGTTTGATGAGAATGTGGGAGACATTCACCTTTTCGCCACGGCGCTCCTCCAGTTTGATAATGTGTAGACCAAACTGGGTTTCCACCACATCGCTCATCTCGCCGGGTTCCAATGTGTAAGCGGCGGTTTCAAAAGGCTTAACAAAGGTGCCCCGGGAGGTAAAACCAATGTTTCCGCCATTGGCCGCGCTTCCCGGATCCTGGGAGTAACGCTGGGCCATATTGGCAAAAGAGGCATCTCCGGATAAAATGCGATCGCGGATAAAGAGCAGGGTGTCACGGGCTGCTTCCCGTGCACGGGTCCCGGCTTCCATGGGCAGGGAGATGATCGAAAAATCCACCGCTGGATTGATCTCCGGGAAGCTGTCCCGGTTGGTTTGGAAAAACGCCTCCACCTCCCGGCGACTCACTTTGATATTGCTGAATAGTTCACGCTTCACCGCTTCAATGATCTGATTGCCGCGAATCTGATCCTGATAATAACGGCGGATTTTTCGCGGACTGATACCAAACGTTTGCTCCACCTGATCCAGCCCACCGTACTGTTGCTCCAGATTGCCCATAAGCTGCTCTACCTGCGCTTCCACATCCCGGTCGCGCACCTCGATGGTTTCCTGGCGGGCATATTCCAGCAAGACTTGCTGGTTGATCAGCTCGTCCAACGCGTTGTATCGCAGTTGGTTATAGGCTTGTGGGTTCTGGTAGGGGTCAATTTTCTGCTGAGCGCTGATGAGCTGGGCCATTTGCTCAACTTCCGAGTAGAGAATGGCTTTTTGCCCCACGATGGCGGCAAGGCCATCCACCAGCGACTGGGCGCTGAGCAGAGACATCAGTAAGAAGGGAAAAAGAAGGAACGACTTTATGCGATTACGATATAGTTTTTGCATTATGGTCTCGTTTGGGTGAATAGGGAGGGGTGAAAACTCACATTGGCCTGAGCGCGCAGGCTGTCGGTAATGGCCAGTCGATAATCCAACTGCTGATCGATAGACAGACGGCCGGCAATTTCGTCCCAGACCTCTTCCAGGGGACGCAGATCATCCTTCGCATACCACTGGGTCACATTCATCACATGATAGCCGAAATCAGACCAGTAGGGACCATATACGCCGGGTTCCCGGTTGCGGGAGAGGCGGTTTCGCAGGTCCGGAATCAAATCGCTGAGTTTAACCAATCCGGTTTCGTTCTGGTATTTGCGTAAAAACTCAGCCTTTTTATCCAGATCATTGGCCAGGAGAACGTTGCGCAGCTCGCGTGCTTCATCCCGACTGGGTAATAAAACATGCAAGGTAAAAATTTCGTCCTCGGCACGCCGGAAGTTGTCTTTGTTTTTTTCGTAATAGTCGCGGATTTCCTGGTCAGAAATCTGGATGGATTCACGCATGAATTTTTGCATCATTTTATCCGCCAGCAAGCGCCGATAATAGGTATCCATCTGCTGTTTGAACTGGGGATCCCGCTCCAGGAGATATTTTTCCGCCTCTTGCTTCAGCAGGGTTTCCTGGATCCAGCTTTCCACAAAATGCGCTTTCTGCAGGCTGTCCAGTTGATCAAAATGTGGCACCATGGCGTGCAATTTCTCCAGGGTCAGAAATTCATGATTCACCTGGGCAACTACATCGTCATTATTGACACTGTTACAGGTAGAAATTGAAAGCAGAATCAGACCAGTCAAAAGGCTGCGCAGCCAGAATGATTCACGCATGAATGCCCCGAAACCCAGGTTAGTTTTTGTTCTTGTCGCGGTAAGCGTTATAGGCAGCATCATAATTGATATGAAGGCCATATTTTTCTGCTAACTGATTGAAACGCTCTTCCGTGCGTTTTTTGCGCATTTCCTGATTAATGTCATTTTTCACGCGGTTTTTTACACGGTCAAATTCCTGGGGACCGGCTTCGATTTTTTCCAGAACCTTAATGATTGAATATCCCGTGTTGGTCTTAATGGGTTCGGAGATTTCACCCGCAGACATTTCAAAGGCGCGCTGACCCATTTCACCATAGCGTCCCGGCGGGAAAGGCGCCAGTTCACCCCCCCGATCCTTAGCATATTTTCGCTCCGTATGACGGCGGGCCATTAAACCAATGTCTGCACCATCCCGGATAATTTTGTAGAGAGAGTCAGCCTTCGCCTGGTCTTTCACCAGTACCTCCCGAACCCGCACCATCTCTTTTTGCATGTAATCGGTATTTTTGTGGTTATCGTAATATTCCTTCAGTTCATCTTCGGTTGGGTTCAGGTTGGCGTTGATCTGATCCCGTACATAGTTGTTATAAATGATATTGTTCTGGATATCGGTGATAGCCTTGCTGAATTCCGGATCCTTGGTGTAGCCACGCTCATGTCCATACTCAATGATGAGGGCGTGAACCACCATATTTTCCAGCAGTGTTTTAAAGTCATTGATGTTGTTCACGGTGGGTTTTGAGTTGACATCCAGCTTGTTTACTTCATCAATAATCCACTGACTGTCATAGCTCTCTCCGCCCATGGTAAAGAGGGGGGCGGTGAAATTCACATTTTTCAAAACATGATCAAGAGGACCGATTTTGTATTTTGAAGCATTAATGACCCGATACAGGGCATCGACATTTTTATTAATGATCTGAAAATTGTTGTCTGCCTTGATGTTGAAAATGAACGCTTGCGCCAGCTGCTGCAGCTCTCTGGCGTTATCCCGGGCAGCCATGCGCCGCAGGTTGTCTTTCTCCTCATTAAATGGCTTCACATCCGTTTCCCGACGGCCTTCAACCTTAATGATGTGATATCCGAACTGGGTTTCCACAACATCTGAGACGTCCCCCGCCGACAGCTTGAATGCCGCCTCCTGGAAGGGACCCACCATTTTTCCCCAGCCGAACCAGCCCAAGTCTCCGCCGGTGTTTTTTCCCGAAGGATCCTCGGTGTATTTGTTGGCCAGCTCTTCAAAGGCGGCACCCTCTTTGAGCTGCTGGAGGACATGTCCACACAGCGCCAGGGCTTCTTCTTTACTGCGGGAGGCCGCAGCATTGGGAACTTCCCGGTGTTGTATCAGAATATGCCGGGCGTGAACTTCATAGCGTGCCTTATCATACATTTCGCGAAGCTGGGCTTCATTGATCACCGAGTCCAGAATGTCTTTTCCGTAAACATATTGAAACAACCGCTGATCTTCCACATTCTGGATTTGCGCATTGGTACCCGTGGAATCTTTATATCCCATGGCGATAGCGTCTTTCACGAAGAGCGCCCGGCGCACCACATCGTCCACCGCGTTTTTGATCTCTTCATCACTTGCCTGAGCCAGGCGAGCCTGGGGATAGCGTTCAAACAAATCGTCAGCGGTGACCTCAGCATCATCCAGCGCGGCAATTACATTATCATCGGATGACTTGGAACAATGTGTCAGAACCAAAGCACTCATGAAAATTGTGAGCACCGTTAGTCTTTTCATCATAATCTTAAACCTCTTCTTTTTTCGTGCATCTTGATCAGCGGGTATAGCATAGCAATTAATATAGACAATGAAAGCCCATTTACCCCGCAGGTTCCATGGCTTCTAAAAATTGTCGGGACTCCGAGAGGGCGTTTTTATCGGATGGAATTGAGATGACAAAGGGCAGAGCGGCATTATTAAAAATCTCCACCTTTTGACTGGTTTTCCCAATTGCGCGTGACAATCGGCCAATTAATCCCGGCCCCTGTTCCGTCACGACCTCCTTGTGAAAATTGGCGTGCGCCTGTCTAGGCTTAATCGTCAGGGAACGCAAGCCTAACTGCTGCCCAAGAATCTGGACATTTTTTCCATCCAGCAATTGAATCACCTCCGGCGGCGTCCGACCAAAGCGATCACGAATTTCTACCTGCAATTGGTGCACAGAGTCTATATCACCCGCCGTGGCAATGCGACGATAGAGGGAAACCCGTTCGTTGGGGTCCACCACATAATCTTCAGGAATAAGCATATCCAGATCAATTTTTACATCGGGCTTGGGATAAATGGGCGCTTGCTCCTCCGCTTCCGCCTTTAATTCGTCCAGCGTCTCCTTCAGAATCTGCGTGTATAGTTTGTAACCGATATTGGCGATGTGTCCGCTTTGCTCCGTCCCAAAGAGATTTCCAGAACCACGGATTTCCAAATCCCTCATGGCAATTTCATATCCACCACCGTAGTGGGAGTGACGCTCCAGCGCGTTCAACCGCCGGGCAGCATTGATGTTCAATTGCCGGAATGGCGGTGTGAGTAAAATGGCGTAAGCCCGCCGATTAGAGCGACCAACCCGACCACGAAGCTGGTAAAGCTGTGACAGACCAAAGGCGTCCGCCCGATTGATTAAAATGGTGTTTGTGTTGGGATTATCCAGCCCTGATTCCACAATGGAGGTGCTCAGGAGAACATCATATTCGTGGTGAAAAAAGCCTAGCATCACGCGCTCCAATTCCGGCCCTCGCATCTGGCCATGTCCCACGGTAATACGGGCTTCAGGAACAATGGACTGCAATTTTTGCAGCATTATTCCGATGGACTCTACCCGGTTATGGACAAAATAGATCTGTCCGCCGCGATCAACCTCGCGCAGGATGGCTTCCCGGATCACCGACTCCTTATACTCTACCACTTTGGTATCAATGGGCTGACGCTCCCGGGGCGGCGTGTTGAGCTGGCTGAAATCGCGTACGCCCATGAGGGACATTTGCAGCGTGCGGGGAATCGGCGTCGCTGTCATGGACAGGCAGTCCACACCCAGCTTTAATTCTTTAATTTTCTCTTTGTGTTTTACACCGAACCGGTGCTCTTCATCCACGACCAGCAACCCCAGATCTTTGAATTGAATATCTTTCGATAAGAGCCGGTGTGTACCCACCAGAATGTCGATTTCACCGCTGGCCACACCCGCCAGCGTCTCTTTGATCTCTTTTACAGACCGGAAGCGTGATAACACAGCGGTTGTCACCGCAAATTCATCCAACCGCTCACGGAAAGTTTCGTAATGTTGCTGCGCCAGAATGGTGGTTGGCACCAAAATGGCGACCTGTTTGGAATCAGAGACCGCCTTGAATGCCGCCCGAATGGCCACCTCGGTTTTTCCAAAGCCCACATCGCCACACAGCAGCCGGTCCATGGGTCGGCTAGACGCCATGTCTGCCTTGATTTCCCGGGTGGCCTGAAGTTGGTCAGTGGTTTCATTGTAGAGAAACGCGGCTTCAACCTTTTGCTGCAATTCTGTGTCGGAACTGAATGAGTATCCCTCAGCCTGAAACCGTCTGGCATAAAAAGTCATCAACTCGGCGGCGTAATTTTCCACCGCTTTCTTCGTACGAAACTTGAGTTGATCCCACTCGGTGGATCGCAGGCGGGTAATTTTTGGCGGGCCATCACCCCCTTCATATTTATGCACCCGGTCCATCTTGTCAACCGGCACATAAACTTTATCACCTTCCTGGTATTCGATGGCCAGCACTTCTGCCGGAACGCCCGCTACCCGGATCACATCCACACCGCGATACATTCCCACACCAAAATCAAGGTGAACCACAAAATCCTTCTCGTTGAACTCTTCCACGGTGGTTAGGGGCCTGGAAGGAAAAAAGCGCTGGACAATATTGCGTCGGCGCCGCCGGTCAAAAATTTGATGATCGGTTAAAACAGCAATATGATGGGTATGATCAATGAATCCGGCTGAGAGATTAAAAACAGCCGGTGTAAATTTTTCTTCATCAAACAGGCTCTCCAGCCGTTCCGCCTGAATCTTTGACTCAGCCGTGATGAGTACTTTATATCCAAGTTCCTGGAGATACTCCAGACGATGACGGAAAGCTGCCAGATTCCGGTGGAATGAAGCTTGTGGCTCCACCGAGAAGATTCGTCCTTTGAAATTCTCCGGGACTCCGCCAAAAACAGAAATTAAGTTGTTGTTAATAAAAGAATTATATAGCGCATCGACCGCGCTAACTGTGTCGCCTGGCTCGTAAGCCGGGCGATAAAAAACGGTAGAAAATGTGGACGGAAGCAGGTCAACCAGCCTTTGGGTGGAAGTCTCGTCAAAAGGCTTTTGGCTGAAGAAACTCACCTCATTCAGTTCGGTAACCGAGCGCTGTGATTCAGGTTCAAACTGCCGGGCGGAATCGAGTATATCGCCCCAAAAATCCAAGCGAATAGGGTGCTCGCTTTCACCGGGGAAAAAATCAATCACACCACCCCGAACAGCATAAGTGCCGGGCTCCACCACAAAGCGATCCCGGGTAAATCCGAAATTATCCAGGACGGATTCTATTTCGCTAAAATCATAGGTCTGCCCAACGGTTAAAGTTTTTCTCTGTAGCCCACGAGCCTGGATCCCGGAGGTCAAATCATCATAGGTGACCAGATAGATTCCGGGCTGTTCCGCCATAAGTCGATGTAGCGCAGACAGGGATTGACCTGAATCCATGCCGGTAAGGGGGTTTTTGCTGATATATGACACGGAATCTGCGGAAAAGAATCCGACCAGGTCATTAAATACCGGATCAGCAAGATTTTGGTCGGGGAGAACAATCAGCCAGGGTTCAGCAGGTGAGATGAGCCTTGAAATGTACAGACCTAAAGCCGCCGGATCGACGCCGGCCAGAAAGGATTGACCCGGAATGAGGGAAAACTTGTCAGCTATATAATCAGACAGTTTCACGTGAAACATGCTGCTTAAAATAGACCATCAAAACCGCTATATCGGCGGGATTGACGCCGGAAATACGACCCGCCTGACCAAGGGTCTCCGGTTTTATCTTGTCCAGCTTTTGGCGCGCCTCTGTAGACAGTCCGGGAATGCCCAAATAATCAACTTCCGGAGGAATTGATGCCGTCTGCAAGCGGTTCATTTTTCTTACCTGCTCCCACTCGCGTTTGATATACCCGGCGTAACGGACGTCGGTACCGACCAGGGACAGCAGAGACGGGGGAAGGGGTTGCATCCAATCCGGGAGCAACGAATGAATATGGGTAATATTTATCCTGGGCCGTCGCAATAGCGCGGCTAAAGACTGGTTCTCTGTAACCTGCATCTCACCAACCATCGTCAGGATGGTATTTACGCGATCCCGGGAAACGAAGGTCTTTTCCAATGTTTCAATTGCTCGCTCGGCCAGCCCTTGTTCTTTCCGGATCAACGCGTACACCTCCTCCGCCAGCAAGCCCAACTCCCGGCCATGTTTCGCCAGCCGGAAATGGGCATTATCATAGCGCAACAACAACCGGTGTTCTGCCCGGGAAGTGAACATGCGATAAGGTTCATCCGCATCTTTGGTAATTAAATCATCGATGAGCACACCGATATATGCCTCGTGTCGCTCCAGAATGAATGGTTGCTCGCCTGTCAGCTTTAATGCCGCATTTACACCGGCGATAAAGCCCTGAGCGGCTGCCTCCTCATATCCGGAGGTACCGTTGATCTGTCCGGCGAAATAAAGACCGGAAACCCGCTTGGTTTCCAGCGTGCGATTCAATTGACGCGGCGGGAAGAAATCATACTCTACTGCATAACCCGGACGGATAAACGCCACTTTTTCCAGACCCGGGACGGTTCGCATGGCCGCCAGTTGTACCTCCTCAGGCAGAGAGGAAGAAAAACCATTCACATAAATTTGGTCCCCATTCACCCATTCCGGCTCCAGAAATAGTTGGTGCGACAGCTTGTCCTGAAAACGGACAACCTTGTCTTCAATAGAAGGACAGTAGCGCGGACCCACGCCCTGAATGACACCACGAAACAGGGGAGAGCGGTCCAGACTTGCGTTGATAAGCGCATGGGTCTCTGCATTCGTGTGGGTGATGTAGCAGGCTTCATCAGGCGGGGAAAATTCAGCCAAATCGGTTTGAAATGAAAAAGGCTCCGGTTCAGGATCGCCCTTCTGGAGGGTGGTTTTGGAAAAATCGATACTGTCGCGCCTGATGCGGGGAGGTGTACCTGTTTTCAGGCGACCGGCTTCAAACCCAAGCGCGATCAATGATTCTGTAATCCCCACACTGGCAGATTCGTCCACCCGGCCGGCAGTAAACTGTTTTTCACCGATATGAATGAGTCCGTTAAGAAAGGTCCCGTTGGTGAGGACCAGGGCATCGCAATGAAATACGCCATTCGATTTGGTTTTTATGCCGGTAACGGCGCTTTTGTCGGGACGGGCCAACACTGCAATGGCCTCATCTTCCAATAAACCAAGATTTTCCTCGTTCCGGCAGGCCGCCAGCATATAAGCACTGTATTGATTTTTATCCGCCTGTGCACGCGGAGACCAAACCGCGCGACCCTTGGAGCGATTCAGCATTTTGAATTGTATTCCCGTTGCATCAATAGCTTTTGCCATTTCACCGCCCAGGGCGTCCAGTTCGCGCACAAGGTGACCCTTGGCCAACCCACCAATGGCGGGATTACAAGACATGCGCCCAACGGCATCCAACTTCATGGTGATCAATAGCGTGGACAGACCCATGCGCGCCGAAGCCAGGGAGGCCTCAATACCCGCGTGGCCGCCACCCACAACAATCACATCATATGTTTCACGTGAAACCATTAACCTATTTTCCAATACAGAACGAACCGAAGATCTCACCCAGAATGTCGTCAGGTGTGGCTTCTCCGGTGATTTCACCTAAAATGGTGAGCCCGTTGCGTAAATCCGACGCCACATATTCGGGACCTGCCGCGTTGTTAATCGCCGCAACGGCGCCTTTACAGGCTCCAACAAAGCGTCTTAATGTCTCAGCCTGCCGCTGGGAGGTAATTATCAATCCCTCTGAGGTTTTCCGGCGCATACCCAGAATGGTTTCGGCCAGTTTTTGACGTAAACCATCAAAACCCTCGCCGGTGACACATGAAATTGTTGCACCAATATCCGGCTGCATTTTTTCTCCCGGCTGTCCCAGATCAGATTTATTCAAAATACGGATGACCGGCACATCATTCCCGGTGTTGAAGTCCTCCGGTGGAATGTCGGTTGACTGGACGGACAAGACAATATCTGCCCGCTCCAGCTCTTGTCGCGTACGGTCAACCCCTAAAACTTCAATTTTGTTTTTCGATTCACGCACGCCGGCCGTGTCAACCAAGACAACCGTATGCCCTGCAATGGAGATTAGCGCCTCAATCGTATCACGGGTGGTCCCGGCAACATCTGTTACAATAGCGCGATTATATCCCTGCAAGACATTGAAAATACTGGACTTGCCGGTGTTCGGTGCGCCAATTAGAGGGACGCGAAATCCCTCCACAAGCCGCTGTCCGTAAAAATAGGTGTCCAGCAGATTTTGTGCTCTTGTTGCCAGCGATTCAATCTGTACCAGGTGTTGTTTTGGGGAAACCATATCAATTTCCTGGTCAGAAAAGTCCAGTTCTGCCTCGATAAACGAGACTATTTTTAGCAAATCCTGTTTTAATTGCGAAACGTAGCTGCGCAAATTCCCGTGGAGATGTCGCTGCGATTGTCGGTGCGCCACTGCGTCCTGGGCATGAATCGCCTCCGCCACCGCCTCTGCGCTGGAAAGGTCCATTTTCCCATTTAAAAACGCCCGCAGGGTGAATTCACCCGGTGTTGCCAACCTCACATTGTCCTGCCGTGATAATACCTCTAACAAAGTCTGTTGTAAGTAAGCGCCGCCGTGCAGGGAAATTTCCACCACATCCTCACCCGTGGCAGAATTAGGGGTGGGGAAGTAAGTCACCACCACATCGTCGAAAATGTCATCACCCAGATCCGGGTGTTCGATAATTCCATACGTTGCAAAGCGAGGTTTCAATTGCCGACCGGCGGAAAAAAATCGCTGAATTGTCTCAAGGCTGTGTTGTCCGGAAAGACGAATAATGGCCAGACCGCCCGTTCCTGGCGGGGTGGAGATTGCTACAATGGTTTCAGAAACATCCGGTAGCCGGGACAGGTAAGCACTCCCTACTTCCGCTTCCGGGGCTTACGGTTTTGCCTCTTGACCTGCTTGTTCGGGCTGGTTTTGGCAGGAATCGCAGCCGGTGCAGGCGCGGGCATCATCTTCTGCTGAAGGATGCTGAGAATATTAAAAAGGGCATAATAGATGTTGAGCCCGGACGGGAAGTTATAAAAAATGAAGAAAAACACGAAAGTCATTACATAGCTCATACTCTTCATCTGGCTATTGGTGGCACCACCGGCGGGAGACATGAGCTTTTGCTGCAGAAACATGGTAACCGCCATGACAATGGGTAGAATATTAATTGGAATACCGCCCACGTGGGCAATGGTGTCAGGCAGGGATAAATCGGGAATCCAAAACTCCAGACCCTTGAAGGCCGCATCACGCAATTGAATGGTGGAACGGAAAAGATTGAACATGGCAATCAGGATAGGAAACTGAATCAACATGGGCAAACACCCGCCCATGGGATTGGCACCGCTTTCCTTGTAGAGCTTCATGGTTTCTGCGTTCAACCGCTTGGGATCGCCCTTGTATTTTTCTTTCAGTTCTGCCACGGCAGGTTGCAGCGACTGCATATTGCGGCTGGATTGAAAGCTGGTCTTGGTAAGTGGCCACAAGAGAATTTTTACAAGAATGCCGAAGATAATCAGAACAATACCGTAGTTAGGAATCACGGAATACAGCTTTTTAAATAACCACAGTGCACCTTTTCCGATGATTCCGAACCAGCCCCAGTCCATCATCTCTTCAAAATGCAGGTCATACTTTTTCAGGGCGCTGTAATCAAGCGGTCCCAGATAAACCCGGTAATCAAAGGATTGCTCTGTGCGATTACGATCCAGCTTTTGGCGCATGTCCCAATTAAAGGTCTTTTTCCCGCCATCTTCACCGGGTGTTAAGTAACGATTTTGATGTATCTCATACGCCGGTTCGCCAGGAACCATGAGAGCCGCAAAATATTTGGAGCGGATGCCGGTCCAGGCCGTTGTACCGGTGATTGTCTCGGTTGTACCGTCCTTTTTGGCATCATAATCGGATGGCGAGGATTCGCTACCAAACAGCGTGTAAACCTTCGTATAATTCAACTCATCCTTTTTGTTGGGCTCTGTTGATTTAATGCCACCAGCCCAGCTGGTGGCGAAAAATCGTCCTGCGTTCACATTGTTCAGGTTCTCAGTCTGCTGAGACAGACCCACATGGAAACTATCGGGATAAAAGGTGAAGGTGCGGGTAATTTGCGCGCCCTGACCCAGCGGTAGTACGAATGTTGCTGCCTGTGGTTCACTAAAAGCGTCCAGCTGACAGGTGTCTTCCTGACAGTTCAGTAGTTCTGAATTGATACGTGCGGTAGAAAAATTTTCAGTAGAAAAACCGATGAATTGGTTGGCTAGAACGCCCCGGGCGTTGTCCGGTATAATTTGAACGCGACTACCGTCCTTCAGATAGTAATTGTTTAAGTATACCTTATCAAGCGTGCCACCCCCCAGGGAATTGAGGTGAATTTCAAATTCGGGAGTATAGACCACCACCACCCGTACGGGCCCCTGAAATCCAAAGGCGGTATCTGGCAAACTGCTGATATTATCGGGTGCGGGAGCGATTTTGGTCTTTTCCAGCCCGGTTGGACCGGCTGACACCGGACGAGATTCTGGCGCAGCTCCCCGCGGTGAAAACGACGTATCAACCGGCACGGGCTCACCGGCATTAGGGTTAATCATTTTCTGGTACGGCGTGGAAAAATAGACCAGCAGAACCAAGCCCATTAAAACGAATGCCAGAACGGTATTTTTATCGTTCAAACTTACTGCTCCTCAAAATGCTCTTTAACTACCGGATCGTAGCCACCTTTGCCGTAGGGGTTACAGCGCAATATTCGCCAGGCCGTTTTAGGCAGGGCTTTCCAAATCGGCAAAACCTCAAAAGCTTCTTCGGCATAGCGAGAACAAGAGGGATAAAACCGGCACGAATTCCCCAGGACAGGGGATAATGTCAGCCGGTAAAGTTTGATGAACCCGATGAAAATCTTATTGGCGGGATTGATTTGCTTGTGCAATAAGTCCATTTATTGCCTCATAAAGCGGGCCGGTTACGGAAAAGCCGTTATGAAATAAAAACAGATAACCACGATCCGGAATAAACTCAAAATCGTGATTAAGAATCGTTCCCCAAAACAATCGCCGGGTATGGTTTCGCCTAACGGCATTACCAGCTTTTCGCTTAATTAAAAAGCCCACCTCTAAGGATGGTTTTGGCTGGTGGTACAAAGTTATACCCTTTCGCGAAACACGCCCCCCCTTGGAAAGGTATTCGTCTACGGCGACAGAAGGGATGGGTTTAACCCGATACCGTAAGTTGGTGTCTGCCTTTTCCACGACGACGGGCCAGAAGTTTCCGGCCATTTTTTGTTTTCATGCGCGCCCGAAAGCCGTGACGATTGCGACGCTTACGGCGACTTGGTTGATATGTGCGTTTCATAGCTCACTCTCTTTAATTCTTTAACCCCTGCTAAAAAAAGCGGCGAAATATAACCAATCGCCGGGGAAAGTCAATTTAACAAAGGGTTTACCAATAAAATTTTTCCAAAATGCAACGCGTAAAAATTTTCCATGGAATCGTGCTGGATTTTTGTTAGATTGAGACATAGGAAATGTTGATAACTTGTTGATAATTTGGAGTGTTGATGGGGCATGACCTCTGGGCGGCTACCCAGGAGGCCTTGAGGCAGCGCGTAGCGGAGCAAACGTTTCAAACCTGGTTTAAGCCGATTTCTTTCCTGGCAAAAAATGATGCGACCCTTATACTGAAGGTGCCGTCACAGTTCTTCTATGAATGGGTCAAATCCCACTATGGCGAACTGGTGGAAGAGACCGTGTCAGGAATTGCAGGCGAGCCTATGAAGGTGGATTATTCCATTGTGCTGGAGGAGCAAAAAGAGGCAGCTCCCAGACCCTTCTTTGATGACACACAAGTTCCGCGACAAAACAAGCCAAAACAAACCTTTAGCCCGAATTTAAACGATCAGTACATCTTCACCAACTTCGTGGAGGGTCCAAACAACCAATTTGCAAAAGCGGCTGGTCAGGCTGTTGTGGAAGCCCGTGACAATTCCCTCTACAATCCGCTGGTGGTTTACGGCGGTGTCGGTCTGGGAAAAACCCACCTGGTTCAGGCCGTAGGAAATGCATTTCTGGAGCTGCATCCGGAAAAGCGGGTCATGTATGTAACCTCCGAGAAATTCACCCTGGATTACATTAATGCCATTAAAGAAAACAAGACCGCCCAGTTCAGCCGATTCTATCGCAGTGTTGACCTCTTAATTGTGGACGACATCCAGTTTTTCCAAAAAAAGGTCCGCACGGAAGAGGAGTTTTTCCACACCTTCAACGAACTCTACATGAACGGGCGCCGGATCATCTTATCCACAGATCGTCCACCGGCCGAATTGGGGCTCCACAGCCGCCTCACCTCCCGGTTCAATGCCGGGCTCATTGTGGATATTCAGGAACCGGACTATGAAACCCGCGTGGCCATTCTTCGGCAAAAAGCTGACGAGAGTGGAAGCGAAATTCCCTATGAGGTGGTGGAATTTCTGGCTATGAACATTGACACCAATGTACGCGATCTCCAGGGTGCGCTGATCCGCTTGCTGGCTTATGCATCACTGGTTAAAAGTGACATTTCCCTGAATCTGGCCCGCCGGGTGCTGGCAGAGGTAATGAACCACCATGTAGCCCCCAATATCACTGTCGAGCGAATCGTTGAGGTGGTTGCGGAAAACTTCGGTGTTAAAAAAGTGGACATTATGGGCAAAGGGCGGCGTCAGGAGGTTGCTCTGGCCCGGCAAGTCGCCATGTATATGGCAAAACAACTAACCCGTAATTCACTTAAGTCCATAGGACTTTCTTTTGGCGGTCGTGATCATAGTACGGTCATTCATGCCGTGAAAACCATTGAGGAAAAAACCAATCGGGATGAACTGTTCAACGCTGAGGTAAAAACACTGATACGGCGGTTGTCAGAAAGCGTCATGAATCAGAACAGCTAACCGGTTTTCACAACGGGCACACATAACCGGTTGATTAATACACACCAAGAAGCAAAAAAATCATGAAGGAGTGGTACATGTTAGAACCTGGACAGAAAGCCCCGGATTTCACATTAAATACTCAAGACGGGAAGGCGGTATCACTTTCCGACTATAAAGGTAAAAAAGTGGTTCTGTATTTTTATCCCAAAGACAATACGCCCGGCTGCACAAAAGAAGCCTGCAACCTGCGGGATAATCAGTCTGTTTTGAAAGAAAAGAGTGTTGTGGTGCTGGGGGTCAGCATTGATGATGAAGCGTCACACCAAAAATTCAGCAATAAATATGACCTGAACTTCGACCTGCTGGCTGATCCAGAGAAAAAGGTGGTGAATCTCTATGGCGTCTGGGGTGAGAAAAACATGTATGGTCGCAAATACATGGGGACCAATCGCTGGACCTATCTCATTAATGAAGATGGCGTCATTGACAAAATTTACAAGAAGGTAAAGGTCTCTGAACACGCCCAGGAGATTATCAAAGATTGGGGATTATGATCAGACGCCGGTCTTGATTGAGTGCGTTAAAAACCCATGGGAGTGTCCTGTGGGTTTTTAATTTCAGAGCGAAAAAATACGGTTCCCCGGGCGTGAAAAGGCTTGCAGCCAATCCATGTGCGCAATAGTTTCAAAATCAGCTCTAACTGAAAGCAGGGTGGGGTTTTCCATGAAAAATCAGATGAAAATTTTCGCGATACTAATGGCTGTCACGGCCTGGATGATGACCGGCTGTGAGAGGAATGTGGATGAGCTATATCGACAAGCGCTGGTTGAGGCTGAGCTGGGTTCTCCCATACGGGCCATGGAATTGTTGAACCGGGTTCAGCAGGAAAATCCCGGATATACGGAGGCGTATTTACTGGCGGGGAAATTGTTTAGTGAAAATGGCAATTACGAAGCGGCGATTGATCAATATAAACGCGGACTTCTCGCCGGAGCCGACACCTTAGACATTACCATAGAAATTGGTCAGGTATATCTGAAGCAAAATGACCATGCCGAAGCCTACAGATATTTCGACCAGGCATTGTCTATTGAACCGGACCAGGAAGAAGCTCTCATCGGTATGGCAAAAGTCCTGTATCACCAGAAGCTCTATGCTCAGGCACAATCCCATTATCAAAAAGCCCTGACAAAATCTCCACGGAATTACACCGCCATGGTGGGCGTGGCGTATGCCTATCTGGCGCAGAAAAATGTGGGTGGCGCGCGGGAAATGTTTCAAAAAGCCATCGATTTGAACCCCATCGCCGGTGACGCCTATGTAGGCAAAGCGCTGGCCCTGGCGCAAACAGAGGATATTCCGCTGGATATGGTTCAGCAGGCTTTCGAACAGGCGCGGGAAATGGACGCGAAAAATCAGGAGGCAGCCAAAACCTTCATTGAGTTCATCAACAAACCTGCGTTTGAGCTGAATTATCGAATTGAACAAACCAAATCATACCTGAAAGACTTCCCCGAGGATAATGATGCCCGTCAGATTTTGGGAGAGCTGTACATTCAAAATTCACGTTCCGGTGGGACGATCTGGTTAGATGCCGCGGAACAAACCTACAAAAGTATTTTGTCTACAAATCCGGAGAATCACCTGGCACACGCCCGTCTGGCTGCGATTTATTTATTGAAGGACAAGCCTCAATTGGCTCTCCTCCGGGCGAAAATGGCGTTTGAAATTGACCCCACCGCAGAATACGCAGCATTGGTGAGTCGTGCTGAAGCCGTCGCACAGGAAAAATAACCGTTGGGATCTAAAAACCTTGCCTGATTGCCCGGCAGGGTGTTAACGCAGATTGTTTTGGTGTGAAATTATTTGGTGGCGATAAAGATTGAACTAATGCCCAATGTCAGGTCATAACATTCTACGCCAATAAACCCCTCAGCCCGCATTAAATCCATGAAATCCCCGCGACTTGGAAAATGCCTCACCGATTCAGGCAGGTAGGTGTAATCGGTTTTGTTTGAAAAAAGTCCGCCGAAAAAGGGCAGGATTTTTCTGAAATAAAAATTGAACAGAGGTCCGAAAATCCTGCCGCTGGGCAAGCTGAATTCTAATACGGCTACGCGACCACCGGGGCGCAGCGTCCGGTAAAACTCACTCAGGGTTTGATCAATATCACCCACGTTACGCATGCCATAAGCGATGGTAATGGCGTCCATGGTTTCACTTTGTAAGGGGATCCGTTCTGCGTCGCCCTGCACCAGGTGAATCCTGTCTGTAGCGGATTTTTTCACCAGTTTCTTTGAACCGTAAACCAGCATTTCATACGCGAAGTCAAGTCCCAGAACATCCACTTTAGCAATATCCAGCGCCAATAATCCCATGTCAGCCGTACCGGTGGCCACATCCAGTAGCCGGTCTCCATCCTTCAGGCGTAAAGACTTGAGCGTCTTTTTGCGCCACAGAATGTCAATCCCCAGGCTCAGGGCATGATTTAAAAAATCATACCGCCCGGCAATGCGATTGAACATGGCCTGTACCCGAGGTTTTTTCTCCGCGCCGGAGTGGATGAATTGTTGATCTGTCATGACTGCTTAAAAATGGTGTGAAAAGTGGTCATTCACCATTCTTTTTATTGGTCGAATGGCTAGTCAAGAATGCGCTTGGCAAAGGCGAAATCACGCAACAGGCGTTCTTCATAATCAGGCGCCGCCGGATCCATGGATGCAATGTGAACCCCGCTACCCGCAGACTGGATGACTTTACCATCGCCATAATAAATGGCCACATGGGTGATGAGGCGACGGCCCGATGTGTAGAAAATCAAATCTCCCGGGATCAGGGCATCATACCAGCCGGGGAAGCCGATAAACTGGCCCACGATGGACATTTCATCCGTATCCCGCGGCAGATAAATGCCGTTGAGCGAGAAAGCGCCCTGGGTAAACCCACTGCAGTCAGCGCCTTCACCGGAGCGCCCACCCCAGACATACGGCAATCCCAGGTATTGTTCGCCCGCAGTCAAAATCTCCTTGCGCACGGGATTGTTTTCAGGTGAAAAAACACGAAAATCTACCGCTGAATCCAACTTGTATTCACTGCCGTCTGCCAGCAGGACGGTACCGTTCCCCAAATAGGGCAATCTGGAACCAATGGAAATTTTTTCACCATTTTTCAGCGGCACATTTTGTCTGAATTTTGCGAAAGGACCCTGGTGAAAGCGATTCCAGGCCAGCGTGTCCAGCCGGCGTAATGTGTTGGTGGGAATGTAGGCCAGGTAACCTTCCGGGGATTGGACCTGATATTGGTCATCAACCTGACGGATAATCCGCACCATATCGCCGTAAATTAATTCGGTGGCTTCCTGTTTTTTCTCCACCGGTTTGTACCGACCCATCACATGATGAACGGTTACAACGGCGAAATTTTTCCCGTCGGGGAGAGTCTCCGGCAGGAAATTTACCTCAGAGACAATACTGTCAAATCCGGCTGATTTCAAATTGCGAATGGCGCCCCGTACAGCTTTTGGATAGAAGGTTTCGCCGGTCAGCGTAACGATATTATTCGCTACACTCGCCTGTATATCCTGTTTCCAGACCCGCGAGTCGAAGAAATAGGTCTGGTTTAGTTTTTCCACAATCCGTACAGCCTCATCGGGCGCGGGCTGGTCATTGGAGCAGCTAAAAATTCCTATTCCGGTCACCATCCACACGACCAATCCGCTGATGGTAAATTTTGTCAGTGTCTGTTTCATCTAAAAACCCCCACGCTCAAGACTATTTATTCCGGTTCACTCATTCCGCCCTGTAATACCGGCCGAAAACATAACCGCAGGGATACGTGGGTCAAAAATAAATATCACGTGTACCAACCGGGCTTGGGAGTAAAAGTGGTTGTGTATAATGTCGAGGGGAAGAGGACATTCATTCTCCGGGAATCAAAAATTGACCACCAGACCGCCACAACCTTATGGCATTTCATGAATGGAAATACTATTTTCCAGATCCAATGATTTGGCCGAAGGAGAGGATAGATTGAGTTACCCGGAATTTGATGTAGACCGCATTGTGAATGAGCTCATGCGGGAGCGTACGACTCAGGCGCAGTCAGTCGCCACTGAAACGCCCAGGGGTGAGTTTTGGGCGTATAAATCCTGCGAAGAGAACCTCTGTCCGGATCGTGATTTTGAGACGGTGCGGGAGATTGTGGGAAATGGTGCCGCCCGGGTTGGCACCCATATCGGGACAAAATGCCCCGAACCCGCGCTGGCCAGACTCATTGACCATACGCTTTTAAAGCCGGATGCTACCGATGCGGAGGTGATTCAGCTCTGTGACGAAGCGCGTCGCTATGGATTTGCCAGCGTGTGTGTGAACCCGGTGCATGTCCCCGCCTGTGTGCGGGAACTGGAGGGTTCCGGCGTACCCGCCTGTACCGTTATCGGTTTTCCGCTGGGGGCTAATCCGACGGAAATCAAAGCAGATGAAGCGCGGTGGGCAGTGGAGCAGGGCGCCCGGGAGCTGGATATGGTGATTAATGTGGGCAAGCTGAAAAGCGGCGAATATGACTTTGTCCGGGAGGATATTCGGCGAGTGAAAGAGGCAGGAAAACCCGCATTGTTAAAAGTCATCCTGGAAACGGCTTTGTTAACGGACGAGGAAAAGGTGAAGGCTTGTGTTCTGTGTCAGCAGGCAGGCGCTGATTTCGTAAAGACCTCCACCGGCTTTTCCAAGGGTGGCGCCACAGCGGAAGATGTTGCTCTGATGCGACGGGTGGTGGGACCCGAGATGGGAGTGAAAGCTTCCGGTGGTGTGCGTTCGTGTGAAGACGCCATCACCATGTACAAGGCCGGCGCCAGCCGGATTGGCGCTTCCGCCAGCGTGAAAATTGTCAGTCTGTAGTCATCTTTTTCAGGAAAGCATCATTTGAAACCATCCCGGGCTGCTCACAGGCGCGGGATTTTTTTGTGAATCATTTTAATCATACGATAATGGGAAAAGTCAAATAACCATGGGCATCAAACGCGGCCAGGAACTGGAAGTTGAAATTGAATCGCTGGCTTATGGCGGCAAAGGGGTGGCGCATGTGGATGGCTTCACAATTTTTGTGGAGCGTACCATTCCGGGGCAGAAAGCGCGTATTCGGGTTAAGAAAAAGCGTCAGCAGTATGCCGAAGCGTATCCGGTAGAAATTCGCCAGCCGGCGGCCGGTGAAATTGAGGCTAAATGCCCGCATTTTGGCGTATGCGGCGGCTGTTCAGTGCAAAATATGAGCTATCCGGACCAGTTGGCTGTCAAAACCACCCAGGTGAAGGACTTGCTGGAACGGGTGGGCGGATTCAGGGACATTCCGGTAAAACCGGCGCTGCCCTCGCCGGATATTTTCCACTACCGGAATAAGATGGAATTTTCATTCACCCGGCGTCCCTGGATGGCGCGTCCCGATGATCCCATGGACGATTTTGGGTTGGGGCTGCACGTCCCGGGGCGGTTTGACCGGGTGCTGCCCATTGATGTGTGTTATCTCCAAAAACCGATTTGTACCGATATCCTGAATTTCACCAGCCGTTGGGCGCGGGAACACCAATGGGAGCCATTTGACACCAAAACCCACACGGGCTGGACGCGGCATTTGGTGCTGCGGTATGGTGAACACACAAACGAAATCATGGTGAATCTGGTGACCCGGACCCACGATCCCGCGTTGGTTGAGCCCTATTTTGCGACATTGAAGGAAAAATTTCCCCCCATCACCGTCATGGTAAATAATACCACCCGCAGCCGGGCGGAGGTGGCGATTGGTGAAGCGGAATATGCCTACAGTAAATCCCGTGTCATTCATGACCGGCTGGGCGAACTGACCTATGAGATTGCGGCCAATGCCTTTTTCCAGACCAATACACGCCAGGCGGAACAATTGTACGCGGAGACGCTGACGCAAGCCAAATTGAGCGGGAACGAAGTGGTGTATGATCTCTATTGCGGGACCGGAACCATCGCTCTGTATTTGGCCCAATACGCCAAAGCAGTTATCGGTGTGGAAGTGGTGGCTGATGCGGTGGAAAACGCCCGGGCCAATGCCATTTCCCACGGCATTACCAATGCGGAATTTATTTTAGGTGACCTGAAGGATGTTTTTAGAAAAGACGAGTCTGCTCAAAATCTGCCGCGACCTGATGTGTTGGTGGTGGATCCGCCGCGCGCCGGTTTACACCCGAAATTGATTGATGATATTACCCGGTTCGCGCCACAACGAATCGTGTATGTCTCCTGCAATCCCTCCACGCTGGCGCGGGATCTGAAATTACTGTGTGCCGAGAATCGTTACGAAATTACTTCGGTACAGCCAGTGGATATGTTTCCCCATACGGCGCATATCGAGACGGTGGTGGGGATGGAGAAAAAGTAATGTTTCTTGTTAATTCGACTTCGTTACTACCGGGTATGTTTGGTCGCGCCCTCGGCTGGAACGGGTAGATACTTTTTTTGTGCCGCTCTGGCGGGATTGGATATTTTTAGTGGGATGATTTTGTAAGGTATGATTTATTTTCATGATGAATTCAGCGTTATCTATCAAGCCTGAGTCTTTAATAATTCCCTGTTGGTAGCACCATTTAGCCACGTCTAACCAGCTAAAAATTTGAGTAGGTCGATCCACCCCGGAAATCGGTATGGGGAAATCTCCCTTTCCCCGTTTCCCGGTGATGAGCAGGCGGACATACTCGCGGGTTTTTCCTAATCTGTGTGCGATCTCACTGGCGGTTACTGCATCTCCAGGCTCAACCCTCAGGACTTTGATGCCGGCCCGGCCAACATCTTCCATCGCGCTACTCACAGCGGCTTGAAACGTTTCAGCTTCCCGATCAAAATCCAGGTAGACAACCTTTTCTCGAGACCCTAAAGATGCGTCATCACATCCCGACTCAAAGATTATATCAACAACTGAATCGTCAGTGACATCAATGTCTTCTAAAATAAAAATGAACCGGAAATATTTTTTTTCGTTATCCATTTATTCTTTTTCCTTCCCACCCGTTTTCGAAGTTTTGGTGTGGGGGCAGTTGTTCACAAAGTTAATGATTTGGTTTGCGTGATTTTCATTATTGCGGGGCGTTGACCAAACACGGATAATACATCCGCTGCGACTTTTTTCAGGACAAAACAGAGACCCCCAGGCATGTCCTTTAGATTTTTTAACTCGCCAACCATTTGATTCAGCATATTTAACCGCGGCTTCAATATCTTTATTCGGATGTTTGTTTCGCGGACGCATAATAAACAACAGGTTGACATATGTCAACAGATGGGTAACAAATAAATGGTCTGTTTGTTCAAATTAATTGCCCAGAGTGTTTTACCGCTTGATGATTAGATTAAGCTTAAACGCATTTCATCGAATGAACACGTGCAACCCGACCGTTCGTCACAGGCTCACCACCAAATTCGCCTGAAAACTCCCCAATCTCAGGTAGCCTTGGTTGGTTAAATCGTCTTCAATATCCCGGAAGCCGTAGTAATAACTCAGTCTGACGGCAGCAGCATCGGTGAGTTTTACCTGAGCCGCCCCGGTTAATCCGGCATTCAATTCATGCGTGGGTTCCAGTCCGGCCTCCTCACCAAAGACGGAAATCTCGCGCCCCACGCAGGCCGAAATCTGGGGGCCGATCAGGAAAGAGAGCCACCGGGTGGGCGCAAATGGCTTCAGGCCATACAGGTTCACATAATTATAGCGGTCGTGAATCCGGTATCGCATGGTGAACCAACCCAGGGAATCCACATTAATAAAGTTGGAGCCCATTTGTGAAAATGAGAGCCCAACGATGGCGGATGAAATTTTAGTCTCCAGCCCGATGGTATATCCGCGCTCATACTGTGAATCCAGACGATCATCCGAGTCGAAATTTGTGGGATACATGCCGGAATAGCTAAGCCCGGTCACCAGCTCCACCGGTATCTCGGGAAGCAAGGCGTCATCTTTCCCGTCCTGGTCGCGTGAACCCGGCCCCAGGTTATGCAGCGTGACCGTGAAGGCTTTGAATTCTGTGTTCGCTATCGGATCACTATCCGATCCGCTCGTCCACCGGGAAACATCATACCGCAGGGTGAAGTGTCGGTTAATCATATCGAGCGCCGGCAATGAGCTAAACCGTTGCAACAATCTAATCATGCCCCGTGAATTCAAACCATAGCCGGATTCATAAATGGGATTGTTAAAACCGGGAGCGCTTCGCTCGCCTTCACGATAGGTGTAAGCGTCAAACAGCGTGAAGGATTTCCCGGCTGTAACCTCTACCGGGTTTTCATCATATTCACCCCGAAGGACATGATCGTAGATGTTAATGTCTCCCAGTCCCGACTGGTAGGTTATGGGATCCCCCGGGTAACGGGGATTGGCGAGAATGTCTGATGCCGCGTGTCCCCATTTGAAGGCAAGCATTGGTCCGTAGGATGTGCCAATCAGTTCACCACCGAGAGATATTCCTGCCCGGGCCAGCCGGGGAGAGGGATCTTCCGCTCCAAACTTGATGTTGTCACCCATATTCATGATGCTGATACCCAATCCGGGACGCAGTTTCAACAACACACCCGGGTTCAGACTGTGCTCCCACTGGGTGGAGAGGAGAAGTCCGCCATCATAGAAGGTGTTGTAAGCGGTTCCTTTCCCTCCCGGGTTCACAAACTCATCGTCAACCAGATGTTGAACCACGCGCTTGCCGGAAAATCCGGCTGAAACATCCCACTGCACCGGTCCGGTCTGACGCGTATAGCGCCCGGCCAGGGTGTAGGCTTTTACCGAAAACCAGGTACTAAACGTTCCAATGACATTTCCCTCCGAATCTGTGTGGGTTTGTTCGCCGGCATCGAGAAAGGTCCTTTGGTTGTGCAACACCAGTTGAAACGGATATTTTTCAGGAATCAGACTGACCCCCAGGAACTTATAGTCCAGCGACATATCATCAGCCAGACCAGGCAGCCAGTGGGTCTGATGCATGGTGCCATAGATACCTACACCCCGGGTTCCGTAAATTCCGTTCGCCGGATTAAAGTAAGCCGCATCCGGCTGATCATAGGGTAAACCCACCCCCAGCTCGCCCATTCCATTCAACGACGATGAAGTAGGAATTAATAAAAAGAGTCCACCCGTCGAGCTTTGTGAGAACGCGGAAGTTGTCAATATGGATGCCAAGGCTAAATAAATAAAAGAGCGTTTCATCATGGTTCTATTCCCGTAAAGCGGCGTTTCAGAAGATGTACTCCGAACATAACACGAAAACAGTAGTCAGTTATTCGTTAATGGTTATAGGCCAAATGAATGTGCACTCCCCCAAAGTTGTGGTTGAATGGCAGAGCAGAGATGTATAATTTGGCAAGAAAACGATTATTTCAAGAGCGAGCGCAGCCATGATCAAAAAAACTTATCGGTATCAGAGCAATAGTGAACCGGTTGTATTTCAAAGATA
>JAIPJQ010000083.1 GCA_021734065.1 Fidelibacterota bacterium | reverse complement strand
CCATCTCCCAGGTATAGTCCAGATACGCGGCTGCCCATTCCACATAATCTGGTACTCCGGATAAATCGCTGTCGGTAGCGGGAACCGCATTGGTACCGGTGGTGGAATAGCTGAATCGAAAATGGCCGCCCGGGCTGTCATATAATGCCCGATTATCCATGGTCGGCATAAGATAGCCATCCACGATTTGCGTCGTCTCCGGCGCTAAACGGGAGCGCGACTGCTCGTATTCATGCAGAATCAGCGTTCCACATTTTAAAATGGCAGTACTTTCCGGACGAAATTGGGGTGCCATTTGGGATTGATCAAAAATGAGATAGACCTTGTTGAGGATTTTTTCATCCAGGCTGATGTTGCCGTTTCGGTAGGCTTCCTCAATATTGGCAACCGCCTGTAACGCACTGCCCCAGGCCACACCGGTTACAATAATAAGACTAAGTACAAGATTTCTGATTCGCATTAACACTCCTAAAATTCAATCCCCCGACTGCATGGTATCATTGAAATGTCCCGACACCGCTGGCGCTCCTGTAGCATTTCAAGTTGGAAAGTGTCGGCTGACTCGCCAATGCCTGTGCGTTTTCAGATTAATTTACCCAGGATATAGCCGATCACAACGCCAACCAACAGAACAATGGTAAGCACACGGCTATTGACGACCTGGGTGCCATAGCCCTTGCGTACAAAAAAGATTGAGACAAAATAGCCCAGCGCATTGAGAATCCAAAAGAACGGGATCGACAATACTTTGATGAGCAGCGGCCCCAGAAACGGAATCAACCCCAGCAGCGCCACCACGCCGGCAAAGGCATTGGACAGAATACCCACCAAAACCACAAGGCCGGCCATGAGTTTTTTATCCCAGTGGAACTGCAATCCCAGGAGTACAAACGCAACCGTAGCCAGGATAAAAACAATCGATTTCCAGTTGGATTCAAAAATGTCCTTTATGCGCATCAGCATGGTGGCAAAATTAATCGGTTTCGTGTATCATCACATCTTTTTTAACCAGCTCCAATACCACCGCTTTGGGGAATTCCCCCACCTTAGCCCGGACGATTTGAGGTGTATCATCAATCCATAATTCCAATGTACTTCCGGGAGTGGTAAGAAAATCCATCAGGACATCCGTGCGCTTCGTGAGACGCTCAGACCGCTGCCCCGCAGGTTGCATGGTTACACGTAAATGACGCGTTAATACGGCTTCCCCGGTCACAGAAATACCGGTCGTTCCCAAATCCACAATGTCAGCCCGCCACCTTGCTCCTTCAATCAGTATGGCAAGTTGTAACGGATAATGAAGCTGTCGCGCGAAACCTTCCAGATAATGCACCGCGCTAAAAACACTGCGATATCCCTCCGGCCAGGAAATGCGGTTCCCATCATCAAAAATCAATTGCCGCTCAGGGAGGTCATAGGTGACCGCCAGAGATTGGAGAAATTTCCCCTCAAAGACCTCCTTGGCATCGCTGCGCGGAGAAAAATCAGTTCCGGTGAATGTCGCTGCATAAATGTTGTGCACATCTGAAAATTTTGCCCAGAATGGCTTGATCTGATTATCGTAAACAACGGTTATCAGACTGTCCTTTGTGTTGAAATCCTGATAGCAATCCAAGACAGGAATGCCCAGGTAGGACACGACAAAATGATTTTTCCACGACAATGGTTCCGGCGGGTTGGCTCCCAGGTCGGCCGGAATGACATTGAAAACTAAAAGACAGAGTATCAGAATTTTTCGCATTAAACCTTCCATTTGAAACGGCCCAATAATCCCATGGCCGTTACATACGGGACGTAGACTGGCTGGAGAATAAACCATACCGGGATCAGGGGAATTAAACGCGATTCTTTAAATCGAACCGCGGCAAGCGTTGTGACCAGGAATTCTGCAATGAATTTTACCAATGCCCACGTCGCAACCATGGGCATGAATAACAGTCCTCCCACCAGCAAAGCCAGATTGGAAACAAACGCGGACAACAGAAAAAACCAAAACAACCGGTCAATCTTCTCCAGTCCCCGGGCATTGGATGCCCAGCGAATCCGTTGATTCAAAAACCCGGTGAGCGAGGTATCGGTGCGGGATTTTACCCAGGCTTTTGGGGATAAATTGACCCTGACAGAATACTGTGCCAACCGGGGAATATTTTGCACCAGATACATGTCGTCATCCCCGATTCTTTGCGCCACCGGTTCGTATCCACGGATGTCTGTAAATGCTGTGCGCTGATAGGCCAGATTCGTGCCCGAACCGCTCCAGGATTTGCCATTCAACAGCATACCGTAATTGGCGGCGTTCAATGCCAGGTAATCCAGTGCCTCGTATTTCGCCAGTACACCTCCACCCATCATGCGGCCCGAATAGCCCACCACAATTCCTGTCTCCGGCGTCAGGGACAACGCCATACTTTCTACCCACTCCGGCCCCACCCGGCAGTCGGCATCCGTCTGCAGAATCAGCGGCGCACGGATCTTGCGAATGCATTGGGTCAGGGCGTTTTTCTTACCCGTCATGGCCGGATTTGGCTGGCGTATGCGTATTCCCTGCAGGTTCGGCATTTTTTTCATATACTGGGTGATTACCTGCCAGGTCTCATCGGTTGAACGATCATCCGCAACCCAGATTTCCAGTTTGTCCTGAGGATAAGTTTGGCGGGCAAGGTCATCCAGAAGCGCCGGTAAATTGTCCGCTTCATTTCGGGCGGCAATGATCACCGCCACACGAGGTTTGTCCTGCCGGCAGGCAGGTTCATTTTTACGCACCAAGCCCCGCATGATTAGCAAGGTGAAGAACAGATAAATTCCCAGGAAAAATGAAAAGAATATACTAAGGATGATCACGACAATGACTGATTCGGCATATCCGGTTGATCAGCTCAGAGGACAAATATGCTGGCAATGAGGAAATAAAGCAGCACACCAAAAATATCCACTGACGTGGTGACAAATGGTCCCGTGGCGATGGCGGGGTCCAGACGAAGTTTATCCAGGATTAAGGGCACCAGCGCGCCAATCGTCCCCGCCGCAAGCATGGCGGACAAAATACCGGCGCACACTGTAATTCCCAGATGTATGGGTACCATGGACTGCAGTTCCAGATAACCCAGCACCGCCATGGCGTAAGCCACAACTCCCAGGAGCGCGCCATAAAAGAGACCCAGCAATAACCCTACACGCAATTCTTTAAAAATTATTCGCAAGGCGGATTTTTGCTCTACCCGTCCCGTGGCCAATCCCCGTACAATAATGGTGGCTGTCTGAGTCCCCACATTTCCGGCCATTCCCGTAATGATGGGTAGAAAAGAGGCCAGTACCAACACCTTGGCCAGCGTGAATTGAAATTCAGAAATAATGGAGGCCGCCAATAACCCACCAATCCAGCTCGCGAATAACCAGGGCAGTCTGACCCGTACATTTCCCATCACACTCTTGCTGATGATCTCGCTGTCGGTTCCGGCGCCGGCCATCTGCAGAAAATCTTCAGTCGCCTCATCCCGAATCACATCAATCACATCATCAACCGTCACAATTCCCAGTAATTTGTTGGAATGATCCACCACCGGCACCGCCAGGATATTGTACCGGGAAACCACCTGGGCAACCTCCTCCTGATCCATCTCCGGATGCACCGCATGGACCCGGGTAATCATAATATCTTTTAAAATGCGATTGGGCCTGGCCATGATGAGGTCTCGTAGAGAGATAACACCCACCAGATGCTGACGATCATCCACCACATATAAGTAAAAAACCATTTCCTGGTCTTCATTGTTCTGGATAGAAGCAATGGCTTCCTTGGCGGTGATGTTTTCATGCAGCGCGAAAACCTCCGTGGTCATTAACGCTCCGGCACTATTCTCCGAATAGGCCATGAGCTGTTCCATCTCCTTGGACTCACTGGCTTTTAATCTGGCCAGCAGTTCGGCCGCCTGATCATCCGGCAGCAACCGCAGGATATAGGCTTCGTCATCCGAAGAGAGCTCTTTCAGTAAAGTGAGCGTTTTCTGCACCGGCAGGTCTTCCATGAGTTCCTGAATGATGGTATCATCCAGCTCTGACAAAACCTCGGCGGCCTGTTGCACCGTGGGGATGGTGAGGAACACATCCGAGCGCTCATCGTCCGTGAGATGGCGGAAAATCAACGCCAGATCAGCCGGATGGATCTTGGTGAGCAAATTTTCCAGATGCGATTTGGCATGCCGCCGGAGCAGACGTCTCACGGTGTCAACATGGAGATGGAGGTCGCGGGAGGTCATGGGCGCAAAGTTAGCTTTACCACCGATTCAAGTCAATTGAGTGCTGGAGACCGGCCGAATAATTATTCCGTTACCAACGGCATTAAAATTAAGCAAGTTAGGTCGATTTTTTCTCCAAGCTGTCCAGCAATGCTGTGTATTCTTCCCACTTGCGACCATAGGCTCGCGCCAATGCGCTGTTTCGGCGTTTTTCCGCTCCCTGGGATACGATTTTGCACTTCACTTCGAGCTCGGTTACTAATGCCTTCCGCCAGGCCGGCGATAATTCCTCATCCAGGTGTTTCTCCATGGCATAAATCCGATACCGATCCATGGCCGGGTAAGCCTGACTCAATTGATCCTGGTGACCACCTATCTTGACAATGAGCGACTCATCCAAAAATCCGATAGGATATTTCCGGGCAATGCGCAACCACAAATCATAATCTTCACAAACCTGCAGACCCTCATCAAAACCACCCATCTCAGACCAGAGGGCTTTTTGAAAAATGACCGCCGAAGGACTCACAATGCACAACGGCAGACAAGCCGGAAAAATCCAGCCGCCCCTTTTACGATGCTTCTTCCGGGGGTTTACCCGGCGTCCGTTGCGAACCCAAACCTCGTCGCACTGACTGATGCGCAGGGCTGGATTTTCACTGTGATATTCAGCCTGCTGCTCCAGCTTCGTCTTTTCCCAGTAATCGTCCGAGTCCAACAGTGCAATCCACGCTCCTTTCGCTGTTTCGATTCCCCGGTTCCTTGCGAAAGAAACACCCCGGTTTTCCGCCAGCGTCACGATTGTGATTTTTTCGTTGAATGACGCCAAAAATGCTTGGGTAGCATCAATTGAACCGTCGTCCACCACAATAATTTCCCGGGGCTGGAGCGTCTGATCCAAAACCGACTGAATCGCCCGACCTACCACCGGCTCACGATTATAGGTGGGAATGACCACGGAAACCTGAAAATCATTCCGCATTGATTTCCGCCCATCTCTCCATAATCACGCGCTGCAATGCGGCTGCCTGTTTTCTGAACACCGTCTGGAAGGTTGAAATCGCCCTGTCATCAGCCAGATCCGACACGATTCGTAGTGATACCAACGAGAGATGATAATGTTGACAAAATTTCGCCACAGCAAATGATTCCATATCCGCAACACCGGCACCGGTTTGTTCAGCAAGCTCCATCCGCCCCGCATCAGACCTCACGGCTTCAGTTACCGATAAAAAAATCGTCTGACGGAATAAACCGGCGGTTGGGAATAGTGGCCACGATTTTGGTGTCACCCACTCCCCCGCCTCATTCACATAGGCATTGGCCTTCACCACATCGCCTACCTGAAATTGTCCACTCAAAGCACCACAAACACCGATATGGAGCATTTTTCGCGGTAATCGATTTTTAAAATGGTGCAACACCCGCGCTGTTTTTGCCAATCCAACACCCGTACGCAAAATCTGTGCACCGTTATCACACTGATAATGGACGGCATGTTTTTCCACTGCCTCCTGATGTCTGATTCCCCATTCAGTGAGAAGGAATTTCACCTCACTTTTCAGCGCGGCAACGATCAAAACAGACATGAGATAAACATAATCACCAGACACCCGATTTCCGCCGCCGATTCGCTCCGAAGTCCTTGAAATCTCATCCGTTCAAGCCTATAATGGCCGCCTGATGACGCAACCCGTACCCTGCATGGAAATCATTCCCACAAGTAAGAATCACCAGAGAAATCAGTGCATCCCAAATGGCTAAGACATTGAAAATTAAAGTGAATCCTAAATGGTTTATTCATCTGTTTTACAAACATTTCGGGGCACACCGGGTCCGTAACCTTGTTTTGAGTTACTACCGTGGCAT
This sequence comes from Fidelibacterota bacterium, assembly GCA_021734065.1. Taxonomy (GTDB): domain Bacteria; phylum Fidelibacterota; class UBA8477; order UBA8477; family UBA8477; genus UBA8477. The sequence continues at coordinate 3,676 of JAIPJQ010000083.1, read as the reverse complement.
TCTTTTTGTTTTAAACAAAGGACTCATGGGAATTGTACCCGGTGGGATTCTCTTGAAAGACACAACGGAATCGGGTAACATGAAATTTTAACAAGAAATTAATGCGATAAAATGAAAGCACGGAAAGAGGATTCAATGAAAACGGTTTATTTTTTTGGTGACGGCAAAGCCGATGGCGGCGCATCCGATAAAAACCTGTTGGGGGGCAAAGGCGCGAACCTGGCTGAGATGACAAGTTTGGACATTCCGGTCCCTCCGGGATTCACCATTACCACTGAAGTGTGTGTGAAATATCTGGAAGACGGGTCTTACCCGGAAAATCTGGAGTCAGAGCTGAACGATGCCCTCAGTCGGGTAGAATCCATTATGGACCAAAAATTCGGTGACGCGGACAATCCGTTGCTTTTATCCGTCCGCTCCGGTGCCCGCCAGTCCATGCCCGGCATGATGGAAACCGTCCTCAATGTGGGACTCACCCAAAGCACCATCGCCGGTCTGGTAAAAAAAACCGGGAATGAGCGCTTCGTTTACGATGCCTACCGACGATTGATCATGATGTACTCCGATGTGGTCATGGAAAAAGCTGCCGGAATTGAACCGAAAGACGAAGAAGGCATCCGGTTTCAGCTGGAAGAGCTCCTGGAGGAGATGAAAGCAAAACGGGGTGTGAAACTGGACACCGAATTGACCACTGACGATCTGAAAGAATTGGTGGAGCAGTTCAAGGACAAGGTCAAAGAGGTCTTGGGAACACCCTTCCCCGACGATGCCCGTGACCAGTTATTGGGCGGAATTGAAGCGGTTTTCCGTTCCTGGAATGGTAAGCGCGCCATCAGTTATCGCAAAATTGAAAACATTCCCCACAAATGGGGCACGGCTGTGAATGTGCAGTCCATGGTGTTCGGTAACATGGGTGACTCCTCCGCCACCGGTGTGGCATTTACCCGGAATCCGGCCACTGGTGAAAATGCCTTCTATGGCGAATGGCTGGTGAATGCCCAGGGTGAAGATGTGGTGGCCGGAACCCGTACACCCAATCCATTGAACGAAGCCGGCAAAACTGATGACACGCAAGAGCTGCCCAGTCTGGAAACGGCCATGCCGGAGGTCTATCAGCAGTTAGCGGACATTCGGGACCGCCTGGAAGAGCATTACAAAGATATGCAGGATATTGAGTTCACCATCCAGGAGGGTCGCCTGTGGATGCTCCAGACCCGTACCGGGAAACGCAACGGTGTAGCCGCTATTCGTATGGCCGCTGAGATGGTGGAAGAGGGTCTGATTGATAAACAAACCGCTATTATGCGGGTGCGACCCAACCAGTTGGACGAAATCATGCATCCCATGGTGGACCCCAAAGCCGAACTCAAAGCCGGCGCCATCGCCAAGGGACTGCCTGCCGGTCCCGGTGGCGGAACGGGACAGATTGTCTTCACGGCTGATGATGCGGAAGCCAGGGCGAAGGCTGGCAAGCAGGTGATTCTGGTGCGGAATGAAACCTCACCGGAAGATGTCCACGGCATGCACGCCGCCGCCGCGATCCTCACCGCCAAAGGCGGAATGACCTCCCACGCCGCGTTGGTGGCAAGGGGTTGGGGGAAATGCTGTATCGTGGGCTGCTCCGCCCTGAAGATCAATGCCCGCGAAAAAACCATGACGGTGGGCGGAAAAGTGTTGAAAGAGGGCGACTGGATTACACTGAACGGCACCATCGGCAAAGTGTATGAAGGTCAATTGGACCTGATCGAGCCTGATCTCGCCACCAATAAGCACTATACAATCCTCATGGATATTGCCGATGAATTGCGGACGCTGAATATCCGCACCAATGCTGATCGTCCGGAAGATGCACAGCAGGCGCGGGATTTCGGCGCCCAGGGGATTGGCTTGTGCCGGACCGAGCACATGTTTTTTGATCCGGAACGAATCAGCGCCATGCGGGAAATGATCGTGGCTGAGAATGAAGAGACCCGGCGTAAAGCCATTATGAAGCTGCTCCCCTTCCAGCGGGATGACTTCAAGGGCATTCTGGCTGCCATGTCACCCTATCCTGTGACCATTCGGTTGTTGGACCCGCCGCTGCATGAATTTGTGACGCTGGATGACCAGCAGGTCACCGAACTGGCGGGAGATTTGGGCATCAGTGAGGGCAAATTGCGCGATCGCATCAGCTCACTGCACGAACTCAATCCCATGCTGGGTCATCGCGGTTGTCGGCTGGGTGTGGCCTATCCGGAAATTACGGAAATGCAGGCGCGCGCCATTTTCGAAGCCACCGCTGAGCTAACCAAAGCGGGTAAAGAGGTCTTTCCGGAAGTCATGGTTCCGCTGGTGGGCAGCGTGAGTGAATTGTCCCATCAAAAAGCCATTATTAACGAGATGGCGGCTGCGGTTCAAAAAGAAACCGGTGTGGATTTCGAATACCTGGTGGGAACCATGATCGAACTGCCCCGGGCCTGCGTCACCGCCGATGAAATCGCACAGGAAGCGGAATTTTTCAGCTTCGGCACCAATGACCTCACACAGACGACCTTTGGTTTCTCCCGGGATGATATTGGCGGATTCCTGCCCATTTATCTGGAGGGCAAGATTTTGGAGCAGGACCCCTTCCAGTCCATTGATCAGCAGGGTGTGGGTGAATTGGTGAAAATGGGTGTGGAAAAAGGTCGCCGGACCAAGTCCAATCTAAAAATCGGTGTGTGCGGTGAGCATGGTGGAGATCCCGATTCCATCGACTTTTTCCACCGCGCCGGGTTGAACTATGTGAGTTGTTCACCCTACCGGGTGCCCATTGCCCGTCTTGCTGCCGCCCAGGCTGCCATGCGGAATGGATAGATAAATTCCTTCGCAGAGGAATAATGTCTAAAGGAAGCGTCTTGAGAAATCGGAGCGCTTTTTTGAAGAATTCACCACGAAGGTCACCGGGATGTCACGAAAAGCAAAAGGCATTTAACCGCAGAGACCGCAGAGAAGACGCGAGTGCACAGAGAAGAAAAACATCCCCGACTGTTTGTATGAACAGGGTTGTCAGGCGAATAAGTAGATAGTCAAAGATCCGGTATTTGAGCACGATTATGGGCACAAGGATTCCCCTCCACCGGAGGGGTGGTCCGCAGGAGCGTTAGCGACTTCGGACCGGGGTGGGTATGGAAAGCAAAGTCTGCTTCACCACGAAGGCAGAGAGAGCGCGAAGGTTTTTTACCACAGGTGAACACAGATAACACGGACACGAATAAACACTATGAGAAATTCATACTGAACACGCTTAAGTATCGTGTTCAACAAGTAAGAAGCCGAAACCGCCTTCACCGGGCTGTGAGGTGACGGGCAAACACAGACGGCCACTGATGATTTAAAATGAGCCGCGGAAAGCACGGATTTCTGTTTGATGATTTGAAAATTACGATTTTGAATTTGTTTGTGATTTGATGCTTGTTATTTGGGATTTTCGCTCACGTGCCTACCCGCTAATCCATTCGGGTTCATTCAATGTTAACCCTTCTGGGAAGCATGGATTTTCCCAGCCCGTCACACCGAGGCAAACCAAGTGAGAACCTGTCCACCATTTGGCGGATCGAAGTGGGAATTTGGAGCAAAATAGCCCTCGATCACCGACCAGAAGGTCTGTGCTAAGAAACATTGCGGAAAAGATCAACTCACATTATAACCACTCTCC
>JAIPJQ010000082.1 GCA_021734065.1 Fidelibacterota bacterium | reverse complement strand
CCGCCTATTGGGCAGGATTCCGTCCGGACTACGCGAATTTTTGTCACGGTGACTGACACCTCCGGGTATCCGGTGGATCAGGGAACACTGGTAGAGTTCACCACAACCCTGGGGTACATCACGCCCTTTGCCTCCACCAATACGCTGGGCCAGGTGGTGAGTACCTTCTCCATGGGTACCTCCGCCGGTGTAGCCCGGATCTATGCCGAATCCAATGGCATTAAGGACTCCTGCCTGGTTCAGATTCGGTCCGGAATTCCCACATCCATCACCATTCCCCAACCCAATCCCAACCACATCGTGGTTCAGGGCGGATCCGGCAGCGAATCCACGCAGATCACTGCCGAATTGCGTGACGCCAACGGCCAACTGGTGGATTTGCCCTATCTGGTAACCTTCCAGATTTATGGTGCGTCTCCATCCGGTGTACGGCTGAATGGCCAGGGACTCACGGCCAGTGACTCCTCCAATCACGGTATTGCCGCGGTGACATTGAACAGTGGTACCCAGTCCGGTGGTGTGCGCCTTCGAGCTTCGGTGGAGGTGAATAGCACCATCATCAGTGCCTCAAGTAACTCGGTAGTGATTGAAGCGGGTCCGCCGTACTACATCTTCCCCGATTACGATCCGCAGAATATTGCGGATATCGGGGGTGGAATGTATGAGTTGGAAATTTCAGCCCGTGTGCAGGATTACTACACAAATCCGGTGGAGGATTCCACTCATGTGTACTGGTACGCCGTGCCCAATAATGCCATCGACATTATTGGAACTTCCTACACCAACAATGAGAATAAGGGTGGTGATGCCTACAAAGGTATTGCCTGGACCAAGGCATATTACAATTCAGAGGTGATTTTTGAGCAGGTGCAAATCATAGCCCGTACATTTGATGGAGATGGGAATACCATTGAAATGCCCCTGAATTACAGCACGGATTCGATCACGATAATGCCGTTCGTTCCCGGTCAATTGGCTGTGAGTGCCAATCCTTCCTTCTGGGATTTCGGAACAATGGGTAACCCTGCCTTTGTGGGTGTGACCGCGGTACTTACCGATGTGTATAACAGTGCCATTCCCCGGGGACACATTATGTTCAGTGGCATTGGTGTGTCCGCCTGGTTTGATGCTGATGGTAACCCGCTGGATCCACCTATCGTGGAAACCGACCAGAATGGAATGGCCGTCGCCATTGCCCAGTTTGATCAGACCCTGTGTACGCCCAATTTCGATTCGCAGGGGAATGTGACCTCCTACACACCATTCACTGCCTATGTGTGGGGTTCACTCTTGGAGCCACAGCAAATTACCAGTGAACAGGCGTCCATTGAATTAAGACGCTCAATTCCCGAATAGGAATTTCCAGTGAGGGTGTAGAAAACCAGAATAGGTTGAAACCGAAGGCGATTCATGAAAAAGCATAGAAAGTAAAGCATGTTCAATCCTCAATTTGAAAAAATCGGTAATATCCTGGTACATGAAGGGACCCTGACCCAGGAACAGCTTGAACAAGCCCTGGAGCGGCAGGAAACCACCAATGAAAAACTGGGAAAACTCCTCCTGAGCATGGGATTTCTCTCTGAGGATGATCTGGTAAAAGCGTACGCCATGCAGATGGGGCACCGGGCGATCTATGATGAGGAGTTGATCAAGGCCAATTCGGAGGATGTGAAGCAATTACCGGAAGATTTCGCCACCACAAACATGGCCATTGCGGTGGCGACTACCGATTCCACCATCGTCGTGGCCATGGAGGATCCGGAAGATCTGGCCTCCATTGACACCATTGAGAAAATCACTAAACTCAAAGTTGAAGTTGTGGTGGCCAGTGATTCGGCCATCAAGCGCGCCATTGAATACCATTACAGCCGCATTCGCCAGTCCGGTGAAGTGGAAGACGCCCTCTCCAATATCCAGGTATTTGCCGGAGATGAAGATGAGGAAGGGGAAGGTGTCGATCTTTCCAGCCAAAGAGTGTCGGATGAAGAGGCGCCCTTTGTAAAACTGGTGAACCTGATTCTTCAGGAAGCGATTAAAGAACGCTCCACTGATATTCACATCGAACCCCAATCACACGAGGTGAGTGTCCGCGTGCGAATTGATGGTGTGCTGCAAAAAATCATGTCACCACCACTATCTTCGGTGAGTGGTTTGACCACTCGAGTAAAGATCCTGTCTAATCTCAATATTGCCGAACGGCGATTGCCCCAAGACGGTCGTTTTACGATTAAAACCGGCGACCGTGAAATTGATGTGCGTGTCTCTGTGCTGCCTACGGTTTTCGGTGAAAAAATCGTGATGCGTTTGCTGGACAAGGGCAGTTTCAATATGGACCTCACCGGTCTGGGCTTTGCCAAGAAGGAAATTAATATCTTCAGACGCTGGATCACCCAGCCCTACGGAATGGTCATTATTTCGGGACCCACCGGATCAGGAAAATCCACCACACTGTACGCCTCGTTGAAGGAAATCAAATCCGAAGGCACTAACATTACAACTGTGGAAGACCCGGTGGAATACCAGTTGAGTGGTATTAATCAGGTTCAGGTGAAAGAAAAAATCGGTCTTACCTTCGGTTCGACTCTGCGTTCTATTTTGCGTCAGGATCCGGATATCCTGCTGATTGGTGAGATTCGGGACGAGGAAACGGCTGATATTTCCATCAAGTTCTCACTCACGGGTCACCTGGTATTCAGTACTGTTCACGCCAATGACGCGCCTTCCACCATCACCCGTCTTATTGACATTGGTGTTCCGCCATTTCTGGTGGGCTCCAGTTTAAACCTGGTGATGGCCCAGCGGTTGGTGCGTACCATTTGCCCCAAATGTAAAATGGAGTACAAGCCCACGGATGAGGAACTGGTTCGCGTAAAGGTTCCCGATGAGTTTAAGAAAAATACCTTCTACCGTGGTAAAGGCTGTGTAGAATGCCGCCAGACGGGATACCGGGGACGAACGGGTATTTTTGAGATTCTGGAGGTACGCCAGCCCATTCGAAAGATGATTTTTGAGAATGCGAACCAGGAAGAAATTCGTGAAAAAGCAGCGGCTCTGGGTATGAACAGTCTCCGTGAAGCCGGTATTCAAAAACTGGTCGAGGGGGTCACCACCTTCGAAGAGATCCTGCGTTCAACGGTTGAGGATTTTTAAGTGGCTGAAAATAAAGTATCCACACCCGCAGCAGAGGAAATTGCCCGCAAAAACGGGAAAAAGAGCGGCCTAAGCGGGATAGACAAGCAAAAGAAGGATGAGCGTCCCAAGCAGTGGGGGGATGATTTCATTGAAGAACTCAGCCTCTCCCTGACCAAAATGCGAAGCCGGGTTCCTCTCAAGAACCTGGTCTTCTTCACCCGTCAGCTCTCCACCATGTTTGCGGCAGGATTGACGCTGGAAAAATCGCTGAACAACCTGGCCAATGAAGAAAAACACACCAAATTCAAAAAAGTCCTGCAAAAGGTAGCCAACGATATTCGGAAAGGGTCGAACCTCTCTGATGCTCTGGATCGCCATCCCGGTGTGTTTAACAGCCTGTACATCGCCCTGGTGAAAGCGGGTGAGTTGTCAGGTAGTTTGCAGACCATTCTGGATCAGTTGGCCACGTATCTTGAGAACACCCATGAGACCAACCAGAAGGTTAAATCGGCACTCTATTATCCCATTATCGTGTTCGGATTTCTCATTGTAGTGATTCTGGTAATGCTGGTGTTCATCGTACCAAAGTTCAGTGATGTGTACACACAACTTGGCGCTAAACTCCCCGGCCCCACACAGGCATTGGTGCATATTTCCAATCTGGTCACCGACCATTTTGTGGCTGCGATCGGTATGGTCTTTTTAGCTGTACTGATTTTATGGATGATCCGGCTGACCCGGCGGGGTGGATACGCGGTGGATGGGTTTCTCCTCAAATTCCCCGTATTTGGAACGCTGATTACCTACAGTATTTACCAGAAATTCAGTAAGACCCTGGGGATTTTGCTGGGAGCCGGTGTTCCGGTCATTCCCTCCATGCATCTGATGAGACGCATCGTGGGCAATCGTGTGTATGAAAAAGCTATCGGGATTGCCACCGAATTTATTCGAGACGGCTACAATATCTCTGCAGCCCTGCGCCACGCGGAAAAATTCCCAGCCATTATGTTACAGCTCACCTCCACCGGGGAAGAAACCGGCGAAATCGATTCGCTGCTGGATAAGTCCGCCGATTTCTATGGCAAACAGGTTGACAGCATGGTATCCCGAATGACTTCATTGATTGAGCCGCTCATGATCATGTTCGTGGGTGGGATGATTCTGGTCATTCTGGTGGTAACCTACCTGCCCATTTTCTACATCGGTCAGGCCATGCGGTCAGGCATGTAATGGCTATTAAGTCAGTCCTCTCCACATGATGCCAATCTGGGAAAATACCGCCTACCTGGTTACAATGGGGACATTGTTTGGATTAAGTGTTGGCAGTTTTCTCAATGTGGTCATTTACCGGGTGCCCAATAACCTTTCCATTGTAAAACCCGATTCCCACTGTCCGGCGTGTAAAACACCCATCGCCTGGTACGACAACATTCCGCTGCTCTCCTGGATAATTCTGGGGGCTAAATGTCGTCACTGTGAGGCTCCCATTTCCATTCGTTATCCCCTGATTGAAGGTATCACCGGTCTGGCGTGGGCGCTGGCTTTCGGACTCCTGCCATTAGAGCAGGCGGTTTTGTTCGTCATTATGTTCAGCGCACTGCTGGCTGTAGCCGTTATTGACCAGGAATATTGGGTCGTCCCGCTGAGTCTGATTATCACCTTACTCATTGGTGTGGGGATAGGACTGGGCTTTGACCTGATCCGGTGGCAGTTCGCCCTCAAAGGGTTTGCAGGCATTCTGGTGCTCATGACCTTTATTCAGGGACTTACCTGGTTATTGCGCAAAGATGTGGGACTGGGTTGGGGCGATGTTCAGTTAGCGCTGGTGCTGTCGCTGTGGCTGGGACTGGAACTGAGTCTGATGGGCATGTTTGTGGCGGTTTTGGTAGCGATTATCGTCTGGCTGGCACAAAGCCAAACCCACAATTTCACCTGGGACAGAAAAATCCAGTTCGGTCCTTACCTGGCCATAGCAGCCATTATCCTGGGATTTTTCAGGGTTTACGCACCGGATTGGTTAGAGCATCTGCTCTACTTTTGAGTTCTTTTATTTAGTATCCGCATAACATTTGTGTACATGAAGCGTCTTTTTTAAGCTTCTGGCATAATTACATCCGATGTCGGGTGATTTCACCGCCCACCATATAAATAACATCTTCAGCGATATTGGTGGCGTGGTCCGCGATACGCTCCAGGTACCGGGAGATTCCCAAAATCTGGATGTAGGGACCGGTGTGCTTTGGGTCAGCAGCAATTTTTTCTTCCGCGTAGCGATACATTTTCCGATTCAGATCATCCACAGCCGAATCAGCCTCACAGACTTCGTGGGCGATGGCTTCATCCATCTCCACCAGCGCGTCCAGACTACGCGTTACCATTGCCTGTGACCTGCGGGCCATCTCTGGAATATCGGCCGGAATGGGAACCCGTTGAGATTCCGGGACCAGCGCCTGTACCCTCTCGGCAATATTGGTAGCCAAATCACCGATGCGCTCCAAGTCATTATTGATTTTCAGCACGGAAACGATAAATCGCAAATCTATGGCAACCGGTTGATGGAGTGCCAAAATCTTCAGACAGTCCTCTTCCACTTCCACTTCCAGCGCGTCAATTTCGCGATCCCCGTCCTGCACGGTCTGGGCCATTTCCTCGTCGAATTCACTCAACGCTTTCATGGCCGCCTGCAGGCTTTCCTCCACCCGTGCGCCCACATGGAGAATCTTTTTCTTTAATTTTTCAATTTCACGCCGAAGATGTCTGGTCATATTCCTATCCTTCTTATTTATCCGAACCGACCGGTAATATAATCTTCCGTCTGCTGGTTGTCTGGTTTGGTGAACAGGGTCTGGGTTTCGCCAAATTCAATCAGGTGACCTTCGTAGAAAAATGCCGTAAAGTCGCTGACCCGGGCGGCCTGCTGCATATTGTGTGTAACGATGACAATGGTGTAATTTTCTCGTAATTCCCCGATTAAATCCTCAATCCGTGCGGTGGATTTGGGATCCAGCGCGGAGGCCGGCTCATCCATGAGCAGGATCTCAGGCTCCACCGCCAAAGCCCGGGCGATACAGAGCCGTTGCTGCTGGCCGCCTGAAAGTTCCATGGCGCTCTTGTCGAGACGGTCTTTCACTTCTTCCCACAATCCTGCGCCCTGTAGACTATTTTCCACTAGCTCATCCAATGTCTGGCGATCCCGAACACCGTGGATCTTCGGCCCGTACACCACATTGTCGTACAGCGATTTGGGAAAGGGATTGGATTTTTGGAAAACCATGCCTACCCGACGCCGCAAGTCGGCCAGGTCCACACCATTGGCATAAATATCCTGGTCATCAATGCGGACCGACCCCTCGGTTCTGGCATTCAAAATAATGTCATTCATACGATTCAGACTGCGCAGGAAGGTGGATTTTCCGCAACCGGAAGGACCAATCAACGCTGTCACCTGGTTTTTAGGAATGACCATATTGATACCAAACAGTGCCTGGGTGGCATCGTAGTACACATTCAGATCGCGGGTTTCGATTTTTTTTACGGAAATGTCAGCTGCGTTTACCATTTATACTTCTTTCTAAATCGCATGCGTAAAAGAATGGCCACCAGATTAAACGCCGTTACCAGCACCAGGAGTACCAGGGCAGTGCCGTATTGGAGGGGCAGGACTTTGGTGGTGTCTGGATGCTGTGTGGCCAGAATGTAGAGATGATAGGGGAGCGCCATGACCTGGTCAAAGACCGAACTGGGCAGGACAGGCAGGTAGAATGCCGCCACGGTGAGGAGAATGGGCGCCGTTTCACCAGCTGCCCGACCGATGCCCAGAATGGAACCGGTGAACATACCGGGCAGGGCGTAGGGCAGGACATTCCTGGAAATGGTCTGCCAGCGGGTGGCACCCAAAGCCAGACTGCCCTCCCGCAAGGCTTTTGGAACAGCGCGTAACGCCTCTTCACTGGAGACGATAATGGTGGGCAGAATCATGAATGCCAGCGTGAGGCTCCCGGCCAGAATCGAAGTACCGAAATTGAAAAAGAGTACGAATAATCCCAGCCCGAACAGGCCAAATACGATGGAAGGAACACCCGCCAATGTCACGATGGCCAGCCGGATCATGCGTGTGAACCGTTCCTGGGTGGCATACTCACTGAGATAAATGGCGCTGGCCATGCCCAGCGGCAGGGCCACGATGATTGAGCCGGCGGTGAGGTAAATGGTACCCATGATGGCCGGCAGAATCCCCCCTTCGGTACCGCCTTTGCGCGGGTAATCGGTGAGAAATTCCCAACTGATACTTCCCACGCCCTTCACCACGATATCCAACAGGATGTAGCCCACCGCCAGTACAATGGTATACGCGGTTATCCGCATACTCCAACGGATGAGGGAATCCCACAAAGCCACGTGTTTGTTCTTGGAAAGACGCATTTGCCCTAAGACACCATTTGATATTTTCGCAGCACCCTTTGGGCAATCAAATTCAGCCCAAATGTTACCAGCAGGAGCACAATTCCCACCCAGAAAAGAGCGGCGTAATGGTCACTTCCGAAAGCCACTTCACCCATCTCCGCCGCAATGGTAGCGGTCATGGTGCGCACCGAATCCAACGGATTCAACGTTACCATCGCTGCATTGCCCGTCACCATGAGGACCACCATGGTTTCACCGATCACCCGACCCATGCCCAGCATGATGGCAGCGATAATGCCCGGCAAACCGGCCGGCACAATGACCCGCCAGATTGTCTGAATATTGCTGGCACCCAATGCCAGGGAGGCTTCCTTGTAGGATAATGGGACATTGCGCAAAGCATCTTCCGAAATGGAAATCACAGTGGGAATGGCCATAAATGCCAGCAGTAACGCGCCGGTGAGAGCGTTCAAACCGGTGGAGAGGCCGAAAATGGATTTGATCAGCGGCCCCAGAATCACCAATCCGAAAAATCCGATGATGACAGACGGAATTCCCGCCAGAATTTCAATGAAGGGTTTCAGAATCTCCCGCTCCGGCTTGGATGCGATTTCGGACAGATAAATAGCGCTTACCACTCCGAATGGAATCATAAAGACGGTGGCCAGGAGGGTCACCAAAACTGAGCCGGTTATCAGCGGTAATAAGCCAAAGCGCTGTTCCTGGAAGGAAACCGGGATCCAGCGGGAGTCCCAAAGGGCGGATAATCCGGGCTCGGAAATGAGTGACGCCGCCTCCTTCCCCAGAAAGAGAAAAATGAGCACCACCACCAGGATACTGGTGGAGGCAGCCCCCAGCAGGATCGTGCGCACGGCTTTATCCTGAAATAGTCTGCGTTTCACGGAATCGAATATCATGCAGGTGAATTTTTATCAGCTATTCAGAATTATTTTACTGGCACATAGCCTGTTTCGGATACGATCTGCTGTCCCTCCGGCGTTAGCATAAAATCCAGAAAAGCCTTGGTGAGACCAACCGGTTCACCGTTGGTATAAATGTACAATTCGCGGGAAACAGGGTACTCTCCGGCAAGAATGGTTGCTTCACTGGCTGGTACCGCCGGGGAATTGGTCTCGGCTTTCACACCCAGGACCTTAATGGCGTCACCGGCGTCGTGGACATAACCCAGACCCACATAACCAATGGCCTGCTCATCCTGACTCACCGATTGAACAATGGCTGCTGTTGAAGGCATGAGATTGGCGGTGGGGGCATAGTCTTTTTTGTTAAGGACGAATTCCTGGAAGAAAACATAGGTTCCGGAACTTGATTCCCGGGAATTCACCACGATGCTCTGGTTTTTACCACCCATCTGGTTCCAGTTGGAATAGGCGCCGGTGTAGATTTTACCGATCTGCTCCAGGGTGAGTTCGTTGACCGGATTGGCGGGATTCACAATGACGGCAATACCGTCCCGGGCAACGGCGTGTTCCACCGGATTCTGACCTTTTTGCTTGGCCAGTGTAATTTCCTTGGGCTTGATGTTCCGGCTGGCGATACACACATCGGTGGTGCCATTAATCAATGCCGCGATGCCGGTTCCTGAGCCGCCGCCGGTGACGGAAATTTCATACTCCGGGTGCATTTCCATGAATGACTCAGCCCAGTTGCTGGCCAGATGGACCATGGTATCTGAACCCTTCACGGTGATGTAGCGCTGGGTGGCGGCGGATTCATTCGATTTTTTGCTGCAACCCAGAAAAATCAACCCGGTGAGGGCGAAAAGGGTGGTGAGTTTAAAAAACAAGGTTTTCATCAGGTAATTCCTCTCCTCGTGTTTTTTCATTCCATTTCATTGACCGGGGGATACAGTCGGAAGGTTAGAATTCGATGAGGATTGTGTTAGATGGATGTTGAGGAAGAAGAAAGAGGAAAGAGGAAAGAGAAAGAGCAAGCCCAGAACACGGATGATACGGATGGAACGGATTGACTCAGATAAAAAAATGATGAGTAGATTGGTAGGGACCGCTCGCCGAGCGGTCCGGAATCCTGGTCCCTCCGGTAGCCGGGGCTGCTCTGAGTAGTTCATTAGGGGCAGAAAAACGCCCACAAAATCCCCTCTGGAGAGGGGTGGTCCGGCAGAACACATGTGGAGCCGGACCGGGGTGTGTGGGTGTTTTTAAAGTAAATAGAGGAAAGAAGAAAGAAGAAAGAGCAAAGCAAGAGGCCAGGGTCGTTGAGCGAAAGAATGTAGCTTTCTCCCCTTGGGAAGGGGCGAAT
>JAIPJQ010000081.1 GCA_021734065.1 Fidelibacterota bacterium | reverse complement strand
GCACAAAGAAGAAGGGCTCGGTGTAATTCCACACCAATCCGTATTGATCGGTTACCCCATCGCCGTCTATATCCAGGGTCAGTTTTTGGCCAAATTCAATTAATTCATCCAGCGTCCGGGGCGCCCGGTCCAGCCCCACTTCCCGGAACAAACGCTTGTTCCACACCAGCGCCAGATGATTGCCCAGTTCGTCCCCAATCTGATACAGATGACCATTGTAGCGCGTCAGGCCGTTGGGGTCAAAATCACTGAGGAAGGTGGAGTCGAACAGGGTTTCCAATGGTTTGACAATCTGCATCTCATCCAGGGCGCCGGTAAAATCGCTGGGACCGTAGAGAATTTCCGGACCACCGCCGGTGAATGCTGCCGCCGCCTGGTAGCCCATACGCAGTTCTTCATTCTCCTTGTAGAGTAATTGAATCTCCACACCGGGATTTTCCTGTTCATACTGATTGATGAGGTCATGCAGTACAGCGCGGCTGGGTGCCGGGCGCTGGTGCCAGAGATGGATGGTTAAGGGATCCTCCGCCGCCAGGACGAATGTAAAAAACCCTGAAATGCAAAGGGTCAGAACCCAGCGAAACAGTCCCCCCAATTTCTGTCCCGATACCCTTCTGATTTCAGCACTTTTTTTCATTCTAAATTTCCATGGTTTCAGGTGGCCGGTCCCGTGAGTGGCAACCCCTGATATCCTGATTTGCCACCGTAGTAAAACCATTAAAAAATGTCAGTTGATAAATATACTTTTCCAGACGCAGCATCCAACGATCAAGGTTAGGATTTTCACGCATTTCATGAGATTTTTCTGCATGAATGAATAGACCCCGGAATGTTTGTAAATAAAGGTTTCCGCGTACATCACTTAACCCAATATTTGTAGATAATTGCGTGGTGTATTCCCTCAATATTTTTAAATTTATTCACCAATCTAAAGAACCTGAAAAGGAAGTCTTTTTTACCGTTTTTTTCACACGCGCATTTATAACAACCGGAGAGATATTATGACCACCTTGAAAAACAAATTAATCATGCTGCTCAGTGTCTGTTTGGCTGGTTTCAGTTCCAATGTTCTGGGACAGACTGTTCCCATCACTTTCCACTTCGATCCACCGGTGGATAATTTTGATGTGGTACGGCTGGTGGGAAGCTTTAATGGCTGGAATAATGCGGATAACAATTTTGCCATGACAGATGTAGATGGTGACGGTGTTTTCACCCTCACGACTCCGCTGGCCATGGGCGTTGACCACAATTATAAGTTCGTTCTGGATGCGGATTGGGGTCAGGCATTCACCGATCCGGATAATCCCCGGGTGAATGTGGCTGACAATAATAACTCCATCATCACCGTTACCGACCCCAATATCACCTACCTCCTGCCCCGGGGCATTACCAGCGCCGGAGACCAGTACGTGGATATCTCCGACACAGGCGAACCGCTGCGGGCGGTGATTGATTTTACTGCGGGAAATCCTATCAATTTGTCGGAAATGGTGTTGACCTACGATGATGTACCCATTGATAACCCGGGGCAATATTTCGACGAAACCACCCATGTATTGTATTACGAATTACCGGAAACACCTGCCATTGGTGAACACACCATCTCGCTCACAGTCTCCTCGGCTGTTGATACGATTACCAAAACAGCCACCTACCGCTACGATCCCAGCATGGTCGTCTATCATGTCCCTACCGATTTTTATTTCGATACCCACAACTCCCGGAATCCTTTTTTCACGGTGGATATCAATTCCGTATCGGTTATGGGACCCTTCAATAACTGGAACAATCAATTCGATCCCATGCAGGATATGGATTTTGACGGCGTGTGGGAGACCACCGTCATGCTGGAGCCCCATGGCTGGGAATACAAATTCCAGGTGAATGGCAGTTTGTGGGTGAACGACAATGACAACCCGCAATTCAATCCGGATAATGCCGATAACAACTGGATTGAGGTCGTGGTGGATTCGATGCCCTCCATCAAGCTACTCAGTCCTGAGGAAGGTCAGGTTTTTGTGAATGACGAATCCCTGCCCGAATCCATTAATTTGGAAGCGCTTTTGCGACCGGGCGTTCTGGGAGAGGGTGTGGATGAAACCTCCATTGAAGTAACGCTGAACGGTAACGTGCTTACCCATTTTTTTGATACGGAAACGGGCCAGGTCAGTGTTATTGCACTGAATCTTTTAACCGGTGTGAATTCGCTGACGGTGAGTTTTTCCAATGGCCTGGGAGAAAGTACCTCTCAAACCTACACCGTCGGATTGTATGCCCCCAATACCGGATATCATGCGGTTGATGGCATCGCAGATGTGCAGTACACCTCACCCATGGGCATGACGCCGGATCAATTGGACATTCGGGAATTCCATCTGGCGGCTACGGGGAGCAATCACGACTCGCTCCACTTTACCATCAACATGGCTGAAATCGGCGATCGCACCCGGCTGGGACTCCTGATTACCAATCCGGTGACCGATCTGGCTGAAGATTCACTGGGTCTGGATCTGGAGCTGCCGGACTGGGACTCGGAGGGCATTTTCACCATTCTGGCTGATCCCAACAGCTCATTATTCAATACGGAACGGGAAAATCTCTTTCAGGAGCGGCGTACCCCGGTGACTTATGGCAATCACAGTATTAGCATGGATGCGGCGGCATTAAGTGACAACCGATTTGAATTTATCCTGCCGCTGGCTTACCTGGATAGTATGCTGGGTGGTTGGAATCAGCAGCGCACTTTCATGCTGTTTTCTTATGCAGCGAATGAGGATGGAAGCGGGCAAAGTTCCGAAATTACCGCTGAACAGGGAGGCATTGATGGACCCGAAGAAGCGGATATTTATGATGCTGCATTTATCCGCAGCAGTTTCTGGCAAAATCGGATTTTATCCAACTTCATCCCCACCGGTTCCGCCCACGGTCCGCGGCTCACAGCTTTGGACGGCATCGGTCGTGGACAGTCGATTCTTTCCGCCACGGATGTTTCCGACAGTCTGGCCACCTTTGGACCGGTAATCACATTTCTCACGCCTGGTGTGAGCTATTGGTACAGTGATGTGGATATTGCCTGGACTGTGAGCGACAGCCTTACCACCAGCGCCACCATTTTTTTCAATGGTGAAGAACATGAGGTGCTTGCTGAAAACGGTGTATTCACCTACCCGGCCACACTGGAAGAGGGTGAGAATACCGTTGTGGTGCGTGCCGTGGGAAGTAATGGATTTTTGACCACCTCCACGCCGCAGTTCTATACCTATGTGGTAAACCATAACCCCAGCGTTTTTATCACCGCCGAAACCAATGGCCGGGAAATGACACTCACGGCCCACGGGCTTTCGCCGGACTCTCTCAACCTCAGTTATTTGTGGTGGGGTGATCCGGATAATCCGGCACCCATCAGCATTTTGCCCTTCAGCTACACCTCCATCACCCGGACCATCCCCGACGCCAATGGAGAGTACTATTTCAATGTCCGCGCCAAGGATAGCGAAAACCGGACGGCTGAAGCACGCTTTCTCATCACGGCAAACGACAGTGGTATCACGGCCGCTGGCATTAATGATCACGCTGCCTGGATTGATACGGCGGTTTTTTATGAAATTTATCCCCGCTCTTTCTCAGAGCAGGGCGGGTTTACCGGTATTCAGGCGCGGATTCCGGACATGGTTGATCTGGGGATCAATGCCGTTTGGTTCATGCCTGTTTTTGACGGTCCCACCACCCACGGCTATGAAATTACCGACTATTATGCATTCGAGCAGGACTATGGTACTGCAGCGGAATTTGAAAACTTGGTGACTGAGCTCCACGAAAATGGCATTCGCATCATTCTGGATTTTGTGGTGAATCATACAGGAATCGGGCATGGGTTTATGCAGAATGTGTTTGAATACCACGAATATTCACCGTGGGCGGACTGGTACATCTGGGACGGTCAGCCGGGGAATTCCAGCTATGAGTACTTCTTCGACTGGGCATCGCTGCCCAATCTGAATCATGTGAATTCGGATGTGCGTAAATACTTCATTGATGTGGCCAAATACTGGGTGGAAAATTTTGATATTGACGGCTACCGCTGTGATGTGGCCTGGGGTGTGGAAGAACGCACGCCCCTTTTCTGGCCGGAATGGCGGGAAGCGCTGAAAAATATCAAACCGGAAGTGTTTCTCGAAGCTGAAGCATCCTCCGCCGAAGCCATTTATTACAATGAACGGTTTGATTCAGCCAATGACTGGGAACTGCGCAATCGCATTCTGGAAGCCTTGCAGGGAACCAATACCATGGGCGCCATGGACGCTGAACTGCGCCGTGACTATCCCCGCCACGCCCGACCGTTCCGGTTTCTGGAAAATCATGACGAGTCCCGCATGGCGGCCGCGTATGACACGGAGCGCTCCAAACTGGCACACACCATTATTTTCATGGCCAATGGCGTCCCGCTCATCTACTCTGGCGGGGAAGTTGGTGAAATCACCGGCCGGGGTCTGATTGACTGGAGTGATCCCGAAGGTGTGCGCCCGTACTTCAAGCGATTGGTCCAGATTCGGAAATCATTTTTGAGCAATGACCTGGCAATGAGCCGCATTTCCAACAGTGATATGTCTGATGTTTACAGTTTTGCCTCGATGAAGGGTGAAAATACACTGGTAACGGTGGTCAATTTCCGCTCCGCCGATGCCACGGACCTCACGGTAGATTTGTCGGGATTCGCGTTTGAAGGTGATGGTCCTTATTACCTGTCCGATTTGATGAGTGGTGAGGTCATCACCGTTCCCGGTGACGCTGCGGATGCGGTCAATATTCCACTGAATGGTTATGAAGCGCGGATTTTCTACTACAATGCCCATATCGTCAGTGTAGCAGAAATGCCGGAGCAGGATCAGGGGATCAAGAGCTTTGCCTTACAGCAGAATTATCCCAATCCCTTCAATCCGGCCACCACAATCCGGTATAGCCTGCCGGCACCTGCTGAAGTGACGCTCACCATCTATGACATTACGGGTCGGGAAGTGACCCGGTTGGTGAATACCACCCAGGCTACCGGGATCTATACAATTACCTGGAATGGTCAGGACCGCTATCAAAACCAGGTGGCTTCCGGTGTCTATTTCTACCGCTTTATCGCCCGGGATGCATCTGGAAATACGCTGACGCAGCAGACCCGGCGGATGTTGCTGGTGAAGTAGAAAAAGGATTTTTATTTGAATGGGATGGGACTGAACTCAGAACCGTAAGGTTGCCCGTTTCGGAAATAGTCTGATTTTTCCGGAAATCGTGTGTCGGTATCAGCGGGTGATGCCTATTCGGGTGCGATTCCGGTCATTTCCACCGGCCAGAAAAAGGTCAATGCTTCGTCCAGATGAGCGCGCCAGGCACCCCAGGAATGGCCTTCGTGCCAGATCTTATTCACATAAGTTGCGTTTCTTTCATCCAATAAACCGGCCATGGATTGGGTCGCCTGATAGATAGTGGGCTCGTAGGTGCCGCTATCTAAGTAAATCTTTGTATTGATTTCCGCTGCCGATTCGTATTGCTCCGAAATATCCCCAAACCAAATGGCCGGCGAGAAAGTTCCACAGTTACCAAAAACATCCGGTCGCTGAATACTGAACAGCAGCGATGTTAAACCACCCAGTGAAACACCAATAGTCGCCCGGTTGGCTGAGCCCTGCTTTATCCGATATTGGGGTTCAATCCAGGGCACCAGTTCATCTGAAAACATGCTCAGATATGCATAATCGTAGGAGTAGTCCTGATTCCGGTCATTGGGATCCACGAAAACACCGATGACCGGTTGAATTTCCTGATAGTGGATCAAATAATCCAGCGTGTTTTGGGCATACGCCAAATCAAGCCACTCGCTGCCATCATGGAAATATGCAATTGGGAAGGAATCATTGGTGACAGCATAGCCGGGCGGCAGGTAAATCTGCAGATCGTGGGTCGTTTCCTGGGAGTCTGTAAACAATTCAGCGGAAACCGTTCCATGAGGAATGTCGTGCTGTTGAATTTCCGGTGGCTGAATATAATGAGGCATGGCCAGTTCAGAATTGGGACCGAATCCACCTGCGCAGGTATTGGGGTTCAGTGGATCCAGAATCCATTGGCTCCCATCCAAAACCAATTTGTAATCCAGCCGGGCGCTTGGTTCGAAAGTCTCCATCCGGTAGTACAAATCTGTACCTGAAAGTCGTGTAAAATCCTGATTGGCAGGATCCCAACCGTTGAAATCACCGGCAACGGCCGCACTCGAAATTGTTGATGAGCAAAGCAGGAAAATTACCCGGGTTGAATCTTCCAGGTACGGAATCCCGGTTGTAGCCTGAGCCCAGGTCATGAAGGAATCCACCAGAGCCATTTTTTCATCGGGATCGGAAGTGTTATAAACCTCGGTAACAAAATCATTGAACGACAGGAAGCCTGCTGGTTGCAGTTGCCCCTTCACCAGATCGTTACCGTTTCCAGAGGAGTCTGTTGCGGTGGAGAATGTGGGTAACTGGCATGCGTTTATAAATAGCGCAATAACAGCGACGGTAGCGATTCTTAATGCTTTGGAGATCATTCCGGTCCTCCCGTGAGGTCGATTTTCCGGCTTCATAAAAAAAGAGGGTGGTAACCGGTACCACCCTCTCTTGTTACAATAATCAATGTCGTCCGTGAAGACGCACAAAAATTATTTCATCAGGATCATCTTGTTGGTCAGAACATTGTTACCGGCTTCGAGACGGTAAATGTACAGACCACTGTTCACCTTGGCACCGTTCTTATTAGTGGCATCCCACTGTACGCGGTAGTTACCGGCATTACGGTAGGTATTCACCAGGGTATTTACTTCCTGACCCAATACGTTGTAAACCGTCAATTTCACCTGACCAGCCGCAGGCATGCTGAAGTTGATCATGGTTGTGGGGTTAAACGGATTGGGGTAGTTCTGGCCCAGGGTATACTCGGTGGGCATTCCCGGCATTTCCTCCACAGCCAGCGGTGCGCACAACTGCGGGAAGGGCAGATTCTCATCGGTATTGGTTTCGCCGAAACAATCTTCCGGTGCATTAAAAACATCAGAAGTATCAGCAATGATCACATGCCGATCATTCCCAAATCCGGCTTCATTGTCCAATGAATTGATACCGTATTTGTAGGTCTGATCTTTGGCCTGACCAGCGGTAAAGGTGTAGGCAAAGGTGTATTTGAGACCTTCATCATCGGTCTGGGTCAAAGCCCATTCACCTTCACAGGTGAGGTCATTGCCCCAATCCCACCACTGACCCATGAGGCCGTTGATGTTGACACCGTTCACTTCGTCCCAACTACCAATACCATCGGACCCGGTCTGGGTGTCGATCAGTGTGTCGCCATTATCCAGAGCGCGCCAGGCGGAAGAGATGTCCACATGGAAATTCACCGTCACATCCTGGGTGATGATATCATCAGGCGTGATGTTGGCAAAATATTCGACGGGTTGCAGGATTTCGCCGTAGCCGTTGCTATCGGAATCCTCTTCTTCGCCAGTAGGTGTCCAGGAACGGTTAGGTGAGCTTTCCCAGATTGCTGCATCCGGATCACCACCGGTGAGGATAACGAACTTATACTCAACTGCTGAGCCCACCGGCATGTTGTCAAACTGGTTGATGATGATATACACATTGCTCTGACCGGGATCCAGAGTCATTTCCACGGCGCCACCCCAGCCACCATATTGGGCTGGTGCACCACGGACAACAACAATGTCACCACTGTCAGGATTGAAATTGCCATTCAATAACTGAATGGTCATATCCACCTGCAGCAGGACTTCCACATTCGTTGCAGGAGCAGGCTCCTGGCGATTGTACCAGTCGGTGGGAATGACATTGTCGCCATCGGCCACGTCAAAAGTACGATTGGGGTCACCTTCAGCAGTAGCCCAATCACCATTGATGCGGAATTTGTACTCTATGGTACCAACATCCACGCTATCAACGGTGAGTGTGTAGACGGAGTCGCCATCGGCATCGGTGAAGGCATCGCTGCTGGTCCAGCCATTCAGGGATCCGGCTACATCCACAAAATCACTGGCCGGGTCAAAATTGCCCAGCTCCATCTGGTAGCCCATATTGACATTAAATGTCACTGTGGCTCCAAATGTCATTCCGACACCCAGTGTCAGAACGGCTAATACGAGTAACAACTTTTTCATGGTTGCTCCTTTCACGGGTTGATTCACTTTCCTTAAAAAGTCATGGCGATGCTGAAATTTTGAATATCAGACAATCGGCCAAAGACCTCATAACCATAGTCGGCTCTGAATTGAATACCTCCTAACGGTACATCCAGACCGGCTCCTAAGGTTAAACCTTCTTCTGAATCCTTCAGAAATAAATTTTTATACCCTGCCCGCAAGGCAAACTGATTAAACAATTCCAGCTCACCACCTACATTCAGGCTTTCATAATTGTTGTTAGGATGAATGGCATCCACAGCCAGTCTCAGGTTCATGGTTTGCGTTTGCAACACATCCATGGCCACACCGGCACGGAAAATCATGGGCAGATTGAACTTATCTGTCTTTAATGTGGAGACAATTTTATTGTTATTGCCATACAGATCAGGTGCGATGTCATAAAAATGGTCTAAATCATTCCCGCTCATTTGCATGGGTGTACCAAAATTGGAAATACTCATTCCGATGGTCAATCCGTTGATACCGGTGTGGTATAATGTCCCCAGATCCAGCGCCACCGATGTAGCCTGTTCATGCCAGATGCGTTGCTGGATATATTTCATGGTCCCGCCGATAAAAAACCGATCGGTCATGGCCCGGGCGAGTGTCACACCCACTGCCAAATCCATAGCTGAGAAGGTTAATCCGGTACCATTCGGCTTTTCGATGGTGGTGTGGATCATATCGCCATAATCCAGCATCGTGGCGGAAATGCCCAACGCTCCAATACCCGGCATCTGAAAGACCCCTGCTAAAAAATCGAACCGGGTATTCACCAGGTAACTGCTGTGGACGAAAAGGGCTTCATTTCCCATTAAACTGGCGGCTGCACCCGGATTCCAATAAAGTGCGGTTGCATCATCGGCACTGGCCACGAAGGCTCCACCCATTCCCAGAGAGCGCCCACCCACTTCAATGCCTAAAAACTGAGCTGCTTTGGTTCCCACCATGGATTGGGCTGTGAGCAACAGGGGTAACATGCCCAAAAGTACGATTTGTGTAAATGTGCGTTTCATAGCAGGCTACTTAATAATTGCGAATTTGCCGGTTGCTTCACCCAACGGACCCGCGTCGATATGGTACAGATAGACTCCAAATGACACATCTAGTCCTTCCTTCGTACGGAGATTCCAGGAGACGGAGCCGTCGAAAATACTCCCGTCCTGAGTCAGTGTCTGGAGATGGTCCCCGCGAATGGTATAAATCCGCACCTCCGCATCTGCCGGCAGATGAATAAAATCTATTCGCCGCTCTCCCCGGCCGGATGTAAATCGATTGGTGGGTTCCCAACTGGCAGCGGCAACATAGGGATTGGGGACGACCCGGACCCGGTCCTGCCAGCCACTGGCATCGGCGGTATTCAGTTTCGCGCCCAGCGTTTCGTAGTAGAACACATCCCGGTCTGTGAAGGGCTTGCGGGTAACCAGCCGCAGGGTATCACCGCCAGTCAGATTTTCAATATTGGAATAGGCAGTATCAACGGGTGAATGCGTTAGATTAATCGTATCACCATATTCCATCTTCAGAGACCAGGTGATGAATCGCTCACTATCGGATGATGTGGAGATAAAATAGATAATCTCATCTCTGGCCGTTCCGTTAACCGCTTTGTAGCCGGG
>JAIPJQ010000005.1 GCA_021734065.1 Fidelibacterota bacterium | reverse complement strand
ATAACAGAGAAACCTGGATTTTGAATTATGATGAAATGGTGGAAGCAACACCCAAACATCAGGTGAGTCCGCGACTGGGTGTGGCTTTCCCCATCACCTCCACCGCCGTGATTCATATGAACTACGGCTGGTTTTTCCAAATGCCCCTGTTCGACTACCTGTACACCAACTCCAACTACAATCAGGCAAATGGATTTTCACCATTGGGCGATCCGGATCTGCGTCCTGCCAAGACGGTGATGTGGGAAGTGAGTTGCCGTGGTGAAATGACGAAATCCACCATGATTGATTTCACCATTTTCAAGAAAGAAGCGACCAATCTGGTGGATGCAAATACATATAAATCCGTTACTTCCACGGATGTTTATCGTAGCAGTGGATACACCCAATTTGTGAATCTGGCCATGGTCAATATTCAGGGGTTGGAGATCTATCTGAAGCGCACGTATAATGAAAACATATCCGGTAAAATCAGCTACACATACATGATTGGAACAGGGACCGGATCAAGTTCATTTGAGAAATTCAGCTGGATTCAGCAGGGTTATCGTGTACCGGTAAACCAATACTATCTCAGTTGGGACCAGCGTCATACACTGGTATTGAATCTGGACATGAAAAGACCCGGCTGGGGCGGTATCAATATTTTGTGGCGCTACAACAGCCCGTTTCCCTACACGCTGGATCAGGCAGAAGTAACCCATCCCAACAATGCCCGTATGGAGTCCACCACAACTGTGGATATCCGGTTGCACCGGTCATTTGAAATTACAAATCACACCTCCGCATACCTGTTTGTCGAGACGATGAATCTGTTGGATGCTGAAAATATCTTATGGATGGATACAGCCGGACGGCCGGGTGGTTTATTGGAAGATCCGGGCGCGATTGATTATCGACGGCGTGCCCGTGTTGGCATTGGAATCAATTATTAATCATAAACCGGAGTTTACATGAAACGCAATATATTGCTGACAATCAGTGCAATAGCGGCTTTTGCCATAATACTTCTCATTCGTCAATCTGATAGAAATGAGCAACCCGTCCACCCCAAACTCAAATACGATTTGTCCACGGCCGAAGGACTCATGGCCTATGCCTATGACCAAAAGATGGAACGACGCCGCCGGGAAGCGAGCGCTGATCCCAATGCACAGGTCAATAAAAATTCGAAATATGATAAACCAGACGAGGCCATGGCGCTTGAGGTGATGCTGCGTTCGGAGATTGATGGACCCTACAGTTACTCCGGAAGTTATCGGTTTGAGGCATTGCGTGAAGCACGAGCGAATCGCCGGTTGGCGCGTCGTGAAGTATTACCATGGGTTGAGCGTGGTCCCGCAAATGTAGGTGGACGCACCCGGGCGATTCTGGTCCATCCCGATTCCAGTTCCGTCTGGATCGCCGGCGCTGTTGGTGGTGGCATCTGGAAGACGGAAAACGCGGGACAATCGTGGAGACCCGTATCTGACGACCTGCCGATTCTGTCAATCACCGCTTTAGCCCAGTGTGATTCCCAACCTAATGTGACGTACGCGGGAACCGGCGAGGGATTTTACAATTTTGATGCGGTTATCGGTGACGGTTTGTTCAAATCCACTGACCACGGTGAATCCTGGCAGCAGCTCAACAGCACAGCCGGACAGCCTCATTTTAAATATGTTAATCGAATCATCGTGCATCCCACCAATCCTGATCTCCTGCTTGTAGCTACTAATGAAGGGATTTATCGATCCGTGGATGGTGGCGCTTCCTGGAATGAAGTGTATAATCCTGGTGGTCGTGTCCAGCATATCATTGCCAATCCCCAAAATTTCCATACCCAGTACGCGGGAATAAATGGAGAAGGTGTGGTTAAATCAACCGATGGCGGCGTCACCTGGTCATCCGTGGGTTCGTTTAATGGGAGTTTCGCGCGGATTGAGTTGGCTATTGCCCCTTCTGACACCTCCGTTTTATATGCCACGCTCACCACAGCCAGTAGCAGTTTGGGAGGTTTTTACCGGTCGTCAAATGCGGGCGAAAATTGGTCATATCTGGGAAATTCACCCAATTGGCTGGGCGGCCAGGGCTGGTACGACAATACGCTGGTGGTCTCACCCCACAATCCCAACGAGATCATTGTGGGCGGCATTGACCTCTACCGGGTAACGGCAAATACCTCATCCATGTCCGTGGCCAAGATTTCCAACTGGTATCCGGATGCCGGGTATCCCTACGTCCATGCGGATCAACATATTCTTGTGACAATACCCACTGAAGAAAACCAATACGCTATTGTGGCCGGGAATGACGGCGGTGTTTTCTATTCACCTGACAATGGAAATACCTGGTCCATGCGGGATAATGGCTATAATGTGACCCAATTCTATGATGCCGACAAACATCCGGTACATGCACAATTTCTGGGTGGTACACAGGATAATGGCACCAATCGTTCGCCCCTTTCACCAGATCAGGGCAGCAGTTGGGATGAAGTTATCGGTGGTGATGGTTTTGAATGCGCCTGGAATAAGTACGATGGCAATATCGTTTACGGGTCTTTGTATTACTCCCGACTCTTTAAAAGCACCGATGGCGGGAGTCATTTTCAGAGTGTTGAGGGTGGCTTACCCCAAAGTAGTGTTTTCTACACCAGCCTGGCCATGGACCCCCGGGATTCGGATGTCCTGCTGGTCGTGGGAGATGGTAATTTTGTATACCGCACAGCAGATGGTGGTGATAACTGGGAGGGTATTCAGGGTGAATTTAACGGATATTCCTACAAAGTTTTTCAGTTCTCAGCAGCCAATTCCAATATCGTCTGGGCAGCAGCTGCCCGTGATGGCATAAATGTTTCCACAGATCATGGTCGGCATTTCCATGCGGTCACACCACCTGGTTCGGCTCCTTACAGCAGAGTGATTGGTATGGGTACCCATCCCGTTCTGGACAGCACAGCCTTCGTAACTTTTGGGGTAAGTTACTCACCAAAAATATTCCGTACGGATGATCTGGGACAATCCTGGACGGATCTGACCAATGATCTGCCAAATGTGCCGGTACATACTCTGATTGTGATGCCATTCGATACATCACAGATCTGGGTCGGAACGGACATCGGATTATTCATATCCATGGACAGCGGAAATAGTTGGGCGTATGCTGACAATGGCATTCCGGCGGTTGCCATCAAAAGACTTAAGATTGTGGGGCAGGAAATCGCAGCTGCCACCCATGGTCGGGGTATCTGGAGTGTTCATCTGGATTCTCTCCCACCGCTGGAGATACCGACGCTCGCCCCAATTCTGGCTCAAATTGATCCGCCACCACCTAATAATACAAGCATTCAGATTCAATTCAGCACACGCAGTGATCATGATTCAGTGCAGGTTGTTGTCAATGACCAGGCCGTTCATGTTTTTGGCGCAACCACGGCCTACTCCGAATTGAATGCAGAAATTACAGGTGAATACGGTGACACGCTTGGCGTGACTGTGGTGGGCTATACAGACGGATTTGCTTATCCCAGCGAATCTCAGTCCGTATCACTCTTTGCACCTGTCTCCAATTTTGCAGCAAATTTTGACAGCACAGGTGTACTCATGGTTGGTGATATGGAGAGCGGTGCTGCTCCCGGATTTGATTCGAATATCCTCCAAACATTACACCCCTATGCTTCCGGTCAGAATTATCAAACATATCTTGCACCCCCCATCATCATCACTGAGGCGTCGATTTTGACCTATTCTGATGTGGCGCTGGTGGAGCCCGGCGAACCGGGTTCTTCCTATCCGGATCAGGTGATATGGGATTATGTGACGGTTGAGGGCTCGCTTGATGGTTCGAACTGGACAATGTTCATAGATCCGTATGATGCCCGGTTTGATGATGCCTGGGAGAATGCCTACAATGCTGGTTCAGACGGATCCCAAAACCTTCTGCGGCAACATTCCATCGACCTGAATGACTTTTACGCCACTGGTGATACCATTCGCATTCGATTCCGGCTTTTCGCCGATGAATATGTAACCGGTTGGGGTTGGGCTATTGATGATATAGTCATCACATCCCCCACCGGACTCACATCGGAACAGACGATACCGGCGCAATTTGCATTGGAAGCAAATTATCCCAATCCATTTAACGCATCCACCACCATACCCTATTCACTCAGCACGATTTCACATATTCAGATGACTGTTTATGACATTCGGGGCCGACTGGTGAAAACCCTCATCTCTGACGCCCACCCCCACCCGGCGGGAAATTATTCCATCACCTGGGACGGCACGGACGAGAATGGTCATGTGCTGGGATCGGGTGTGTATTATCTCAGATTACGTGGGAAAAATGTGGAGGCGGTTAGAAAAGTAACGATGATTAAATAGCCGCTAAATTAGAGGAGCTACCGGTTCACTTCTTTGCCACACTCGCGGCATTTAAACAGGTAACCCGGGTTTTCCGCATGGCAATTGGGGCATTCCCATTTCTGTTCATCCTGCATGATCGTGACCGGATCCGAATCAGATTTGCGGTGTTTCCTCTGTTTGGATGGTTCAGCCTCCGGGTCTGTTTTCGCAGTTTTAATCCCCTTTTTTACCTCACTCTGAACCGTTTCCATGGATTTCAAATTATCCAGCATCTCCCGGTTCACATCCACCAAATCTTTCAGGGAATCCAACTGTTTCAATTGGCGATTTTGCGGAACAACGCTGCGAATACGCACATCCAACAGTTCAACCTGCTCTATGATTTTTAATGCTTTGTCATTGAGGCTCACTGCCACCCGGAAAACCTGCATCACTGTCCCCACGATTAAGCCACTGAAAGCAAAAAATCCGATCACCATCAGATCCAGCGCGGAGGCTTCGGAACCCGGACTGGCCACGAATTTTTCCACACCCCATAATAATGCAACGATTCCGGTTAAAAAGATGATGTAACCTACAGCGGAGACGGCCCATAGCAGACCTGTTAACCAAGAAAATTCACGCTTCATTTCAAACCTATTTTTTCCATCCCGATAGCTTGGTATAACATAATTATTTTTTTCAATTCTGCTACCGTTGAAAAGCCTCTTTTTCCCCACGGCTTCCCAAATATACCAAAATCAACCAAAAACCAAGGCTGGTGAAAAGCATGGCAAGTCCAACCCGCAAGTAATGGTTCCAGGCAGGTCCGGGATGGATCCGTGCCTGTAACAGATTATCGGGATTTACATATACTGTGACTGTATCTCCGGCTGGATATTCTGCCACCAATTTTTCCGCCTGATCGCGTCGGTTTGAGCGTACGCCAAATCCGGGAGCAAAAAGATCCGTTGTGAAGGAATGTATCACATCCCCTGCCGTATAACGGACAGTAATGGCCGGATGGATAGCCCGTTCGCCACTAACCTCTGATTTCAAAATAACGCCTGGAGCGGCTTGCCAGCTACGCGTCTGCATATTGAATGACAAGACGGATGATTCATACCCAATCCAGAACAAGGATGCGGGAAGGATGATTAATCCAGCCCAGATCATCCAGTGTTTCCGGGGTGATTTTTTGATATTTTTGCGATTTATAGCAAATACGCTCAGTACGATTATTAACGAGATGGCGGCTAAAATAAAGCCCAACATAGTTATCATTCCCATTTTTCCCAAATATCACTCCGGCAGAACAAAATTCACATGGATTTCAGGTGAGCAATTTATAATGCTCATAGCGCTCCAGAATGTCCTTAACATATTGATAGGCTTCATCCCCGCGGCAATACCCAAAGCGTACTACCGGGTCGCTGTAATATTTCTTATTAGATTTTTTAAGCAGAAAAACCGCCACGTTGTCATCCCACACATTGCGATTATAGCCATATTTAGCGGCCAAACGACGAGCATCCTGAATATGTCCCTGCCCGGCATTATAGGAGGCCAGGATGAACTTCATGCGCTCGGCCGGGTCGGCAATTTCCCGCTCCCAGTAACGCTCCAGCCATTTCAGATAATTGGTACCGGCTAGAATATTTTCCGATGGGTTTCGTAAATCCTTGGCACCAAACCGCTCACCCGTGGAAGGCAGAAGCTGCATGATACCCACAGCCCCCATCCAGGACTCGATATGTCTGTTGAACCGGGATTCCTCGAAAGCCTGTGCGGCCAGTAATCGCCAGTCCCATCCAATCCGGGAGGCGTGGGATTTGAATAAATCATCAAATGCCGAAATACGACTGCCATTCATGGAAAAATAATCACTGTACACACGGCGTCGAAATGCGGACATGTTCTTGAAGTACTTATTGTAAATGACATTGTAGGTAGGATCATAAGTTGACTGCATCTGATTCAGCCAGTCATTGACCGCATTCTGCAAGAAGGGTGAATCTTCACGAACCGCCCAGGCAATATGCTGTGTAAAACTAATGGGTGTTCCCACATCAATATTGGGATAGAGTGATTGATACAGCAGCGCTTCATCTTCATTAGCAATGGTGTATTCAATTTCACCTTCAGAAACCAGACGAATCATGCCATCAATTCCAATTGAATCAGGAACAGAATCAACATAAATGTCCCCGCCAATTTCCTGGGATAAATTTTCCAGCCGATCGGAAAAAGCTGAATTAGCGTGTACACTCACGGTTTGATTGCGTAAATCAATGGGATTCCTGATGAGCAGATTCTCGATTTCATGCTCTCTCAACCTCTGCCAGTTATCGGGCATTCGCTGAATCAGAACCTGACGAGTGGATCGCAAGGGATCTGTAAATTCCAAAGATTTCCCATTGTTTTGAGTAACTGTCATCCCGGTACCGATCATGTCACCGTCACCGGCCATCAAAGCCGGTTCCATCTCGGACCAGCTGTTCAGAGCAATTATTTTGAGTTTTACACCCAACTCCCCGGCAAATAATTGTAACAACTCGTAGTCATACCCCATGGGTTGACCGCGATAAATAAAATAGCTATTGGCATTGAAGTGTGTCAGAACGACCAGCTCATTTTTTGCTCGAATACGAGCCATAGTGGATTTTGCGTATATTTCTGCACTATCTGCAGCCGTCAAATCGCCGGACAACACCGAATCGTGATTACCGGTAGAATTACTACTACAATAATACAAAGTGGTTACTGAAACCAATATCCCGGATAGTAGGATCAGCAGGCGGTTTTTTTTATCTGTAAATAAGTTCAGCATAGAGGTTGTTCAGTCGTGGTCGGTTACTTTTATCATCGTATTTCTGCGGCTATCGTTTACTCGCGGAGGTATGATGCAAGAACCGTGCTAATTGTTACAAACTGAGGAAATGGGGATATGCTCGTGATGGTAAATTCGGGAATAATATATGAAAGATTGGTTAATTGTTGGTGATAATAATCACCATTCCAGTGTCTTTCCTGTGTAACTGAAAAACTTTCCTGAATCACCGGAATCGAGGTTCAGATAAACTGTGAGAAGCGCTTCAGCGCTCTGCTGCGGGGTAATATTGGCGTGTTCCCCGCCCATGTCGGTTTGAACCCACCCGGGGTGAACACTGACAAAAATGAAACGATCAGCAGGAAAATCGATACTGAGAATACGGGTAGCCATATTCAATGCGGATTTGGACATGCGGTAGGCGTAATGCCGGCCACCAGCATTGGTAATCGAACCCATATTGGAGGAGACATTCATGACTTTAGCGCCGGGAGTCAAAACAGGCAGACAGCTTTTAAGTACCATGAGCGGACCCACAGCATTCACCAGAAATGTTTCCATCAAAATGGCAGATTCAATTTCTGAAAAACCTTCCCGGCCACCATACACACCGGCATTATTAATCAGCCCTGTGAGTTGGATATTCCGCTGTTCTAAAAACACACCAAACTCGCCAATACTATCCTCCTGAGATACATCCAGACGGAGAATATCTTTTTCGGGGAGCAGTTTACCCAGTTGCACGGCTTTTTCCGGTTGGCGCGCTGTCCCCAGGACGCGGTAACCCTGCTTCATGAAAGCTTCAGTCAGTGCCAGTCCAATTCCGCGATTCGAACCAGTTATGAGTATGGTTTTCTGCATGGCGGCTATTATATCTTGGGAGTGGTGTGTTTCCAAGTTGATAAAAATCAGCCTCACATGAACTTGCGAAATGGTCAGGTGCAAATTATTCTACCAGCTAATTTTCAGGATCGGATATTAATGACCATGGCACGAAGCTCAATTTTTCACATTCTTATTTTCTGGCTGACCATTGGCTGCCACGGGCAACTTGAAAGCGGGATATCACCAGCGCATCATCATCCGGATGGTGGTTTTGTAAATCCGTATGTCTCGCAGGAATCTGAACCCGGATTCAAAAAGCTCATGAAATGGTTTTAGGAAAGGGAAATACCAAACCCAGCGGACAGCTTGATCGCCCGGGCAGTCCCGCGTGTTAAACCCGAATTTCAAACGATCCACACGCCTGCTGATGGTGGTTTACAGGTAACCTGGCTGGGTCACAGTACATTTCTGGTGCAATTAGATGGAATGAATATCCTCACGGACCCCATTTTTTCTGATCGCTGCTCCCCGGTTCAATGGGCCGGTCCCAAACGGCTTTCACCGCCAGCATTTTCAATGGAAAGTCTGCCACCGATTGATGTGATTGTCATTTCACATAATCATTATGACCATTTGGATAGGACGACCGTGGAGCACCTGGGCACAACCGCGCAATGGTTGGTTCCGTTGAAGGTGAAGCAGTGGTTTGAGGATCTGGGGATCCAAACGGTACAGGAATTGGATTGGTGGGACTCAACCCGGATTGAGAATCTGAAAATTGTTTGTACACCCACCCAACATTTCAGTGGGCGGACGCCTTTTAACAGAAATGAAACCTTATGGGCCGGCTGGGCGATTATTGGCACGGAGCAACGGCTCTGGTTTGGGGGCGATACCGGCTATAACCCAATCCAATTTAAGCAGATCGGTACCGATTGGGGGCCATTCGATCTGGCACTTATTCCCATTGGCGCGTACGATCCACGCTGGATCATGAAGAATCATCATGTAAATCCGGAAGAAGCCGTACGTATTCATCAGGACATTCGCTCCCAATTTTCTATTGGTATGCACTGGGGAACTTTTATTCTGACCGACGAACCGATTCAGGAACCGGTTGAGAGACTGAATGCTGCCACTCTGGCAGAGGGTTTACCGGATGATGCCTTTGTTACCCTACCCCTGGGTAAGACGGTCCATATTCCAAACAATGATTCCATGCAAGAATAGACGAATCCGCACCAAAAGAACATCTGCGTACCCTTACCGGATGCAACTAGCTGATATCCAAAATTGGATTTTTATAGAAGGTCTTTGTGGAGGGGAATGCTAGCTCTGCCTGCTGATTTACCTGACGGGTTAATCAACCAGTGTAAACATCCGGGATGGCCGCAGGGTGAACAAGCGTTTCACCAAATTAGGCTCAGTCTGGTCCCAGGAAAGATAGATCATCAGCGCTTCACCGATGATATTGTCTTCGGGTACAAGTCCCCAGAATCGGCTGTCATGTGAATTGTCCCGGTTATCACCCATCATAAAGTAGAAGTTCTGACTGCAGACATAATAATCCGCAGGTTTGCCATCGATAATCAATTTATGATTTTGGGTGGAAAACACCTCGTGTCCCTCAAGGCTGATCACATTTCTGCAAAATTCAAGATTCGTGGCGTCAATTCGCAGCGTATCGCCGACTGAGGGCATTCGTAGTGGGCCATAATTATCCCGGTTTCCCATTCCGGGCGGGAAAATCATGCGCTCCTTGTATTCAGGCGGCATCATATTGGCGTAGGAAAGCTTTCCATGCGTGGGAAGCGGCATTTCTTCACCATTCACATAAACCCGTTTTTGCTTGATTTGCAGCGTCTCATCGGGACCGGCAATACAGCGTTTGATGTAATTCAAACTGGGATCCAGTGGACCGATCACATTGGCTGGCCAGCGATCGTTGGGATACCGAAAAATCACCACATCACCACTTTTGGGAACGGCGAATCCCGGGAGTCTGGTGTATGGAACACTGAAACCGATATTCGTCCAGGGAATGCCAATCCAGTCCGGTGTGCGAATACCATAGACAAATTTATTCCCTAAAATGAAATCCCCCACCCTGACCGTATTTTCCATGGATCCGGTAGGAACATTATAAGCCTCAATCACCGTTGCCCGCAGAATCAACACAGAAACAATGACATGGAGTAAGCCCCGCGAAAATCCGCGGTCTTTCGGTTTGCCTTTTGATTTTTTAGCCATTCTGATCCTTAAAAATTTGTAGCTGTAACTCCGGCTGACTCAGAAAGTTCATTAATACCCAACCGCTGCCGCCGCACCGCGCTGATCCGGCGCCCCAATCCAACCCTTGAAAATTGGGTCCCAGCCGATGGCATTTACCTCACCGATGGTACTGCGAATCACCACTCTGTAACCGTTTCGCTCCAATGCGGCAATGGTCTCCGGTCCCAATGCATAGGGCTCGATATAGATGACATCCGGCAGCCACTGGTGGTGTACCCGGGGCATTCGGACCGCATCCACAATTCCCATTCTTTCCTCAATAGCATTTAAAAACACCTGCATCACAGAGGTAATGATGGTAGAGCCACCGGGCGTACCGATGATATAGCGGACGCTGTCATTTTTCACGAAAATGGTCGGGGTCATACTTGAAAGCATGCGCTTGTTGGGTTGAATGGCATTGGCTTCATTGCCCACCAATCCAAACGCGTTGGGAACGCCCGGTTTCGCACTGAAATCGTCCATTTCATCATTCAGCAAAAACCCGCAATCATTTACGGTCACCAGTGATCCAAACGTCCAATTCAGCGTGGTAGTTGTACTCACGGCATTCCCCCACTTGTCAACGACTGAATAATGGGTGGTTTCCTCACTCTCCCGTAAAACCGCTTTTAGTGAGTCCATGGCGGCATCTCCCAGCGGTTGCACCATTTCACTGGGTGTGGCTTTTCCCCAGACAAAATCCGCCATACGGGTATTCGCATAAGCCATAGAGAGTAATGTTTCGGTAGGAACCGGCCAATAATCAGCATCGCCAAACCAGACGCTGCGATCAGCGTAAGCACGACGCTCCACTTCTGTCAACACCTGCACATAATCTGCACCGTGCCAGTCCATGGTGTCTAATTCAAATTGTTTCAGCATGTTGAGCATAGAAATCAGGGCAATCCCGCCACTACTCGGTGGTGGCATTGACAGGACTTGATAACCTTTGTATTCACCGGTGACCGGACGTCTCAAAACAGGCTGATAATTTTCCAAATCTTCAAGCGAAATAATACCACCGGCTGCCTGTACGGATTCCACCAACTTCTCAGCAACCTTCCCCTGATAGAAGCCAGCCGGACCCTTCCGCCGAATGGTTTTCAGCGTGCGCGCCAGGTCAGGCTGTTTGAAAATTTCTCCCGGCTTAGGGGGATTTCCGTCCCGACCAAACACCCGTACGGTTTCCGGGTATTTTGCAGCGGCTTGATTTAGGTAGTGTAGCGCGTATGACAGATAAAAATTTACAGGGAATCCGCGTTTGGCAAGATCAATGGCAGGGTTGATCACCTCTTTCAATTTCATGGTCCCATAATTGTCCAGCGCCATCTGCAAACCGGCAACCGTACCAGGAACACCTACAGCTAAACCACCCTGCAGACTTAATCCCGGGACCACCCGGCCAGAATCGTCCAAAAACATGTCTCGGTTTGCTCTTGCAGGGGCTTTTTCGCGATAGTCAATGGCTGCCATACGCCCATCGGCCATTCGAATCACCATAAACCCACCGCCACCAATATTGCCGGCTGGTGGGTAGGTTACCGCCAATGCGTATCCCACTGCAACAGCTGCATCAATGGCATTCCCTCCCGCAGCCAATACCTTTCGGCCGGCTTCTGCGGCCAGTTCATCATGGGCGACCACCATCCCATTCTGGCCATAGGCAGGCGGATCCCAGGCCAGAAGAGAATTGCTTATACCACCGATTAGAAAAAGGCTCATAAGCAGTGTTCTAGCTATCAATTGGAAGGGTCTAGTGATCAATGGGGTCATGTCATTTTCCTCTTTCCCTGATGCGTTCTCCGGAGCAAGTTGAAACATAAACGACAAACTAATTTTTCCAATCTGAATCCCGGTCAAAGGGGTAAAAATGCGTCGGCAAAATGCTTTAAAACCGGCTTTTTTCGGCTGAAATCCACCGTGACAATATCAAAGCGACTTTCCGGTTCGGCCGGATAGCGATTTTTGTACACCTCATTGGTATAAAAATGCTCTGCAGTATCCGCAATTTTCTTTTGTTTAGCGGGTGTAACCCGATAATGGGCTGGTTCGGCTTCTGCAGCGCGAAGATAGCTTTTGACCTCTACAAAAATGACCTCCCTGCCCTTAAGTGCAATAAGATCAATTTCACCATCCCGACTGCCGTGGTAGCCATGCATCAACAGGTCATAGCCATTCCGGACAAAATACATTCCGGCATATATTTCTCCCAACCACCCGGCTTTTTGGGCATTATCCTTCATGCGAAACCGCCGATTAGGTGCATCGCGTACCGGATTGAAAGAACGCCGGTGAATTGGACAGCGACCGTACTCCGTCAGAGCTTCCAAATGGCGTTTGGAGCCATAGCCTTTGTGGGCATCAAACCCATATTCGGGAAACAGCACGTGGTAGGACAACATCATTCTGTCCCTAAAGGTTTTGGCAATAATGGACGCCGCGCCGATGGAGATACTCAGATCATCTCCATCCACCAACGCAGTCTGTTCCTGTTCGAAATCCGGAATGGTAAATTTGCCATCGACCAGAACATGGGTATTCTCAGTTTTAAACTTTTCTAAACCTGATCGCATGGCCTGAAAAGTGGCTTGTAAAATATTAATCCGGTCAATCTCCTGCTCATGAACGATGCCAATGCCTGTTTGAATAGATTGTGCATAGATAGTTGTCGCTACAGTTGACCGTGATTTGGCAGTGAGTTTTTTTGAGTCTTTAATGCCAACGGGTAAATTCTCAGGATTCAATTCCACCGCGGCAGCCACCACGGGTCCGGCCAGGGGACCGCGTCCGGCTTCATCCACACCGATAACCCGC
This sequence comes from Fidelibacterota bacterium, assembly GCA_021734065.1. Lineage (GTDB taxonomy): Bacteria > Fidelibacterota > UBA8477 > UBA8477 > UBA8477 > UBA8477. The sequence goes on along the minus strand of JAIPJQ010000005.1, from coordinate 36,304 downwards.
TTCCCACGCTGCCACCATTGTTTTTCCGGGCGTATGTCTGAGTCGTATGGCGCCATCATTCCAACGCTTTTTCAATTGCTTCCATGACCACCGATGCTTTGCCTTCCAGGAAAATATCTGTGGTGGCGTCAGTATAGGATGTCGGTGCCGTATTAATTTCAATGATCGTAGCGCCGGTCTGTTTTGATCTGGGAGGGAGCATGGCAGCCGGAAAGACATCTCCGGATGTACCAATAATCATGAAAACAGTCGCTTTTTGTGCAGCGGTGAAACTACGCTCCCGTGCGCTTTCAGGGATCATTTCACTGAAAAAAACAAAATCCGGTTTCAGCAGTCCCCCGCACTCAGGACAGGCAGGTGGTAAGTTCTCAATCAGTTTTGTTATTTGGGCAGTATCGTTGATTGTTTGGTGGCAAGCGGTGCAGATCAACCTGCCGGTGGTACCGTGGAATTCAATCACATCCTGATTGCCGGCCTGCTGGTGGAGATTATCGATATTCTGGGTAATCAAGGCGTGAATAAGTTTCCGCGCTTCCATCCGCGCTAATACATCATGGGCTTTATTGGGACGGGCTTTCCCCAGGTATTGATAGAATATTTTCCGTATCAACTCCCATGACTTCAGGGGTTGTTGGTAAAAATAATCGATTTCCAGAAACGAAGGATCAAATTTATTCCACAGACCATCCCCACCACGGAAGGGCGGGATGCCAGATTCTACTGAAATGCCAGCGCCGGTGAAGGCTACGGTGTAGGGTGATTCTTTAATGAGGACTGCTGCACGCTTAATTTCTGTTTCAGACAGCATCATGTCTCTTCTCTACCAACCGTTTCTTCGGTTTCACATGCAATCCCCCGAGCCTTCAGTGCGCGTGTTAAAAGTCCATCGCCGGTTATTATTGTGCCATTGAATTGACCATTGTAAATAAGTCCACACCCACAGGCCGGACTCCGGGCTTTCAGAATGGCTTTTATCACGGAATATTTTTCCACAACTTCCATGCATGCCTTTACCCCGGCTTCATATTCAGCGGTCACGTCCGTTCCATCCTCCCGCAGGACCCGGTCATCCACAATTTCCGCTGGTGCTCTTGGCACACCTAATCCGCCGGCCACTTCCGGACATACCGAAACAACCATCTGCCCTTCCAATACCCGCTCCACCGCTGATGAATAATTGCCCTGTCCGTCATAGCGACATTTTTCACCCAGCAGACAGGCTGACACCAGAATCACATTATTGTTTACCATTGGTCATACTTGTAAAAATCTTCCTGCTCCTGAATGGCTCGTAACATGTTTTTGGCAAAGCTGCGCACATAGCCATTCACCTTCACTTCAACGCGTGGTTCTTTGGTCTCCAGCTTCTTCAGCAGCTGTTTCAGTTCCATCAATTCATCTTCGTCAAATTCAAATTTATACGGTTTTGCCATGCGGATACCTCCTGTGATAAAATTCGTAATGTCTCACTGGCAGATTAGGTCATGATTCATTGTCAAACACTATCAAAATGTATCAATGGCGACGCCACAGTGCCAGCCGATAGGGATAAATTTCACCGATCATCAGCCCATTTTTTATCACCGGGTCATTTTCCATGATTTCACGGGCGCGGGACCCACTTTCTGCTTCGAAAATGACAATCCCGAACTCCGCACCTTCTGTGCGCCCGGCCAGAATCAACAACTCCTTGTCCAGGAGATTCTTCAGATATTCGAAATGGTCACTCACAATGCATTTTTCGTCTTCGGTAAGCGTTTCCGCTTTGGATGGATCCGTGAGTTTTAGCTGATAAATAAAGGTTTGTTTTTGCATGCCGCTCACCTCGCCTCTCCATCATTCTCAATCACACCGAAATAATTACCCTCCGTATCGGTGCAATAAGCAATCCATCCGACTGCGGGAATAGCCCCCTTTTCACGAATAATTTTTCCACCTGATTGACGTAATCGTTCCAGCACTAAATCAAGATTCTCCACAGCAATGGTATTGGTGGTTTCCGGTTTGTCCCCTTCTGTCCTGGTCAGACCACCATCAATGCCCGGCTCCTCATCAGCACCGGTTTTAATCAGCCAATACTCCAACGGTCCATCCCACTTACTAAATTGCCACTGAAAGACTTCCTGATAAAATCGCATGGCTCGATCCGGATCCTGCGCTTCCAGATCAAAATGAATGACACGCCCCATAATCACCCCATTTCGGATTTCAGTTGTATTGCTTTGTCATCGTGTGTCAATTTACAATCCCTGAATGGTGAGCCAATAAATTTCACCTATCCCACGATTGGAATGCACACGAATGTGTGAATATAAGCATGTGAATGTATTCTTTGGTTTAATAGAAATTGAAAAGCCCCTGATTACCAAGTAATTAGAGGCTTTTCGTATTTTGGTGCCCAGGGCGAGAGTCGAACTCGCACACCAGTAATCGGCACTAGACCCTGAACCTAGCGTGTCTACCAATTCCACCACCTGGGCTGCCAAAAAGCGGGCAAAAGTAAACGGGAGGATGACCTTTGTCAATAAAGTTTCAACTGGCCTGAAAAAATGTCAATACTGACTTTGATAATGAATAACGCCCCCATGTGAATCAGAACCAACAACGGTGCCCAGGCGATGAGGTGATACACTCGTTTGAGCGGATCTGATATGGTGGTCCATATTTCCCGAAATGCAGCCACATATATGACGCCCATTATTCCATAACTGAAGGAAATCACCACCGGTACCCCGCCCCAGAGTCTAAGAGGCGTCTCGAATTGCCAGCGGATCATCTGGAATTGGCTGCCATAGCCTTCCACCATGATGCCCAGTACCACCAGAATTAAAAACACGAGTGGATAGAAGTTTTGTCCAGGCTTCCGGGCAAAGAAGTTCTCCTCCAACGCATTCTCACTCCAGCGGAACGCCACATAGGCGAAATTCGTCCAGAATACCAGATAGATTACGGGCACCTTGAATAGCCAGATGGTAAATCCGCCATAGGCGTAAAGATGCGAATAATTGGCGACGAGCAATTCGCGTAACAAACTGAACCAGGCACCACCAAGCCAGAAATAGAGGGCAAATTCCAGAGAATTTTCCTCCACAGCATGGATGAGAAGAATCCCCGTAACCACAACCATGACCAGTTCAGTTATCAGAAACATCCTGTATCTCGCTCAATTTTCTGGAAAATGACCATAATCCCAGCATGAGTACCGGGAGATTTGCCCACAGCAGCTGGTAATTCATAAGGATAATCTCTGATACGATGGCAACAGCCAGGAACAGGTCAATGGCACCATAAGGCAAGTACAGGTGCAGAAATTTATTCAGCAATCTAACGCCCCGTTTATGGTATTAATCAACCCAGTCAGCAACATAGACATGAGTAGCCCGAGGATTTTGCGCGTCTCGGTTTGTCGCGAAAGCAACCTTTTTACCATCGGGTGAGAACATGGGGAAACTATCAAAGGTAGTGTTATAGGTGAGTCGTGTGAGCCCGGAGCCATTTTTATGGATGTAATACAATTCAAAATTATGTCCATAGGCGCCATATTCACGGCGCCAGTCATCCATGTTGGAGGAAAAGATGATATGCTCACCATCGGGATGCCAGGAAGGCGCCCAGTTGGTGGCACCATTTTGGGTCAGTCGCCGAATGTTGGTTCCATCTGCATTCATCACATACACATCCAGTGGAACGGCCTCTACCAGGCTTGCTTTCATATTGTTGATCCACCGCAGGGAATCAGCGTGATCCTCCGGGTACCAGGCGCGCCAGACGATTTCCTTCCCGTCCGGGGAAAAATAAGCGCCACCATCATACCCCAGGCGGTGCGTTATCCGTTGAACATCCGATCCATCCGCATTCATGGCGAACAACTCCAGGTCATTATCAACCCGGGACGTAAAGATCACCCGGTTAGTGGCAAAGCAGACCGTTGGTTCGGCATCATATCCCGGGTTTTCACGAATTTTTCGCAGGTCGGAGCCATCCGGATTGGCGGAATAAATCTCGTAGGGGAACTGCGGCCAGATGTATTTGCCTGGACGGGACGGTGGTCGGGGCGGGCAGCTGTCAACAACACCAAAAGTGGAGGCAAAGATGATCCGACTCATGTCGCTAGTAAAATAGGCACACGTGCAGGCACCCAGACCATTACTCACCATGTGCTGGTCCGAGCCATCCGCATTCATGGTATAAATCTGGTCACATCCGCGACCGTCCCGTTTGCTTTGAAAAATGATCTTTTGTCCGTCCGGTGACCAGTAGGCTTCACCGTTGTCACCTTCGAAGGTCAATTGTTGAACATTGTGCATTTTTTGGGGAGTACCATTGAGAGAATCAATTTTTTCTCCACACCCAACCACCAGAATCGTCGCGGTGAGCATTAAAATCATATGGAATATTCGAGTCATGTATCGTCCTCTTTTGCTGTTCCCTATTATTTATTCAATTGAATGGGTACATGGTAAATTTTGATCTGATAATCCGTTTTCAGTGCGACAGTTTGTTCATCAATGATGGTAATACCCGGTGCATACCGCATTTGACCATCCAATTGCTGCGCGTACCACAAATCACCCACTTTATTCACCAGATTCAATCGCAGGTTATCGTAATACATTTCATCATCACGCAATCGCTGTCGGCCATACAGAATCAGGTAGCCTTCCACGCCTGGTAAGAAGGCGGCTGAAATGACCTTATCCATTTCCTGTGGAATATACCCGGTCTCTAACATCCCATCGTTCCAATTCAATATTTGAAGACCTTTGAGCGATATGAACAAAGCTCGTCCCGGATCACCCGCAGGCAATATTTCCTGCGGTACGGTGGCGCTCAGGGTGATAACGCTATCGCGCCCCAGGAGGGCAAGTTGGGTCAGCTCGTTCTTATTAAATCCCAAATACGCCTTCCCCTGCCCCGTCACAGGAAATAATCGGAGAACCTGGCCGGGAATTTGATAATGGGACAACAGATTCAGCCGATTACTGAGAATGGCAACCTGAACCACGGGTTGTTGAGTCATGGAATCCATGATTGAAGAAACCACATAATATCCGCGGTCCGGCGTGACGGCATTTAACCAGGTATCATTTTCTGTTTCCCAATTCGGGAAAAAGCGGCTCAACTCAATTTCGTTCAGGGTCGTTCCGTCATAAATCTCCCGGATAGTCGTTTCATACTGATCGGTAAATACCAGAGAGCCATCATCGGTAAGGAGAATTTGGGGACGATTAAAAACGGAATTGAATGGGGACGCGCTATGATACAGCGATGTACCGGTGTGGTGGAAAACACGCACCGAAAGCAAACGACCGGCGGCGCTGGCGGTCTGGTCGGGTAAAAGGGCTACAATCGCGAAGTAACGGCGGGAGGGCGATACAATCACCACATCCTCCGCCGTGGCAGCGATCGTTGCTTCCTGGCGCCCCTGGCTGTTCAAGACTTGGACCGCCTGTTCCTGTTGCACAATCCAAACTCTGGATGGCGCATGACTTGACCGAAAATGGACAGAGATAACCGGGTCTGTAAATTCCAATCTGGCGGTCAGTTGCAGGATATCCTCTGCTCTTAAAGAACCAAGCAAAGCCAAAATCAGGAACATCCACCGATTGAAATATTGCGCCATACGGTCTATTTAATAAGGGTTACCTTTCGAAACCAGTTCTGATTCATTCCCTGGATTTTCATGAGGTAAATCCCGCTGCTGACCTCTGCCCCATGTTCATTCCGGGTCTGCCAGCTAATCTGGTGCCGTCCTCTGGTCAGATCATACCCCTGTTCCCAGATCAAACGACCGGAAATATCAAAGATTTCCAGATTGAATCGGCCCGCATTTGGCGTGGAAATATCCACTGCTACCTGAGCATTGCCCGGATTAGGATATGTGGGAGAAAGGGAATATTCAGCAGCGGTGGCGGCATTCTCATCCCCGGCAATGCCCACCGGTGTATCGAAATAATCAAATAATCTCGTCATGAAATCTGTGCGTGTCGCGGCGTGTGCCATGGTTTCCCAGGCAAATCCAACAGTTAAAACTTTTCCCGTCAGTTCGCCGTTGACGATGGCATTCCCAATCCCCGCATGAAAGCCATTCCCATAATCGATATATACCTGGCCGGTCCCAGCGGTGGTGAAATAATCCGGCCAGTCATCTTCGTAGGGTTGGCTGCCATAGGTTGCTGAGAAACCGTCAAACAATGATAAGCCCGTCAGGCTGTAATTTCCTGAGGCATCTCCGGTATAATTCAATCCCAGCCATTGTGAGAAGAATGCCTGGTCTGTGGCATCACCAGCGGAGAGGTCATAACCAATTTCAGAACCGGAAAGAAACAAATTCCCGCCACCGGTGAGATAATTCTGAATGATGGTCTGCTCGGCGACAGAAAATGTTTCGTCATCCCGACTCTCGTCCCCCACAAACCACATTACCGCGTCACAATCCTCCAAAGCCTGCCCGGCCAGGATCCATTCATTGGATGCGGCGGCAATATTTACATCCGGGATGGCGTCACTGATGGCTTTTCCAAAAATGGTGTTGAAATGGTGCGATGCTGCAGTCCACGATCCGGTCGTCCGGTCAAATCCATCGACAACCATTACATTGGTACCGGTGAGATTCATTTTCACACCGTAGGTATCGGAAAAGTCACTTTCGTTTGGGATTGGCGCCGCGTCCACAGCCGTCAATTTTAGGTGGATATAGCTGTTGGAAGGGAATCCGGAGAAGGTATAACTGCTCATTTCAGCGGTGAGTGTTTCGGGTCCCAGATTGTTGGTCCAGTTATTCCCATCAAAGGAATAGTAGAGATTGTAGCCAGCCAGGTCAGCGGCAGTGGGCGGTTCCCATTTCAAGGTCATTTCACCAGCATCGTTCAAGCCTGCAAACTGGAAAACCGGCGGTTCGGGCGCTACCAAATCTTCATCGGTAAAGGTCACCGATACATACGTCGTATCCCAGTTGTTGCGTGTGTCTGCTGACATAACTGCAACCACATACTCACCGGGATCGTATCCATCACAATCCAGAGAGCCGTTGGCGTAAATGCTGTTGGTGAGAATGTGGATGTAGGTGCTGGTACTGCTGCCCGGGGCGTAGAGATTGTTGATATAGTTGGAGTTATACAGGTTATCCGCCTGAAAATGAAAATAGGGTCCCTCCAAAACGGCGCTGGTATCGCTGCTGTACAAAGCCCAACCAATTTTATAAACACCATTATTCATATCAATGCTTGACCAGGTATCCGTCGTGTCCGAAGCCTGCGCCCAGATGTCCACACGACCTGAGATTTCACTTCCCGTAAAGCGTGTATCGGTACCATCCTGGCGAAAAGATATAATGGGCGACCGGGGATGGTAGGGATCTTCAAATGGCGCGATGCCATTGGTACGCAGTGAATTTGCGTAGCTATACCCGCTGGCGCCACCGCCGTCGTTAAGATGAATATGGTTTTGGTCATTGGTCCAGCCTACCACATCGCCCTGATTCACATAATTTCCCACGCTGAGGGCCGGATTGGGTGTGACGTGAACATAGGCATAGCGGCCGACTCGTATCCAGGCGTTGATCCCGTTGGGGTCGAAACCGGTGACCTGTCCGGACTCGATGGACAATACGGCTCCGCCCTGCGCCAGTGGAATATCAGTGCCGCTATGAAAATGGTCCCGATTTTCACGGCATTCATCAAAAGTAGCAGAAACCCGGTGCTGTTCATCCATGGGTGCCAATGGCCAGGGAAACTCAGCACGGAGTGCCATGGTGAGGATTAGGAAAAGGAACAGCAAGCGGTGGATCATTCCCCCACCTCCCGCCACCGTTGGGTATCGCCCAGATAATATTTTTTCCCGTCGGTTTGCAGGTGTAACTGATCCTGTTGGATACCGGTGGTTTGGAGCTCCAGGGTCTCACCGGAGAGTGGCTTCATCAGTTTGATGCGATTGCTCTTAAAAATTTCTAATGGATGAAAATTGGACTTTGACACTGCCAGGGCCATGACTTCACCGGCGTCATTCACAACCAGGTGTTGGAAAAATTCTGTTTCACTGTGAAAGCTGAATGCCTCCAGAGTATTTTTTTTCAGATCGATACGGTAACCGGAATCAGCTTCTGCCAGAACCGCAAGCCAGCCACCATCGGGAGAAATGGTCATTTGTTTGGCCGGGCGTTGCCACTGGTTTACGCTTTGACCGGAGTGGACATTCACCTGCAGGAGTTGAAATCGGAATTGTCGCCCGGCATCGGTGTCATGCCAATCATAACCGGAGATAAAAAGTCCCGCTTCGTCAAACAGGGCGCCTTGAATTTGAGTCAGTGGAAGCTTTGATTCCCAGGCAAGGCTCCCATTTGCATCGAACGCCAGTGTCAGCACATTATCAGCATGTTGGGGGCGAAACGCCTGTTCTTCCAGCACAACCATGACCTGTTCGTTCACCCAGCCCAGACGCCCTTTACGCTCCAGATTGAATACGGTGGTGTGTTCGGTCATCGGGGTAGATTTGATCAGCTTTTTGTCCAGAATGATGCGCCCGTTGGGGGCGATGAGTTTCAGACGGGCATAACCGGGATCCAGCAGAGCCAGAATTCCGGCATTACTGATGGCGGCCTGCCAGCGGGTCTCATCTGCTGCATTGGTTTCTTCCCAGTTCAACCATTCCCTGCCATCCTGGTCAATTATCCAGAATCTTGTGATGAGAGACTGGCGTAATCTGCTGCGGTAGGGTTCATGTTGCGCCAACAGAGCCAGTTGTCCGTTGGGTGACAGGAGTGCCTGTGTGACGCCTTTTAATTCACGCAGGTGGGTGTAACCACTATCCTCTTTGAGGAATACTGCATCCCGTGTCAGATATCCCCAGGCCTCACCCTCATTGGACAACCAGAATCTCACCGGCTCAGGTTTCTGTCCGGGCACAAGATTCTGAGCGCTGCCGGTACCAATAAGCGCAAGCAGAAGTATGGGTATTATGTATTTGTGGAAAACGCTGCTCATGGCGTTAAAGCTCCTTTAAAGCAGGTGAAAGGATTCGGAGGAAATATAGGCTGAAACCAGGGGTGATAAAACCGGGCATATCTGTTGAAATGGGGCTTATAAAAAAGGAACCGGGATACTGTCACTTATGGATATTATAACAGCATCCCGGCTTATCCAATTATGCACGCGGCAGCTTAAAACTCAAGATTTATACTGAACCGCTGTACCTGGTCCAGCAGACCAAAATCTCCATAGCTGTAATCCAGATAGAATCTGGTATTGCGGGAGATGAGCAGGTTCACGCCGGCTCCGGCTGTAAAACCCTCAGGTGAATTGGGGTCACCATCTTCATTTTTATCATTCAGATAAAATTTGTGACCGATACGCAGGAATGCGAATTCTCTGATGGCATACTCTGCCCCAATCTGTACACTTTCCGCGTAATTGTTGGGATGATTGGCGTCCAGAGCCAGAGTGAGCCGCTGGTGATTGGACTGGATGACCTCACCGGCGATACCGACCCGGAACAGCAGTGGCAACGACCATTCGTCCGTATCCAGGTGCGCAGAAATTTTGGAGTTATTCCCCTCTTTGGACTCATCAATGTCATGGGTAATTTGTGTATCCCGTCCCTCTAATTGCATACTTGTACCGAAATTGGAGATGCTCATCCCAATGCGCATATCATTGAACTGGGTGCGGAACAGCGTTCCAATGTCAACGGCCAGAGCTGAAGCACTCATGTGCCAGATTTGTTCCCGGATATACTTTCCGGCAGCTCCGAAGCTGAACCGATCCGTAAACCGACGGGCAAATCCCACACTCATGGCCACGCTGGAAGCGGTGAACATTTCGCCGGTTCCTTCGGGATAAAAAACGGTTCTGACTTTGTCCTCACCCATATTCAGCGAGGTAAGCGAAGCCGCGAGTGTTCCGGAGCGACCCAGGGGAAAAGCGCCGGCAATGTGATTGAAATTGATGTCGGCCAGCCATTGGGTATGCACGAACGTGACCTGATTCCTGGGAATCAGCGCCAATCCGGCCGGATTCCAATATAATGCAGTCACATCATCGGCCATGCCTACATAGGCTTCGCCCATTCCCATAGCCCGGGAGCCGATGCCAATTTCTAAAAACGAACCGGCTGTGGTACCTACCTTGGAGACATTCTCCACAAATTGCGCGTGTAAATAGGTCGCCCCAACCATCATCACAACAACTGATATCAGTAGCTTTTTCATCATGGCCTCCTATTTAATCACCGCGAATTTGCCGACTTTTGTCCCAATCCCAGGTGCATCCACATGGTAGATATACATGCCATAGGCGATCTCCAATCCGTCCCGGGAGAGCAAGTCCCAGCTTTGTGCGCCATTCTGAGCCGGTGCATCATGTTCAATCGTATCCACCAGCTTACCACTCATGGTATATATCCGGATCGTGCATTGGCTTGGCAGGTGGATGAAATCAATTTTGCGGGTTCCCCGACCGGATGAGTACAGGTGCTGTGGTTCCCAGCTGGCTGTAACGACATAAGGATTGGGGACTACGGCGATATCGTCCAGAACCGAGGATGCTAAACCACCGGTCACCCGGGCACCATAGGATGTGAACCGGAGTGTATCCAGGCCGGAGAAGGGTTTGGTTGTTCGCAGGACATATTTGTCGCCCGGTTGGGGGTTGAAATTATTCCAGCCCTCAGCAGTGCGTCTGGCCACATTATACTTCGTTCCGAACCACAACTCATCATTTTCAAGAAACAACGTCTGAACATTATCGCTCAGGATACCCGGATCGGATTCCCGTGTGAAGGGATTATGATAGGTAACATTGTCTTTATCCACATATGTAAGCGAATCCACACCATCTTTCGTGGCGAGTAACACCACATTGTCCGCACCAATGAGAATGTCACTCACTCCCCGGTCCAGCAGGCTGTCCTTGTTGGTGTATTCAATGGTACCGTCGTCATCGTTATACACAGCAAAGCCCTGTAACCGGGTTCCGATGAAAACGCGATTCCCACGCCTGGTCAGCACCTGGATATTGTTGTCCGGGAGATCGGAGTTATTCCGGTCAATCACGGTAAACGAATCAGCCACCGGATGGTAGAGACTCAAGCCGCGGCTTTTGCTACCAGCCAGTACTTTCCCGCTATCCAGCGCCACGATGGCTACATTGCTCAGCTGAGCCAGGCCATCATTGGTTTCGTCGTAGTTGGACCACGCGATAGTGCCCAGGCTGGTTTTGAAAACGCCATCGGGACTGGTAGCCCATAGATTACCATCCGTATCAATAGTCAGACCGTTAAACTCGGTGAGAGCGCCCTTATCGCCTTTGGGAATGCCGTAGGTTTCCCAGCCGTAGGGCGTTTGGAGGTTTAAACCACCACTGGTGGCGACCCACAAACGATCGGAGGCATCCACGACCATGTCATAAATGGCATTGGCGGCCAGTCCGTCAGTTTGGGTAATGGGTAGCCAATTGGTGCCATCCCAGAGTATCAATCCCCGATCACCAGTGGCAAAGAACATGACATCCTGCCATTTGACCATATGATTGATATTCGCCGCAATCGCCACAAATTCCATCTGGTAGCCGACCCTTTGCTGGCCTTCCACCTCAATATAAGGATAGAGTTTCCCACCATCCTTGATCAGGGTGTCATTTTCCACCGGCAGATAGATGAATTCGGCCGATTGCTGATTGGTCTGATCATACAGGGAGAATGCGGTGAACTTCATATTTTTCGCCGTATCCACAATGGTTGGCGTCACCTCCATCACATAATCGAAGGGCGTGGCAACCGCCTGAAAATTCCCATAGTTGATGAGCAGCAGGCGGGTGGTCATATTGAGTCCACTCTGCGACCAGCCGCTGCCATCCAGATCCAGACCAATCACATCATTGGTGAGATTTATCTGGATACCTTCCGCCACCTCGCCACGGTTTTCACCGCTCAGTTCAGTCTGGTGCTGCAATATCAACTGATCGGTGGTCGTATTCACCACATCATACCACGAGGTAAACCGAACAATTTCATCAATGTCCCGCATGTCCAAATGGGGCTCTCCGGGATCGGCCTGAGCATTGGCCTGGGTACCAAATCGGTTTGTGGTGGGATGCCAGTTATCACCATTGGGATCCGTGCCGGCCACATAACCGGGATCCGGTGCATCCAGACATCCGCCCGATCCATCTTCGTATTCGTCATTACACCCGTCGGTACCCAAATCATCGTGCAGATTCTCTGTTCCGTTCCATATACCCAGCGTGGGTGGTATGACCAATTGGGTATCGGGAATGGCCACATAATAGAATGGCGTTCCATTGGTGGTATCTACGGAAACTGTGGTGGTCGCCCAGAAATAACCAAACGCAGTAAAGCGTGTAACATTTGGCCCCGTCACTGTGGCACGATCGTTACTGAATCGAAGATTCAGTGTGTCACTGTTGGGCGGAATTATCATGGTAAGCGTGGAGCTCATGGTAATGAACAAGGAGTCATCCGTGAAAGTCTGCCAATCCCCGTCATTATCAACGCCATCATTGGACCAGTCTCTGAACCGAATCTCATAGGAACTGCCATCCTGAATGGCATTCGGATCCACGGGTTGAATATCGAAACTACCCGTACTCAGCGTCCGGGATGTATCGGCCACCACTTCGGGAGCCATATAATCAATTGCCGGCGCATTGGGGATCACACCCACGGTATTGTCGTCATACGCCACTACGGTTCCGGAGGCGCTTACCTCAATTTTCTTATTGGTTTCAGAGGGAGAAATTTCCTGCAGATTCGGCATCTCGGTAATTCCCCGCTCGTAGAAGTCGTTGGCATAGCCCTGGTCATAAGCCACCACGGCGTAGTAGTACTGCTGGCCGTTTTCGACGGTGGTGTCGGTCCAGGAGTGTACCAGCCCGTTATCCGTGCCCATGTCCATTTGCAGTCCGTTGAGACCGATGGGATGAGGACCGGTTAACCCATTCACAATATCGAACTGTGCGATGGGCTTGTTGAAGGTGCGATTGCCATACGCGTCGGTAATGACCCAGCTTTCGTTGAACGCCGGATCCGTGGCGCGATAGATTCGATACCCTTCAAAATCACGACCATAGATAGGATCCTGGCTCAGTTCGGCTTTGGAATCCCAATAGAGCGTCACACGCCGGTCACCGGCAACCGCCGTGACGGTGGGTTTGAGGGGTGGTTTGGCAAAGCTGTAATCACTGTTATAGATCTGCTGCATGGTCTGGCTGTTGCGCAGAATATCCGGGAAATCCTCACCAAACAACATGGCCACAGCAAACTTGCGTTCTTCCTGCCGGGGCAGCTTGAAATAGGCTGAACCATACATGAATGTTATATCAACTGTCTGGGCAATATCCGTAAACGAGCCCGGAACCAACTGGGTCCAGGTCAGCGCGTCGTCGCTGGGCGCGATAGCCGGATAAGCAGCGGCCGTGAAGCTGGTCAAACCCAACTGATCCGATTCATCATTATCGGTGTATTCAAAATTGGGCTCACCCGGATCCGGAACACCATTTCCTTCCGTACCATCCGCGTCGGGTCCTGTATACTCCCCATGTTGAGGTCCCAAACCATCGGTCCCCACATCATCAATTCGCGGGTCCCAATCGCCATCGTTATCAATCCCATCATCCTGGCTTTCGTCAATCATGCCATCTTCATCATTGTCCACACCATCCAGCGGATTACCGGGTGACTCCAGATATTTCCAGCCGAAATAGGCCGGTTCGAAGCCGCCTTTTACCGGTGACCACATGTCATGATCCCATTGGTAAACGATATCATCTACGGTTTCGAACATGGAATCATCATCATACTGATCCCCGTCATCGCCCACATCCGCATCGCCATACATACCGAAGACGAATTTCTCGTAATCACGATCGGAGACATTTTCAATCCAATATGTCCAGATGAGAATGTCCTCGGCAGCCGGGTGCGCCCACTGGTAACCGCGGGCAGACACATCCATTCCCAGCCCGCGTTTGATGCCATTCCAAATGGTGTAATTAGCGTTGGAAACATCTTCTGCCGCTGAAGCCCGTACTGACTCAAGCAGCAGTGTATGCTCGTCAAGAACTTCTTCAACCGAATAATATCGCTCACCATTGATTTGAACCACATCAGGCCGGTCGCCACCACGAGTATCCAACTCCTTGGAAGTGGCTAGGTCAACGACACCAGTAGTAAAATCCACATCCGCATCTATGAGGTAGCCATACCGCGAGCTGTCAGCATCAACAGCAGCCAGGAACCTGCCATTTAAATCTGCATAACCTTCCCGGTAAAAGGAATAGTAGTTGAATTCATCGTTATTGAAATCGTCCACATGGAAATAGCTCTCCTGGTCCGCCCGGTTGTATTGTCCGTATTGGCCATTCCATTTTCCGTCCCAACTGTCAGGCTTTCCAGGCCAGGTATCGGGCCAGGATATGGAATCATCGCTCATGGCCAACAGAGAGTCGTTTGGATTGGCATAGCCTAACACCGGTTCAAACTGGTAAAGATAGCCGGAGGGTGCCACATCCTGTGCGGAAGCGGATGTTCCGTCACTGATGATGTATTGGGTCAGTCCCCTGGCATCCTTCACCTGACTTGCAATGAGGGGCGTAAACTCTGCCATATAGGAGTGACCCGAACCGATGGGATAGATTCCGCAATCATAGCGACCCGCTATTCTCCAATTCGAGATGGCCGCGAAGTTATAAAAACGGGTCAGGATTTTATTACCGTCATGCCAGGCGATTTTGCGCGAGTCATGATCATTGGCATCAACACCCAGTCCGTTTGCCCGTGCCAACTGAGGTGACACCACGGATCGTTGTGCTTTACCCGGTCCCGCAGCCCAAACCAACATGGGAACCAGGATTATTAAACTGAAAGTTGTTTTCAAATTTAGCTTCATGGGATTCCTCATTAGAATGCTGCGGACATTCCGATTCGTATTTGACGGGGTGATGAGTAGTAGTCAGGACGGAAGAGATAATCACTGAGCGAGTTAACGCCCTGGTCCTCCGGTGTGTAGGTGGGTATCAATGAATACCCGGAGCGACCGGTGTCTGAATAGACGACTACTTCATTCCGACGATCCAGGACATTGTACACATTAAGGTTGAATGTCCACTTTGTCCCGATCATCCGGAAGGATTTGGTGACCCGCATGTCCAGGTTTATCTGAGCCGGACGGCGCTCGCTATTCTCAAACGATGTCCGTTCTCCGGCAAAGCTGGGTGTGTATGGCAGGCCGGAACCGTATGTCCCGATAAAACTGGTCATGAAATCATACGGTAAATTGAAGGTAACCGAACCATTTACCGTATGCCGCTGGTCCCAGTCCAGAAAAACCAACTGTTTCTCCGGTTCAATGCCGTTATTCGCGTCAAAGTACGCCGATGCCGGATCAGAGGCATTTCCCTGCGCCACACTGAAGGTGTAGTCAATATTCGCTGCCAGACCGTCACTCATGCGTTTCCGCAGGGCAATGGTAACACCACGCGTGTTGCCATAATCCCGATTGATATACAGCGCATAGGCATCACCGGCACTGAAGGTATCCACGATTTTCGAGCCCAGCAGGTTGCGGATATCCTTGTAAAATCCGGTTATATCGACACCAATATTATCACTCAATTGCTGTTGCAGACCCACTTCGTACTGGACCGTACGCTGCGGTTCCAGATCCGCATTTCCAAGCGTGGTTCCGATACCGGAACCGCGTGATACTTCGAAATCCGGGTTGGCATACAGATAGGAATAAGGTGGAATCTGGAAGAAATGCCCGTAGCTGAAGTGAAGCGCGCCCTCATCCGTGATGGGATAGGCAACGGCCACCCGCGGACTCAACTGGTATTTCTTCTTCGCCGGGATGAACCAATATTCCAACCGGTCTTCCAGCGTTTTGCCATTCGTAGGCACCGCTTCATCTGCTGTAATGGTCCCGGAACCATCCAAATCGAAATATTTGTTGATTAATTTCAGAGGATCCCGTGGATTGGGATCAGCCGGGTCGCTCAAAACACCGCCGTCCGGTTCGAACACTTCAAAGCGCAGACCGGCATTCACAATCATATCCTGCAATTCGATTTTATCCTGCAGGTAGGTCGCCATTTCCCAGGGGAATTTCAGCAACTGATCGAAACTGCTGCTGGTGGGCTCCACCGAAGGCCAGATGATGGTCGGTGTGGCAAATTGACCATTGGGATCGTAGAGAATCGAGAAATTGCGACTTAAAATTGCATTTTGGCGATATTCAAAACCCATCCGCAACGAATGGACATCGTTGATCTGACTGGTCATATCCGCCTTATACACATTGGTGTGGGTCATCCGTTGGGATTGTCCGCTGGAGATACCACCCAGATAGTATTTATACCCGGAAGAGGCAGTAAAAATGTCGCCACTAACGGCGTACTGCTGCAGTTGAGAATCCACCACATCCGATTCACCCGGAAATCCAAAATCGGTGAGTACTTCACTTTTTGAGATGAATGGTGAGAAGACATTTTTTAACAGAATGCTGCTCCAGTTCACATCAAATACATCGAACAGATATCCGCGGGTCATATTCACCACGGATGAGGCTTTAAGCGTGTAGAAAGTACTTGGACTCAGATTGTGTTGTAAACTGACGCTCACATTCATGTTATCCCGATACGAACTGGCACGGCCATCGGGATTGAATTTCCACTTGTGGGAATAGCCTTCACTACGAGTGGTGCTGTAAATCGTATTCACGGAGACTTTCATATGGTTGCCAAGTTTAAAAGCGACTTTACCCTGGAGTGACACCTGATGGGTGGGGCTCATGGGTACCACGCTGCCATCACCAAAATCGCTGCTCCAAACACCGTCACCATTGGCATCGTAAAATATTTCACCATCAATCACGCCATTGCCATTGGCATCCACAAAGGTGAGGCTATCGGTAACAAACCAGTCCGTACCTTCGATGAAAATGCCATTGCCGTCCATGTCCCGGTACCATTCACCGGAAGCCACATCGTAAAGGATATTGTGCCCGAAATATTCGATATAATCGCCCCCATCCCAGACACCATTTCCCAATTCACCTGCATCCCAGCGATTGTTATTTTCGGTTCCACCGGGATTGAACAGTGGATGCCAATTATCGCCATTGGGATCATCACCCAGATTGGTTGGAGCGGGTGAACATCCGCCCATCCCATCCTCGAATTCATCGGTACAGTTATCAATGCCGATGTCTTCGTAATCCAGATAGTATTCTGTGTTGGGAACCGCCTGTGAGTTGGAGACACTCCAGGTATAGCTTTCCGGGTTGTACTGCCGGATACCATAGAGATACCCATCACCGCGATAGTAACGGCCGGAGAGATAGAAGGATGCCTTGCCATTCAATCCGGGTATGGGACCATTAATACTGCCCTGAATATCATTGAGCAGCGTCGGTGTAAACCCGTCACCAAGCCCCAACAGATTAATGTTTTCCGTTCCAGCTTTGTCATACATACTATCCGGCATACCGCCAAAATAGATCTTGGGATCGGTGGAGGCATAACGACCGATACGGAAGTCGATATTGCCTCCGTATTTTTTCATGTCGCCCTCTTTGGTGACGATATTGATAATACCGGACATGGCCTGGCCATATTCGGCATTGAATGTACCGGAAATGAGCTGCAGTTCCTGAATGGCGTTATTTTCCACCTCAATCGCCATGGATGCTGTGTAGGGATCCGTCACGGAAATACCGTCAACCATATAGCCTACTTCTGAGGAGCGACCGCCGCGGATATGGATTTCGCCACCGGTCCCCTGCACCACACCGGCCTGGAGGGAGATGACTTCTTCAAATTCCTCAACGGGCATGGCGCTCAAATCGGAAGCGCTGATATTGGATTGTGAAAAGGTAATGTCTGCCTGAACCATGGAACGGTCAGCCGTCACCGTGACCGACTCACCTTCGATAATACTGGTGGTTAACTCGGCATCCAGTGGGGTGGTGAGATCCACCATGACGCGCACGCCCTCAACATTTCTTTGGGCATAACCAATCATGGAGAAGCGAACCTCATAAATACCCGGAGGGATATTTAAAATGATGTAGCGCCCGTCCAAGCCCGTGGCGGCGCCGGTACCCAGATCTGACACCATCACATTCACCCCAATGAGCGGTTCGCCGGTGTCGGCATCTGTGACCAGGCCGGATATCTTCCCTGTGGTCCCGGCAAACAGGAACGCAGGAAAAATCAATCCCAGTAAGAGTGCTTTAGCCCCTTTTTTCAGCATATTACCCTCATTTGCACAAATAAAGAATCCGGCAAGAGGCCGGATTCCCTGGTTATTAGCAATTCATATGAATTTATTTTTCGGTGCGGTATAACCGCTGTATTTACGATTGGTCTGTTCATGTTCAGCTGTTTCTCTCCCCGAAAACGCTGCACCGGCCCTTAATTACCCTGATTAAAAATACAGGTTCAGCGTAAACCGCTGCGCATTTTTCAATCGTCCAAAGTCAGCAAAGGAATAGTCAAATTTCAGACCACTTGACCCCATGAGTGGAATATCCACGCCGGCACCCACTGTGAATCCCTCTTCACGACGCTCCCAATTTTCCGTGCTGCTGGCGGTGTTGGTCTCCACAAATGGCGATTTCCAGCCACCCCGCAGGAATACCAGATTGGCGATATTCAGTTCAGTGCCAATATTCAAACTCTCATAATTGTCGTTGGGATGCAAGGCATCCACGGCCACGGTCAATTTGGATGAACCCTGGCTCCACACATCCATGGCAACCCCCACCCGGAACATGAGGGGCAGGGCTGATTCGTCCATAGCCAGATAGGCCGGAATTAAAGGGTTATTGCCTTCAGCTTCCGGATCCGGGTCATACGTGACCAATGCGTCACGGCCGGTCATCTGCATGGAGGTCCCAAAATTGGAAATACTCATTCCCAATCGCATATCATGGAACTGGGTTTTGAACAACGTGCCAACATCAACAGCCATTCCCTTGGCGCTCATGTGCCAGATACTCTGCTGGATGAATTTGGCATTGAACCCGATGGAAAACCGGTCCGTAAGATTCCGTGCGAGCGAAATTTGCATCGCCATATCACTGGCAGAGAATTTCTCGCCGGTACCGTTGGGTTGCGTCTCCGTCCGTACCGGCATATCCGCCATAGTTAATGACGTAATACTGGCGCCCACTGTACCAATCCCGGACATAGGGACAATCACACCCACATAGTCGAAACCGATATCGGCGATCCATTGGGTATGCACGAACATGAATTCGGTGGCACCGGCACGGGAAATACCGGCCGGATTCCAAAACAAACCGGAGGCGTCATCGCTTAAAGCCACAAAAGCTTCACCCATACCATTCGCCCGGCTGCCCACACCGATTTTCAGGAATTGAGCCACCGTGGTACCGGCTTTATTCTGCGCAAAGGAAACGCTGATCAGGCCGGCCATTAAAACGAGTAGAATTTTCTTCAACATCATAGCCTCCTTATTTAATCAGCGCCAGTTTGCCGATGGTTTCAGCACCTGAGGCAGGCGATTCGATATGGTAGATGTAAATACCATACGCCACCTCCAGGTTGTCATTATTCAGCAGGTCCCACGGCTCACTGCCGTCATAAACCGTACTGCTGTGTTCAATTTTTCTTACCAATTCTCCACTCACTGTATAAATCCTGATGGTACATTCCTGAGGAAGGTTGATAAAATAGACTTTTCGCTCGCCCCGACCCGATTGCAGGTAGGGCTTGCGTTCCCAGGTGGCGGTGGCCACATAGGGATTGGGCACCACAGCCACCTGATCCAGATCTTTCTTCACCAAATCTTTGGATTCCTGTCCTCCGGTGGTTGTGAACTTGTAGCTGTCCAGGGAGCTGAACGGCATGCGCGTCTTGAACTGGAACACATCGCCCGGCTCCGGACCGAAACCATCCCACTCCTCTTCCGCAAGACGGTGTTCGAGCCCTGCACTGGTTCCAAACCAGCCTCCCTGATCTGTGAACAGAATGGACCGAATATCCGTATCCTGGGAAATGCTTGTGTCACCATAACTGGCTTCGAATTTAGTCGTTGTTAAGCCCGTGTAGGTGCTGCCCGCATTGGAAAGATCTATGGTGGCGAAGCCTTGTTTGGTTCCAATCCAGAGTGTTTTCCCCGTCTGGGTTTCATCGTAGTAGAAGCTGTATACGGTCTCATTGGGCAGATCATCATAAGTGACGAAATTGTCGCCCACCTTAAATGCCAATCCCAGTGATGTCCCCACCACAATCGTACCATCCGGCAACTGGTAAACCGTCTGGAAATTGTTATTGGGCAAACCATTATCTGTTGTCTTTTTGATGGTAGACCAACTGTCGGCATCAATATCGTAAATAACCAAACCGGCTTCTGTAGCGATCCACAGATTATTCTGGTCATCCACTAAGATGTCGCGTACCGCACGGGTCGTAATATCAATGTCAATCGTGCTCGGTGTAGTAAGCTGCACGATGTCATCGTCCAAACTGGTTTCGAGGGTTCCATTGGTGTTTACCCGTACCAAGCCTTTCTTGGCTGTGGCAAACCAGATTCTGCCTTGCTGATCTTCATCGATGGCAATGCACTTTGCATAAGTACGACTAAACTCGGGATCGCTTATGTCCTTCCCGGAATAATTGGTTATATCGAAAATTTGTTCTAAGCGATAATTACGATACCAATGAATTCCATCAAAGGCTTCCGGACCAAATCCAGTAGCAATCCACCAGGCTGAACCCACGGCCTTAATGTCATAAATGATATTAGTTATAAGATTTCCGCCAGTAGACTTTTTGGTCCAGCCAGTCCAAGATTTGGTGTTCACATTATAATAGTGTAAACCACTACTGGAACCTACCAGGATGCCATTGTCATCGCTTAATACTGCTGAAACATTTGGAATCCTGGATTGAGGAACCAAACGCCAGGTTCGAATGGCGGATTGCCATTGACCGGGTTCCGGCAATTCCAGAAAATCAATATTTTTATTTGACACGGGATATTTCTCAGGTGAATAGTAATCCACAGTATCCCCGGACAATGCATCGGTTATAATAAAATTGTTTGTGCCAAGAGGTCCCGTGTAAACACTCGAATCAGCAATCGCCAACTGATATACTCCAGGAAATGGAATTCCCTTCTGCGGCGGACCGGGATTAATCATAATTTTAAAATCCCAAACACAATTTCCGTTGATCCAGCCGGTATTGGCCGAATCCGGCGCAATGGAGTCATTGTGGACAAAGACCTGAATGCCATTCAGAATATGGTTCTTGTCCTCACCCTGCAGTGCATCCTGGCGGTCCAATACAATGAATTCATTGTTGGGATCGGTAATATCCCAAAGCTGGAAGTACTGGGTCTCACGAACCTGTTCCTGGATGTCATTCTCATCCACATTGGGTTCACCTGCATCGGGACGACCATTGGCTTCGGTACCGTTTGGATTCAACTCCGGATGCCAGTTGTCCCCGTGGGGATCATCCCCGGGATTCACACCGGCAATGGGCGTGTCGGAACAGCCACCACCGGCAATTTCGTAAATATCCGAGCAGCCATCAGTACCAACATCGTGGTTTACAGAGCCGTCCGTGAGCGGGTCCCAGATATCCAGTGTGGGTAGCAGTGTGAATGAGGTGTCCGGTATGATAACCGAATCTTTTATCGTACCACTGATAAGCTGATTAATCTCCCACCACAAACCACTATAGACGAAATGTTCACCTACTGCACCGGTGACAGCTACGGTCGTATCCTGATTTTGTACGAAACTCACCGTGTCCGGTGTGGGTGGAACCACCAGGGTTACATAGGACCCCACCGGAATATATAAGGTGTCATCTGTGAAGGTTTTCCAGTCCCCGTCATTGTCCACCATATCCGTCCGGCTGTCAATAAACCGGATATCAAATTCTCGGTTGTGAGGTACCTGCATGGGATCAATAATTTTGACTTCCACGCTCCCGGTACCGGGATTTTCGGAATCAGCGTCGGAAATCAGCACTTCAGGCGCCACATAGCCCACCGAAGGCGCAGCCGGTGTCACTACAGCCGTATTGATGTCCAGTGTGATTTCACCGGAAAAGGTTTCCTGAATGTTTTTGGATGTCTCCGTGGGCGGAATGGTATCGCGGACGGAGCCGGTGTCATAGGCGCATACGGCATAATAGTAGCGTTGCCCGTTGATCACGTCCTTGTCCACGAAACTGTGAACCAGTCCCGTATTGCTGCCCATATCGTAATGCAAACCGGACTCTACGACCTGCTCGATGGGGTGCGGTCCGCTCCAGCCATCTTTTTTGTCAAATTTGGCAATGGGTTTCCACAGATAGGGACTGCCATAGGCATCCGTGATGGTTTTTACCTCTTCAAACCCGAAGTCCGTGGCTCGATAAATGGCGTAGCCGGCAAAGTCATGCCCATAAATGGGATCTTTGGAGCGTTCTGATGACTCATCCCAATAGAGCGTGACCTGACCATCGCCCGGAACGGCTGTAACCCGCGGCTTAAGGGGCGGGCGGGTGAACCGGTATCCCGCATTGTAAATATCCTGCACCACATTCGCTGTAGCGTATAAATCACGCGTATTATGTGGATTCTCATACAGGTCTACACCGGAAGCTCCGGTGATATTATACCCAAACAGCATGGTAATGGAGAATCGGCGCTGGTCACCAGGAGCCATTTTCAGAGGTCCGGAGCTGTAGAGGAAAATATTATCGGAGCGCTGCTGGAAGGTGGAGTCAATGATGGGCGCGGCCAGACGATTGAAAAAGGTGTTATCATCCACACCATTGTTTGAGTACTGCTCAACAATGAAGCCGGTCAAACCAATCTGATCCGCTTCATCCAGGTCGGTCTGATCAAAATTGGGTTCTCCATCATCAGGCCGTCCATTGGCTTCGGTGTAATCCGCATCGGGACCGGGATAGCCCGGGTCTTCCGGACCTAAACCATCGGAACCCAAATCATCATTAATAGCCTCGCCCGGATCCCACTGACCATTGTTGTTATAATCATCATAGGGTCGCCAGTCACCATCATTGTCAATGCCATCCTGCATGGATTCATCCACCATACCATCTTCGTCATTATCGATGAAATCGTAAGGTTCACCTGGTGACTCTAAAAATTTGTATCCAAAAAAACCGGGAATGATATCGGCAAATTCAGGACCACCGCGGGCATTGTCATCCCAGGCATACACCATATCTATGAATGTGTCGTAGAAGGCATTATCATCGCTATAGTCATTGGCGCCACCGATGTGCGGATCACCGTACATGCCAAAATAGACACTTTCGAGTGTGTCCCCACCGGTGTTTTCAAGCTCATAGACAAAGAAAATCACATTCTGCGCCCGGGTGGCAATCCACTGATAACCACGCGCTTCCACTTCCAGACCAATTCCGCCACGGTCGGGATTGCCCAGATCAGCATAAAATTCATCATCCCGTAACTCACCGGTTTCGCTCCAGGGATAGGAATTGTGACGGTAAACGTAGCTATCATCCATCACATAGTAGGATTCCTGGTCAGCCGTTGTCACGCCCTTACCATACTCACCCGGCCAGACAAACTTCCCGGGATAATCGGGATTGGTTACGTCATTGATGGGATACCAGAAGGGATTATTGGAGGTTTTATAGGGCGGCCAGGTGTCGGGGCGCGCATCAGGGTCGCGATCTTCATCCGGACTGTCACTCATGGCGATTTTGTGGACAAAAGGATCATTGTAGCCCGGTAGCGGCTCCCAGTCGTTGGGGGTGCCGGCCGGGTTATTTCCCAGGACGCCGGCCACGGTCAAACCGTCAATGACAATCCGCTTGGTTCCGCCGCCATAGGTTGGCACTTCCGCCCCGGCAACCGCACCAAATTCAAACGCATAGCCGCGTCCCGATCCAATAGGCCATTCCATGGAAGGTTCGGTATTGGGTTTTCCAATGGAGCCGTAGTTATAAAACAGCGTCCTGACCTGGTTGCCATTGTGAAAATTATAGGCCCGGTCACTGCGCGCAGCAGCCTTGCTCATGCGATGAATTCTATCCATCTGGGCGTTATAGAGATTCCAGCCTACTACATCGGACTTACTCTCCGGAGGTGTAGGCATCTGTATTCCGCCCCGGTCTGCGGCAGTGAGACCCAGGGTTGCTAATGTGATTAATAAAATAATTTTCCGCATGCTAACTCCTTATAACCCGAACTGCAAGCCAACGCGGAATTGGCGCGGTGCACTAAAGTA
This sequence comes from Fidelibacterota bacterium, assembly GCA_021734065.1. Classification (GTDB taxonomy): domain Bacteria; phylum Fidelibacterota; class UBA8477; order UBA8477; family UBA8477; genus UBA8477. The sequence goes on along the minus strand of JAIPJQ010000005.1, from coordinate 12,048 downwards.
ACTGGGACGGTTTAAATAATCGGCCAAACTGTGCCGTCCGGGTTCGTTCCCCTTGTCCGGCGTGTAGGTGGGTATCAACGAATAGGTCGCCCGACCCGTATCGTTAAACACCACCCGCTCATTCATGGTATCGAACAGGTTATAGACCTTGGCGAAGAAAACCACCTGTTTCCCCATGATGGTGTAATCTTTGTGGGCATTCACATCCACCGAATACTCATCCGGTTTACGATCCGAATTGGGTTTGTCCAATTGGAAGCCCTGCACCGATGGCGTATAAGGCAAGCCTGAACCATAACGGAGCAACAGGCTGACGCCCCAATTTTGAGGTTCAGACAAGGTGATATTCGCATTCAGGGTGTGGCGTTGGTCCCAGTCCAGATGAACAATTTTCTTCTGGACCTCCTGGGGCGGATCGGACTGATTGGCGTAGAACTGTTCCAATGGATCCGACGCGTTGCCCTTGGTGATCTGGTAGGTGTAGTCCAATGCGGCAGAGAACAGACCCGTTCTCCGTTTCGTCAACGAAAATGTCACGCCACGACTATTACCATAATCGGAATTGGCATAAATAGAGTAGCGTGTGCCGTTGTAGGTCTCCTTGAGTTCCGAACTCAGCAGGCCGGAGAAATCCTGGTAGAATGCGATCAATTCAATGGCCAGATCAGGCGCTAATTCCTGCTGCAAGCCAATTTCGTATTTCACCGTTTTTTGCGGTTTTAAGGCTGCATTACCTAAAATGGACTGGTTGTCACCGGCAATTTCAAATTCCGGATTGGCATACAGGTATGCAAACGTGGGAATCTGGAAAAAATGTCCATAACTGAAGTGAATGATTCCTCTGTCGGTAATCGGATAAGCAACGCCGATTCGCGGACTGAATTGGTGAACCGGATCAACATACTGATAGAAATCTTTATAGGTCTGCCACTGACCGCCGGTAGCGTTCAGTGTATCAATCACCTCTCCGGTGCCCTGGTATTCACGCTCTGAAGCCAGCGCGGTATCTACAAAGGCCATTCCATCCACTGAATCAACCGTCGTATAGAGGTAATAGCGTGGATTGTCCGGATCCTTGTAATCACCGGGTACATAGTAATTGGGATTGAAGTAATCATAACGCAATCCCACATTCACGATCATATCCACCAGCTCGATTTTGTCCTGGATATAGGCAAAATATTCTTGTGGACGGCGGTCACTTTGTGCAATGGTACCCACTTTGGCCACATCACTCAGCCAATTGGTGTAGCTGTCGTTGGAATAACTGGTTTCGGGTGTTTTCCCATCCGGAATCCAGCCGGTAGAGCTGCTTACTTCGGTAGCGAATGTCTGGTAATTCATCACATGGCTCTTGTACCCCACACCCGCCTTGATCTGATGCGTGTTGTTATATTGCCAGGTCATTGAGCCACTTAAGTAGAGCGTCTGGTTTTTGCGACGGGTATAGCCGGAATTGTGTCCGCCACCGTAATATTCATTGGGCGGTGAGAAGGTGATGGTATTGGGGAGGAAGATATTGTTCTTCACATCACTCAGGGTCACATCGGAGGTGATCTCCCAATCGCTGTTACCCCACTGACCTTTCATCCATTCCAATAATCCCACAAAGTCAACCTCTGTTGTACCAAGGCTATCCCCCACATAATAAGTGTTACTTTCGGGATTGGAGAGCCTGAAGTCTACACCGGAACCACTGTTAATCAGCGTAACATCAACCCTGAGAATCAAAAGCGAATCATTCGCATTACCGTACCATTTACCACTTTCCAGGTCTTCCGTCTGGGCGTACGCAATCAGCCCGTCTAATGTGGAAAATATTTTTTGGTCAGTGACCGTGAGCTCGTTGGGCAGCAAATCCCGATAATAGGTTTTGGATTCCGACGCGTAGTAAGAACCTTTCAAGTTATAAAAGAAGCTATTTGAAAGGGAGTGTGTAATGTCAAGAATGTGGGAAATGGAGTAGGAGTCGTCGGTTCCGCGGCCCAGCGGATTGTATTTATAAGCCAGGCTGTAATCCTGACTCACGCCGCCATTATATAATACATTATAGTTAAGCTTCAATTTCGGCGTAATGCGCCAGGTGAGCTTGGAGTTGAAGTTGATCCGCTCCGAGTGATTCATGCGGACCACATCGCCTGATCCGCCGGCACCGCTGTCCCAAACACCGTTACCGTTAAAATCGATGAACGGTTCGCCATCCAGCACGCCATTGTTGTTGTAATCGTAAAATGGGTCGCCGTCCAGGACGCCGTTTCCATTCAGGTCGATAAATTCCAATTCTTCCGGATTGAGGAATCCGTCACCATCCAGGTCAACGCCCGGATGATCATACCGGCCGTTGCCATTCACATCCCGAAAGGGTTCGCCGGGATTGTAGCGGCCATTGCCATCAAAATCGATATAGGGTTCACTGTTGGGCTCAATCTGCCCGTCGCCATTTAAATCGTCAAAAGGCTCCGCGAAATTTAGAAGTCCGGCTTCGCCATAGGGAGAATTGAGTAATTCTTCCACTGTCCGTGTGGACAGGTAGTTCACATCACCGGGTTGGTGTTCCTCCACACCTCGCAGGTAGCCGCCATTTTCATAATAGCGACCGGACAGGAAGAAGGACAATTTGTTTCCAAGTCCCGGCACGGGACCACTGAAAGAGCCTTCCAGGTTGCGAATATTGGTGGCTTGGAACTGATCCGCGTATTCAAAAACATCGGTATGGGTGGTGTAGTAATCGCCCACATAGCCGGAAAGCGATCCCTGGAATTTCGTCGCTCCCTCTTTGGTGACGATATTGATAACACCGGACATGGCCTGGCCATATTCAGCATTGAAGGTTCCGCTGAGAATTTGCAGCTCCTGCACCGCATTGTTCTCAACACCCGATGAAAGTCCGCCCCAGGCCGGGTTGGTCATGGGTACGCCATCAATCATGTAGGAAACTTCGCTGGAGCGGCCGCCACGAATGTGGATTGCCCCATCCGTACCGGTTACCACGCCAGCCTTGGTCCCAATAATGCCACTAACCGATTCCACCGGCATCTCTTTGATATCTTCGGCACTCACGATTGAGCGACCACTGGTGAGGTCTTTCTGAACCATGGGACGCTCGGCCACTACCTCAACCACCTGACCGGCTTCAAGAACCTGTGTTGTGAGATTAAAATTGACTTCCGTCGTCAAATCACCCAGCACCTTGACTTCCGTTACCCGTGTTTCGGCATACCCCATCATGCTGGCGCGCACATTATAGACGCCCACGGGTACATTGATAATGTAGTACATGCCATTCAAGTCCGTGCTGGCGCCCAGTGTTTCCCCTTCCAAAACGACATTGACGCCCGGAAGTGATGTGCCGGTTTCAGCATCGGTTACACGCCCGGAGATCTTACCGCTGGTGCTACCAAATGCAGCCGTGCTGAATATGAGAATACCCGGTACAATTAGTTGATTGATAAAAATTTTTGTTATCTGGAGAGAGGCTCTCTTCATTGGTTACTCCACCCTATTTCTTATCCGATTTGGCGGGCAATATAGTCGGCGGTGTGACACTTGTCAATAAACGCTGGTTTGTTAATAAGATTATATGAACTAATGTTTATACCAACCCGCATTTTTACTTGAATTGGCAGCAGGCAAGCGGTAGATTCTTTGCACAATAATGAAAATTTGGAGCCTGCTCGTACCAGAAAGTCAATGGCTATTGGTAAAGAGAAAAACAGGGGCAGGTTCAAAATAACCAAAAAGAGGAGGACTTATGCGTACAACGCTACCTAAATGGACAATCGCGTTATCGCTAGTCGTATTTGCCGGCTTCGCCTTTGCAGGCGGAAATGGCGTGAACAGCTTCAGTGAAGTTTGGTCAATGACCAACACTGAAGATGGCGACGTGTTTTGGGGTGTCAGTGGTCCCTATGACCTGGATGGTGATGGTAACAATGAGATGTTAGGTTTCACCGACTTCAATGGCATCACACTGCATCTGTTCGAGGTTTCAGGGGACAATGCCTGGGAAGAGGTTTGGACCCACAATATCACCGATGTGACCTACAGTTTTGAAGCTGCTGACCAGATGGTTGACCTGGATGAGGATGGCTTACCGGAACTGCTTGTTGGTGGTGATGCCACTTCCACCCAGCAGGGTTTTTTCGTGTTTGAATACGACACGCTGAGTGAAGATTTCAACATGAATCGCGTAGCATCCTTTCAACCGCTAACCATTGCAGGTGTTGGCACCGGTGGTTCAGTTTCCAGTCTCTGGGCTGGCGACCTGGACGATGACGGTGTCACTGAAATCCTCATGCATGAGACTGACAATGACTATGTCTTTATCTTCTCACTCGATCCCAGCTCCACATTTGAATTTCCCAACTGGCAGACCGAGTTTGTAGACTCTACCCTGGGCTACACCGCCTATGGTGCTGTTGTGGGTGATTTCGATGCAGATGGTACCAATAATTTCGCGCTGGTGGAATGGGATTTCAACGGCATCGCCTTTTATCAGGTTGATGGCGAAGATACCTATTCCAACCTCTATTGGTCGGATGATATTACCGAAACCGATGGTGGCTCCCTGCGTGGCCTGGACGCCGCTGATTTCGACGGTGACGGGTACACAGAAATTATCCTGCCCTCAGTTGGCGGTGGTCTGTTCCTGTACACCAATAGCGGTGATCTGAGTGCCTGGGATCCTTCCACAGATTTCCATGAACTCTGGTGGGGCGATTCTCTGGGCTTCCGTGGCGCTAAAGTTGGCAACCCGGATGTGTGGCGCACCCCTACTGATGGCATGGACTTAATTGCCACATACGGTAATACTGCCGCTCAGGGCCAGGTCCTGGACTTCGAGTACAATGGTGGTCCGGTAGGCGACCCCGCCTCCTGGGATTACTATGAGCTCACCAGCGCCGGTGGTACCGATCGCTGGCAGGATGTGGCTGTGGGTGATTTTGACAAAGATGGTATTGATGAAATCTTTGTGGTCTCCCGCGATGTGCCCAAAGCCATCATGTTAGAGCATGATGCCTTTGATTATGCCCCGAGCACGGTGAATTACATCGTTGCTAACGATGACAATCCCGGTTGGCAGACCCGTGGTGTGCACGCCGGTTCGGATCTGGACGGTGACGGCAAACCCGAAATCGCCATTACAGACTATACCAACAACGGTATTCATGTGTATGAAGTCATTGGTGACAATACACTGGAATGGGTCTTCTCAACTGAGGATACCGTGACTTCCTATGGTTCTACCCCACGCTATGTGGTAACCGGTGATCTGGATGGTAACGGCAGTGGCGAGTTCATTTTTGTCCAGGCCGGTGCACCAGGTGAAGAAAATGGTGTCCATGTCTGGGAATGGGACGGTACCGATAATGGTTATACCTACTATCAGGTACCCATTCAGATTGATGGCGGCGAACCTGATCGCTATCGCTTTGAATCCTTCGGCATTGGTGATCCGGATGATGACGGCCAGCAGGAATTGCTGATTGCAAATAACGGTTCGGACAATGACTTTGATGTCTTCCTGATCCTCTCCATTGATGGAACCTTTGATTCCGGTTTCTATAGCTCCGTGAACGAGTTCATGGCCCGTCAAAGTGACGGCGTCTTCGGTGGATCACCCTGGGGTGGCACCGTTGGTGACCTGGATGGTGATGGTATGCAGGAAGTGCTTTTCTCCGCATGGGATCACGCTGGTCTCTATATCGTGGAAGCGACCGATGCCAACACTTATGAGTTCCAGACTTACGCCTGGTTAGATTCCTCGCTGCAGGATGGTGTCAGCTATGCTGGTACCGTCACCGCGGATCTGGATGGCGACGGCGCTGATGAGCTTTATGGTGGCATGTACGGTCATGGGGCACTCTATGCGGTAACTGCCAGCGGTTCGGATGTTTCCGATATTACCGGCCTGGTTGTGGATACTAGTGGTGTCAGCACCTGGGATGATGAACATGTCAGCTGGATCTCTGACTTTGGTGCGGTTTGGTCCGTAACCAAGGGTGACGGCGACGGCGACGGCGTCGAAGAAATCTATTCGGTGGACTACAACTACGGTCGTATCTACGAATGGAACTACGACGGTGGTGATGTTCTGGATGCAGCTAACTGGAGCATGAAGGTCGTGGCGAATCATACCAACACCATGGGTGGCTTCGGCGTAACCTACGGTGGCGATATGGATGGTGACGGTTATCCTGAACTGGTTCAGGGCTTCCTGGAACCGCCTTACAGCGGCGGCAATCCGTTAGGATATACCTTCGCAGTCGTTGAAGAAACGGCTACAGGCGTGAACAGCGATTGGACAGTCATTACTCCGGAAGACTATGTCTTGGAGCAGAACTACCCCAATCCGTTCAACCCCACAACGACCATCAACTTCAGTCTGCCATTGGCCAAGGAACTCTCTCTGACCATTTACAATATCAAGGGTCAGGAAGTTGTCCGTCTGGCTGACAATCAGATGTACCAGAAGGGTACCCACAGTCTGGAATGGAATGGTAAAGATGCTTATGGACGCAGCGTTGCTTCCGGTATCTATATCTATGAACTCCGCGCCGGCAATGTGGTGAAAACCCAACGGATGACCCTGCTGAAATAATCAGATTACCTGATTACAAACGCAGCGTCGTTTGATCTTAAAAAAGGCCGCTTCTGCATTGAGGCGGCCTTTTTTTATCCTGTGCATTCAAACAAATTTCTTCTGGCCGACCGGCTTTTTCCGACACATAAATTTCATCTGTCTATCTGAAAAACTGTTTCTGAATTTCCACCGCCAAATTACAATTGAGCCAAATCGGAACGGAGACCAATGCCCAAACTTTTTACCTTCTCAAATGAATGGCTTGCCTTCGCTGTATTTCTGCTGACCATCTTCGTCACCATCACCCTGGCAGAAATCGCGCGAAAATATTTCCACTGGCACCCTGAGTTCAGCCGCAAACTGGTCCATATTCTGGTAGGTGTTTTACTCGTCTTCGCCCCCTTCATTCTCACCTCAGCAACACCGGCAATCATTTTGGGGATATTGTTTGTTATCATCAATTACTTCGCACTCAAAAGTCATGTATTCTCCGGTATGCATGCCACAGATCGCATTTCGTATGGGACGGTGTACTTCCCCATCGCGTTCATTATTGTCATCGCCCTGTATTGGAATCGCAGCCCGGCAGTCATGCTTACGGCGCTGCTCATCCTTGCCTTTGCCGATACTGCTGCCTCCATTGTGGGAGAACAACTTACCTATCCAAAAACTTTTATTTTCTGGCAGGATAAAAAGACTCTGGCTGGTAGTCTCACATTTTTCATCACTGCTTTGATCGTCGTCTTACTGTTTTTCCCCTTTTTTTACGGATTGGAGGACAACAATCATGGGGCTCTCCCTTTATCGTTCCTTTTGCTGCTGGGAGTGATTACAGCACTCATGAGTATGCTGGCCGAATCTGCTTCCCGACAAGGTTCGGATAATCTCACCCTCACCCTGGCGGCCGCGCTGTCCTTGGATTTGACCCTTCATAACTACATGAGTCAGTCCCTTCCGGAATTCTCTATTTGGATTTTGTTTTCAGCGACCTTGGGATGGCTCGCTTACAAATTTCGTCTGCTCACGGCCGGTGGTGGTGTGGGCGCCTTCATTCTGGGTGTCTTTATGTTTGGGATGGGTGGCTGGCAATTTATGGTCCCTCTCATCGCATTTTTTGCCCTTTCCAGCCTGCTTTCAAAAATATCCGACCACCGCGGACCCCACCTGTACCATGTGAACGAAAAAGGTTCCAACCGGGACATTATTCAGGTTTACGCCAATGGTGGAATTGCCCTGCTGGTGACCATTACATGGTATTTCCTGGACGAGCCGATGCTTTTCACTGTTTTCTTAGCCTCACTGGCGGCTGCCATGTCAGACACCTGGGAGACTGAGTTGGGAAGATTGTCTCGCCATAATCCCCGCCATATCATCACCTGGAAACCGGTAGTGAAGGGCTATTCCGGTGGTGTGTCCCTGCCCGGTACTATGGGAGGAATATTTGGGGCTGTAATCATCGGTAGCATCGGTTATCTTTTGCGTCCCGATTTACTCACTTTTCCCAAATTCCTGCTGGTTACCGCTGGGAGTGGATTTCTTGCGAGCCTGGTGGACAGCATTGTGGGCGCAACTATCCAGGCCAAATTCGCCTGTACCGTGTGCGGCAAAGAGACAGAAAATCGCAACCACTGTGGCGCGCCTTCCGTACTCATTGGCGGGATTCGTAAAATCGACAATGACTGGGTGAATATCATCTGCACCGCCAGTGGCGCCTTGCTTGCCCTGCTCATGCTCCGCTTGCTTCAGTAGCGCCCAATAAAAATCGGGTTAATTGTCATTCCGCCATTTGTTTTACATTGCTACACAAACGATTTGCGTTAAACTTTAATATCAATCAGTGACAACAGTTGGGATTAGCACTCACCACGAGAGGAGAGCAAATGAGTACAGATGAAAAAATGGCGGCTTTATTAACCGAGGGACGCGTCTTTCCCCCACCGGACAGCTTTGTGGAAAATGCCAATGCCCGTGATAAAACGTTATATGAAAACGCCGAAAAGGACTATGAGGGATTCTGGGCAGACCAGGCGAAGGAGCTGCATTGGTTCCGCCCCTGGGACAAGGTTCTGGAGTGGGAAGTCCCCTTCTCCAAATGGTTTGTGGGTGGAAAAACCAATATCTGTTACAACTGCGTGGATCGCCACATCAAAGGCGCCCTCCGCAACAAAGCTGCCATCATCTGGGAAGGTGAAGCGCCTGAACAACAGCGCGTTCTCACATACTGGGATCTTTACCGTGAAGTCAATAAATTTGCCGATGTTCTGAAAAACCAGTTCAAGATAGATAAAGGTGATCGTGTCACCATTTATATGCCCATGATCCCGGAACTGGTTATTGCCATGCTGGCTGTCGTAAGGATTGGCGCTGCCCATAGCATCATTTTTGGCGGGTTCAGTCCCGAGTCCATCAAGGACCGGATTCTGGATTCCCAGTCCAAAGTTGTGATCACAGCCGATGGCGGCTATCGCAACGGTCAGGTACTACAACTGAAACGGAATGTGGATGAAGCGCTGGCTGGTAATGATACACCCGTCACCGATGTGATTGTGGTGCGAAACATGCAATACCACATGGACATTGAGATCAATGAAGACCGGGATTCCTGGTATCACCGAGTCATGCGCAAGGCGAACCATTTTGTCCCGGCGGCAGAACTGGATTCGGAGGATCTGGCTTTTCTACTGTACACATCCGGCACGACCGGAAAGCCCAAAGGTATTATGCATACTACCGGCGGTTATCTCACCGGTGTTCACTACAGCACCAAATATGTATTTGACCTGAAACCGGAGGATGTTTTCTGGTGCACGGCTGATATTGGATGGATTACCGGGCACAGTTACATCACTTACGGTCCACTGAGTAACGGCGCTACCGTCGTCATGTATGAGGGCGCTCCCAGTTATCCGGACAAGGATCGGTTCTGGCATATCATTGAGAAATACGGCGTCACCGTCTTCTATACTGCGCCCACCGCCATTCGTACCTTCATGCGCTGGGGGGAGAAATTTCCCCAGCGGCGCAACCTCTCTACCCTGCGCTTATTGGGTACGGTGGGTGAGCCCATCAACCCGGAAGCCTGGATGTGGTATTATAAAAACATCGGACACGAGCGCTGTCCCGTGGTGGATACCTGGTGGCAGACGGAAACCGGTGCCATCATGGTTGCGCCATTGCCCGGTGTCATCCCGACCAAACCCGGCTCCGCAACCCTTCCCCTGCCCGGATATGATGTGGCGGTGGTGGATAAAGATGGTCATCCGGTGAAACGTGGTGAAGGCGGCTTATTGGTGGTACGCAAACCCTGGCCATCCATGTTACGCGGTATTTACGGAGACCCGGATCGCTATTACGAGACGTACTGGAAGAAGTTCGGGAATCTCTATTTCACCGGCGATGGCGCCAAAATCGACCGGGACGGCTATCTCTGGTTACTGGGGCGTGTGGATGACGTGATTAATGTTTCCGGACACCGGATTGGTACCATGGAAGTTGAGAGTGCCTGCGTTGACTTTCCCTCAGTTTCGGAAGCGGCGGTCATTGGTATTCCCCATGAAATCAAAGGGCAGGCAATCGTCGCCTTCGTGACAATAAAAGATGGCGTTGCCCATACTCTGGATCTGATTGAGGAAATCGAATCCCATGTGGTGGAAAAGATTGGTGCCATTGCACGACCGGAGAAAATCTTCATCACCGCCGAACTCCCCAAAACCCGTAGCGGCAAGATCATGCGTCGCCTGCTCCGTGATATTGCTAACGGCAAGGTTCTCGGTGACACAACCACATTGGCTGATCCCAAGGTTGTGGAAGAACTCAAACAGAAATACGAATCTGAAGAAAGTAGTTGAAGCTGGGCAAACCGGGATAAAAAAAAGATCGCCCATTTGATTGAGTGACCTTTTTAAATATCGGGCTGGGAATATGAAAATTCGTTCAGCGAACCACAGCCAGCTTCCCCACTTCCGAATCGCCATTTTCCGTATAATAGAGTAATAAATAGACGCCCGTGCCTACCAGGTCACCAGCCGCGTCCCTGCCATCCCAGGCGGCTTCATAGCCCTTCACCTCACCGGAAACAGATGCCAACTCACGAACCACGCTACCATTGATGGTTATGATTTTCACAGTGGAATTATCCATTAAGCCTTGGATATACACCTTCTCCTGGTTGTCCGGTCTGAAGGGCTGCGGATAAATGGTCACGGTTTTATAATCCGATCTGGGTCTGGCGAATGGGGTTTGCAGCACCGCTAATCCTTTACCGGTACTCAAGTAAGCCAGACCCGATTCGACGTCAAAGCCGGCCGCGTAGGTTTGGTCATCAATGATGCCGGAATTACTGGTATTATATCCATAACCGCCGTTCATCCATACATCATTGGACTGGAGGATCTGGACACCATTCTGATCCGTGAGAAACCAGCGATTTCCACGCTGGTCAATCTCCATCTGGGTAACGGTGAAATCAGACAATTGGTAGACTACGTTTGACATGTTGGCTCGGATATAGGCATTCAATTCGACGGTGGATAAAAAATTCTGCGGCACTCGCATATTTTGCACTCCGGCGTTACTGCGAACCCACAAATAACCAGCCGCGTCCACTTCCAGTTGGTAAATGTCGATTCCCGCCAATCCCGGATTGCTGGTGGATAACACCTGTGCCCATCGGAACGAATCTTCGTCATCCAGATCACCACGGGTATCCAGACAGTACAATCCGCCCGATGACTCCACATCACCCTCATTATGGCGATACTGCCCACCAATCCAAACCCGATCATAGGGATCAATGGCTATGGCACTGGGTAGGCGTGTTGAAAGACCGTCTGATTTGTGATGAATCTGGTGAATGGTACTGTCCGGGCTGATCACCGTCAAAACCTGGCCACCTTCCGGGACAAACGCCACCGTGACCCAAACATTATCCTGGGAGTCCAATACAAGCTGGCGAGGTAACATATAATTGGGATGACCATCCGCTATTTCGATATCGCCACCAGTGGTATCATAGCGTGTGGCCGTGGATAAATCATCAGGATCCAGTTCCAGAACACCCTTTCCCTGCACAGAGAAAAACAAGCGCCCATCGGAGCGCTGCACCACATCCTCCCAGATAGGTTTCCGGAAATAATTCAATGAATCAGTCACCCGATCACTTTGTGTTTGGGGATTGAAGTCATGCTGCACAGTGCGATCCGCCATTTCAATGACGCGCCATCCAAAGGGATACAGCATGCTGATACCTTCCCGCCCGGCTCCAAACAGCACTCCGTCCTCCAGGACCTTTATCTGGCTGAATGTCCGGGAAAGCGCCATATTCGGTTGAAACCGCTCCTCACCATCAGGTGATATCCTTCTTAAAAATGCTTCATCTGTGCTCACCCAAAACGCATCCTCATCCGACGGTATCACGGTCTGTGGTACGCCAAGATTTGTACTCCTCAGGGTTGTCTCCCCGGTCG
>JAIPJQ010000080.1 GCA_021734065.1 Fidelibacterota bacterium | reverse complement strand
CCGGAATTAAAACAGATTCCTGAGTTAAGTAATTATACTTCCATAACCCCGCCACCGTGGCAACATAAAGAGTCTCTTTAAATACTCCAAATCCTTCGATATGACCATAATCACCTGGTTCCGGATAATAATGCCCATCGATATAGTAAATTGTTTTCCATTGTTCACTGTCATATTCTAAGATGATATTTTGAGAGGGGGCGGTTTCATCATAACCTCTGGTAAACACATACTCCCCATCCGATGTCCCATCAATGTCTTTCAAATCCACTTCAGTCCCGCTCTGCATCCGCTGGAACCCGCCCCCGTCGTAATGCACAATACTCCCGCCACTCCCCACAAACCATACATCCTCCGGCGAGGAGCCCCAGATGGCGTTGATGATAAATCCGCCCGGATAGCCATCTGCAGCAGGTGTAAACTTGTAGAAGGAATAACCATCGAAATGAATTGGCAAACTCTGTTTCCCAAACCAAATATCGTCAGATTTAAACGCGAAAACTGAATTCAAGGGATTAAATACACCCCCAGCGGTAATTCTCAATAACGCCCACCGCTCCCCATCCCAATGCGCAGCATTGTAGGAACCTGAATCGGTTTCAATCATTCCCACCGCCCAGATATTGTTCTCATCAATAATGGCCACATCATTTAGATAGCTGCCATAGCTCCCCAGGGTGTCTATGGTCCAGGTGAAGTCATGACTGGTGGTATCCAGCGTGGTGACGGTAAGGGTGTTACTGGAATCGATCACCTTATTTTCGTGAACCGACTGCCGCTGCGCCTGATACCGGTAGCTGTGAGAAGGATTGAGTCCGTCGTCAACAACCAGCGTCTCCGGTGGTGTGAAGGCAAAAGATTGCACCTCCTCACCATCCCGGGTCAGGATGATGGGAATGGAATCGGTAGTACTGGAGTCCATCTGTGTCAGAGATATTTTCAGCCAGCTTTCCGTGCAGGAGACATCCAGCTTTTCCAGCACCAGGTCACTGTTGGGGTAGGGCTCCGGTTTTTCCGGCTCCTGGCAGGTGGAGAAAAACATAATCCCAGTCAGGATAGTCACCCCGAGCGGGATGGAAGAAAATAAATGGGGCTTCATGTCAGAATAGTCACCCTGTTTTTTTGCGTTTTTCGCTCGTGTTTTGAAGTCTGTTGAGAGTTTGCAGGCAAATGTAATTAATGTCAAGTATTTGTCTACAGGTGAGAAAACCCCTGACGGGATTACCCCCCGCGCTTTCCCACTGATTCAACGATAGATAGATCGAACCCCTCCTGCCCTGGTGAAATGCTCAACCAAAGGTTGAATTTCACGGGACCAGCACCTCCCCTTATCTCAAGGGGAGGAAACCATTCGGTTCATTCGAGTGCGTTATTTTTTTACCGGGGAAAAAAACACCGGAGGTGTTTTCTATCTGTAGCAGCGTTTCCCCCGATGTATCACATAAACCCTGTAGGGGTTTCCTGAAATTATTACGGGTGAAAAATAGAAAACCCCTCACGGGGTTGAATTTTTTCTGTGACGGTTTTTTCTACAGCGAGAGAACCCCTGACGGGGTTTGGGCTTCCAGCCAGTTAAAACCATTCGATTGATTCGATGTCTGCTCTTTTAAACTACAGGAAGCAAAAAGCATTTAATCGCCGAGGGCGCAGAGATGGCACAAAGTTCACAAAGGAGCAGGATATAACCAGACTTATGCCGGGATGGGACTTCCGTTTTGAGAATTTAGATTTGCGATTTGGAATTTGTTTGAGATTTGGCTTTTGTGCTTCGGGATTTCCTGTGTGGCGCCTTCGGTGAAGTCGCCCTACCATTTATTCACTCTGAAGATTTTCATACCAGTCCAAGGGATGAGCCGATGAGAGACAGACATTTCTTCACTGACTACCCCTGAGCCATTTGATAATCGGTATCCGCTCATCCGGTAATTCGCAATTCGATAATCCGACAAACGAAGCGGAGCGAAGTAAGAGGAGCAAAGCGACTCAATCCGCCCATCCATTCATCCGCCTATTCCAAATAGACTATCGTAACCCCGGCGCCGCCTTCATCCATTCCGCCTACCCTGAATTCCTGCACTGATTTGTGTCCTTTTAACAACTCATGCACCCGCTGTTTCAGTGCACCGGTACCTTTCCCATGGATGATATCTACCCGTGACAGGTTGGCTAATACCGCTTGGTCAAGAAATCGCAACAATGCCGACTCGGCTTCATCCACCCGCATCCCCCGCATGTCCAGCGTTGAGGAATACTGTCGATCTGAGGAGATGGTCACCGAAACCGCACCCGAGTCCTCAGCCTCATGAGAAGCTGGTTCCGCCAATGCCAGCCAGTCCAGCGGGACCTGCATCCTTTTGTCCCCCAAATCCACCATCACCCGGCCGCTGCCACCAACCTTGCCCAGGATCGTGCCCTGTTGAGCCAACGGTAACACCTGCACCCGGGTCCCGTCCTGAACCTGTGATTTTTCCAATGGTTTTTTCGCTACAGAGACCGCCACTTCACTCAATTTTTCCAATTCCCGCGATTGCTGCTGCAATTTGGCGCGCACGCTCTGGATGTTGGATTTTTCCGCCTGACTTTCCCGAATTTCCCGGATCAGGTTTTCCGCAGTCTTCCGGGCGTCTGCAATCAATCGCTGTGCTTCCCGGGCGGCATCGCGCTTAGCGGTTTTATACGCCTTCCGGATCTCCTTCAGATTGGCTTCCATCTCGTTTTCCCGGCTCTTCAACAGACTTTCCAGGCGCTTCACCTCCAGACGCGATTGCTCCGCTTCCTGCAGCCTGTCTTCCAAATCGGTGATGAGCGCTTCCAGACTCCCCCGCTTGTCACCAATGTAGGATCTGGCTTCATCCAAAATCTCCTGCGCCAGTCCCAATCGTCGGGAAATTTCCAGACCATAACTGCTGCCCGGCGTTCCCTGACGCAACCGGTAGGTGGGTTCCAGACGCTCTCCGTCAAATTCCATAGAGGCATTTCCCACACCCGGTGTGTCGTGGGCATAAGCCTTTAATTCACCCAGGTGGGTGGTGGCGATGGTGGTGGTTCCGCGGTGGGTTAAAGTATTTAACAATGCCCGTGCCAGCGCACCACCTTCTGCGGGATCGGTTCCCGTGCCCAATTCATCCAGCAGTACCAGACTTTCCGCGGTGGCATTCTCCACAATCTCCACCAGGGCAGACATGTGCGCGGAAAAGGTGGACAAGTCATTGAGAATGGATTGCTGATCACCAATATCAGAATAAACCGCATCCACCCAGGGAATCTCACTTCCTTCTTCTGCCGGAATGGGCACACCGCAGCGGGCCAGCAAGACCATGAGGCCAATGGTTTTCAGCGCCACGGTTTTACCGCCGGCATTGGGACCGGTGATGACCAATGTGTGGGTGTTCTCATCCAGATTGAGATTCAGTGGAACCACATCCCGGTTCTCAGACAAGAGCGGATTGCGGGCATTGACCAGCTTCAGGCCAATGCCTTTGTCAACCCGGGGAAGACTTCCGCTCCGTCGTTTTCCAAAAGTGGCCAGGCTGGCAATAAAATCCAGTTCAACCAAAGCGTCGTAACTTTGGGCAATTGGCGCTGCCTCGGCATGGCATTTGGCCGTGAGGGCTCGCAGTATCCGTTCAATCTCCCGTGCTTCATCCAGCTGCAGCGAGCGGATTTTGTTATTCAGCTCGATAATTTCCAGCGGCTCCACATAGGTGGTATTGCCGGTGTGGGATTGGTCCTGAATGACACCTTTCACCTGGCGTTTGGCATTGCTACTCACCGGCAACACCAGCCGTCCACCTTTGATGGTCGGGCGGTCATCGGTAAGCATGCCCTGAGCGGTGTACTGAGCCACCAGCCGATCCATTTCCTGCCGCACCGCAGCTTCCGCCCGCTGAATGGCATGGCGGATTTTGCGCAATTCCGCCGAGGCATTATCCAGCACAAATCCCTCCGGAGAAATGACCCTGTCGATGCTTTCTTCCAGTTTGGGTTGGGGGGTGAGCTTGCCAAACCACCCAAACCAGGGATTCTCCGGCTCCATGCGGGATTGAAAAAAATAGCGATGCAGCAACCGGAATTGCTCCAATACCGGTCGCAAGATCAAAAAACTCTCCACACTCAGCAAACCGCCTTCCACCCGAAGCGATTTCAATATTTCCGTTAGGGATTCATAATGACGGAGCGGGAAGGGTGCTGAACTTCGCCAGAATTCCCAGAGTGCGTGGATTTTCGCAAACCGTTCCCGTGCCAGGTCAATTTCATCCAGCGGTTCCAACGCCAACAGGCGGGCGCTTACCCGCTCACCATGGGCTTCCTGCGCCAAAAGCTCCCGTACATCACGAAAGCCCAGTTGGCTAAATGCTTTTTGAGAGGGCGTTTGGTCCGGCTGATTGGGTGCGGCGGATGAGTTCATAAAAGTTTTTTGAATTCTATTCCACGAACTTTGAAAGCGTGGAATCGGGTATCTCGAATGGGAGTGAATCGGTGCCGGGCAGCGACAG
Organism: Fidelibacterota bacterium; assembly: GCA_021734065.1. Classification (GTDB taxonomy): domain Bacteria; phylum Fidelibacterota; class UBA8477; order UBA8477; family UBA8477; genus UBA8477. The sequence goes on along the minus strand of JAIPJQ010000080.1, from coordinate 5,519 downwards.
ATTGGTGGGTTTATTGATAATGCCGGCAATTTTCGCCTGAATGGCGGCCACCTCTTCATCCAGATTCAAAAGTGTCACCAACCCTTGTTGAAATCCGGACACCATGGGGAAGGTTTTGGATTCCACATGCCAATTCCCGGTCCATTTGGGGGGCATTAGCTGAATCACCCACAGAATGACAGCCAACAATACCAACGCTTTCAGGCCACCAAACAGCATGCCACCAAAGCGGTCCAGGCCGCCCAGAGAAAGGGACTTTATCAGGTATTTCAGGAACATGGTGAGTAATTGCATGAGAATTATCATAGCCATAAAAACCACAGCGAAACCCAGCAGCGCATGGTATTGTGGTGGAATTTCCCAAAATTTCAGAAGGACGGTCGTTCCCAAATAATGATAGTTCAAGGTCACATAGATGGCCACCACCACGCCTACCAGCTTCATCAGTTCTTCGGTAATCCCCTTCCGAATGCCATTGAGACACAGCAGCGCCAAAAGGACCAGTGCAACCAAGTCAAAAACTTTAGCCATTTTGTAATTTTGCCCGCACCAGTTCCTGAACCTGTTTTCCATCCGCCCGTCCGGCTGCTGCTTTCATCACCACGGGCATTACTTTTCCAATATCGCTCATATCTTTGGCGCCGGTCTCGGTAATCACCCGGTCCACCAGTTGGACCAGCTCTGTGGCCGTCAGCATTTTGGGCAGGTAAGCCTCCAGCAGCGCCAATTCCGCCTGCTCACTATCCACCAGATCCTGGCGATCGCCTTTTTTGTAGAGCGTTATCGATTCCCGCCGCTGTTTTACCGCTATTTGGACCAGTTTGAGAAACTCTGTTTCCGTAGCGGTTTTCCCCTGCTGAATCTCCCAGTTCTTAATCCGGTCCTTCAGCTCCCGAATAACCTTGAGCTTCACCTGATTTTTGGAGCGCATGGCGTCCTTTAGTGCGCTATTCAATTCATCAATAAAATTCATTGTTTCCTCCCGCTTCAATTGCGGGCAAAAATAAGCCCTGACACGGCAGTGAATAAATCATTTTCCACAATTGGTTAGATAGAAAGAATGCTAATGAGACTGACAGAAAATATTCAGTGCCAACCGGCGTAGAGCTTACGCCGCTCACTCACCTTATCCAGATAATTTTTGGTCTCGTCGTAGGGCAGTTTTTTCATCAATGTGGTGTAGGTCTTGGTGGATGACATGCTGTTGGCGGCATCGGCGGTGGTGGAGAGTCTGGTTGTACCTGTGAGCGCGCGGGCAACATTTCCCACACCCGTGTTATATGCGGCGATGGTCATATACAACGCGGTTTCGTCATCTTTCACCTTCCTGAAATAGACGTCACGAATCTTTTTCAGATAGCCACAGCCCAGTTCAACATTCTTATCCGGCCGATAGAGGTAATCATCGTCCAGCAATTTGTCTTTTTTATAGATATACTGGTAAGCATCCCGGGCGCCGCTGCGGGGCACCAATTGCATTAAACCGTAGGCAGGGATGTGAGATTTGGCTTTGGGATTGAAAAAACTTTCGGTGTGAATCACGGCGTAAGCCAGTGCCGGGTCAATGCCAAAGCGTTTCGCTTCCTTATCCACAGCAGTACGGAACTGCTCCGCCCGACGCTGCACATGATCGGGAACCATGGGAATGACCGTGGTAACTTTGGTGCGGGTTTTCCCGTCTTTCCCTTTGATGGGCTCGGTATAGGTTACCGGCTGGCCTTCTTTCTCCAGTTTGGGCTTGGCCTGTTTCATCTTGGCGGATGTCTGCCGGGCTCGTTGCCGGGCTTGTTGCTCGGCGCGCTCTTGTTGTGCCAATTCGGCCTTATCGGGCGGTTTGGCTGCCACAGCCTTGGGGTTGGCCACAGCTTCATCCTGTCGGATGCGGGTCTGCTTGACCTTGGCGCGGGTATAATCGCGATCAAAAGAAGCTTGTAAATGCTGGTCGTAATCTTTTGCCGCCCGGACCATATCGGGACGCTTTTGAGCGACTTCCCGGCCTTTGGATACTGTGGATTTGGCGTAATTTTCCGATTCACCGGCCTTTACGGTACCCTTTTTCCCGGGGATCGCCATTTGTTCCTCCAGAGCACCCTTGGCTTTGGCTTCCCGGGCAATGAGTTGCTTCAGAGCTTCCTGATTCCGCTCAATGGCATTCTGTTCCGCCTGAGCGCTGGATCCTTCCACAATGGTTTCCACCACCACTTCACCGTGTTCATAATCCACGGCGGTACGGGCTCCAAGTGTGGCACTGTATTCCACCCACGTGGTATTGGTGGAGCCCAGAAAATCGCCCCACTGCTGTTCCACCTGGCGTTTATAAGCGAGAAACGCCTCTTCCTGCTGCTGTTCCCAGGCATCGTACTGCGCAGTGACGGCTGCCGAAAAGTTCTGGAATTCCTCCAGATAAGCCTGGACGGCCTGATCGGGATCGTTGGCTTTCAGGAAATCCTGAAAATTATCCTGAGCCCGGATCCACCCACTCAGCACCAACAAGAGCAGGAAAAGGCGAATACTATGATTCACCGTAATTCGCACAAAAGGGAACCCGTCATTACCGGATTTACAAAATGTGCCGGTGTTTTATTTAATCTCTTAATCACCGCCAGTTGCGGCATCCAGTTCCTGGAAAGCCTGTGATGCCTTGAATTCAGCATACAGCGCCTTCTCGTCCTTGATCTGGTTTACCAAGGCCTTGTTCACGGCGTCCTTTTTCAGACCCACCAGAACATAAGCGCGGTAAGACCCGCCCGGCATCATATAGGGATATTTTTTCAGAACCTGCAGCCCGCTCATGGTGTTGTTTGTCACGGTTTTGCTGGCTTCCTGATAAAATTCCACGATCTGGGTGTTTTCATCCATGCCGGCTTCCTGGGTGAAATTTTTCACCTGGGATTGCACTGTAGCCTGGATGCGGGTTGAGATCATGGTCTGTGCTGACTGGGTAGCCTTGGAGATGGCAATGTTCATCTTCCGGGAGGTAGCATCACCGGTTCCGTAGATGTAAGTGTCATCCTCTTCGGGTGTGTTAATGTACCAATCCGGCAGATCAGCGGGACCTTGTGGTGTTCCTGCCTGTTTCTGCGGTGGCATATCAGGAGTTGGTGCCGGCTTGCTTCCACAACTCACGATCAAACCAATCATGCTGGTCAGTATCAATACTTTAAACAGCGTCTTCATTTCGCCTCCTTGTTAAGCGTGCTAGACATTTTCGTCTATTGGGTTTGCTCATTATTTCCCTCAATTTCACCGTGAAGGTTGGCAAATATATAGCGGTTCAGTTTTCAATGCCATTTAAAATCTTGAAATTACCGGGGTGAAAGCCCTAAGTTTATCTAAATCACTTTTTGATGGAATTATCATACGGGGATTTGGAACGATGAACAGGGTCGTCCTATTTATCAATATCCTGGTTACAAGCATTTTCGGGCAAATCACCCTGAGTGAAGCCATGGTAAATCCCAGAGGCCTGGAAACCGCCAATGAATTTCTGGAGATGTACCATTCAGGTAGTGCGAATATTTCCCTGACCGGATGGGTCATTACCGATGGAACCGGTACGGATACGCTTATCCACTGGGTTGGACCGGATTCGGTGGCACCGGGACAATTTGCGCTGATCCTGGATCCGGACTATGACCTGGAGAATGGTATCTACTGGGAGCAGGCACCCGGTGACATTCCTATTTTTACATCGGGAACTGACGCCAGTTTGGGAAGTGGTGGTTTTACCAACAGTGGTGAATCTGCCTTGCTGATTTCACCTACGGGCGATACGGTGAGTCAATTCACCTGGTCGTCCAGTCCGCCAGATGGCTATTCCTTTGAAAAAATCCTGCCCTGGGGAGCAGATGGTACGGAGAACTGGGCGATTTCGCTACAGGAGGATGGTACACCGGGACGATCCAATTCCGTCACCCCGCCACAGATCAACTGCAGTCTGGACAGCGTTTCCATTGGTGCACTACCGGACTCCGCCCACAGCAGGGCGCTGGTTTACCTGCATTTGCATAATGCCGGTTTACAACCCCTTGATTCTATCTCTGTATCTCTAGGACTGGATGAAAACCAGGACAGCTCATTTACAGCGGGTGAGCCAGTGACAACGGCATTCGTTACAACCGATCTTACCTGGCTGGATACGCTCACGATTGTACTGGAGTCACCCCCTGTTCAGTATGGCATCAATCAAATGATTGCCCGCATAGTCGTTCCCGGCGATACAATTGGGAATGATGATGAACTTCAATTTCGTATCAACCTCGCTCCGCCTCAAGCTGCTCTGGCGCTCAATGAAATCCATTACCAGCCAAATGATGAACAGACCGAGTTTATTGAGCTACTGAACACCAGTCCGGATTCCATCAATCTGCAATTGTGCCAAATTCAGGACGCCACCAGCTCCATCGGCTATCTTCCTGATGAGCCTCTTTGGTTATCCCCCAACGAATTTGCTGTAATTGCACCTGATGAGACGCTGACATCCAGTCTCCCCCCCGAAGAAACGCTGTTCATTATCCCGGATCGCTGGCCCAGTCTGAATAATAGCAGTGATTCGGTGCGCATTTCGGATGCGTCCGGGAAACGGCTGATTACCGCTTGGTATTCCTCCACCTGGGGTGGTGGAGAGGGTGTGAGTTTGGAGCGGCGAGCCCATTGGCTACCGGTTGATGATGCGGAGAATTGGGGCGCCAGTCAGGCTGCGGACGGAATGACTCCGGGCGATACAAACAGCATTATCTGGCCTGAATATGGGCTGGAACTGAATATCACCGCCCAACCGGAACATCCCCGCCGTCTGGACTCGATTCTGATTACCGTTGAAATAACCGGGCAGGGGCAGTTCGCCACATCGTCCGGACTACTCCAGCTCACGATTGACGGATTGGGAATTGCAGCGGAGACGGTTGGGATTCCGTCCTTTGTTGAAACGGTTGCAATCCAATTCCCCATTCAGACCCTTTCCATGGGCAAGCATCACATCAGTGCCAGCTATTCCGGTAACGCGTCCCAATCCATTTCTGACACCTTGGTGGTGTTACCACGACCGGGAGACGTCATTCTCAATGAACTCCTGCCCTGGCCCGAATCAAGTTTTCCGGAATGGGTGGAAGTGGCAAACCAATTATCACAATCCATCCCCCTGGATGTGTTGGGACTTAGCAATGGCAGCACCGCAAGTTTTCTTGTCAGCAGTGACTCCCTCGCACCCAATGGTTATCTGGTGCTGGCTGAATTCGAGACCGAATTGGACTGTGGTTTTTCACTGGAAAGCTGGCCCCGGCTCACCAATGGTGGTGATGAGGTCGTCCTGTTGGATTTGGATCAAAACCCCCTGGACTCTGTCCGCTACGAGAGTTTCTGGGGCGTTCAACAGGGATATTCGTTGGAACGCATCTGGCCGGATTCCTTATCCACAGCCCGCTCAAACTGGATGACGGGTCCTGAGGGTGGATCGCCCTGTGAAATTAACACAGCCACGCCGCGTCCGGTGGATCTGGCGATCACAGCGGTTCACGCTT
>JAIPJQ010000079.1 GCA_021734065.1 Fidelibacterota bacterium | reverse complement strand
ATGGTGGTGGGTGTGCCGGGGAAAATTGTGGGCTGGGTGTGTAAACGTGGCCATCGTTTGACATTTACCTCAACCGGGATTGGCTCCTGCGGAAATCCCGAATGTGGGGAATACCGCAAACAGGGTGATGCGGTGGCTCTGGTGGGAGAATAAGTTTTGCCGCGCTGGCTGGAACGAATCCTTTTAATTCTATCCGATTTTCTCGCCATTAATCTGGCGTTTATCCTGGTTTTCATTATCCGGTTCAAATCGGGTGCGTATCAGAATGAAGTGGAGTTGCTCTGGCAGGATGTCCCCTTGCCGGCACTGTTCATGAGTTTCTACTGGATGGTGATTTTCGCATTCAATCAATTTTATGTGAATCGAAGGGTGGTATCCCGTTCGGATGAAGTCCTGAATGTGGTGAAATACACCTTTTTGGGAATTCTGGTTCTCTATTTCATCACCATTGATCTGTCCAATCCGGTGACATTCGGGAAAGCCATTCTCCTGTTCTACTGGTTTTTTCTCATGTTCTTCGTCGCGCTGGGTCGCCTCATTATCCGAACCGCTCACCGGCGGCTGTTGGCCAAAGGAATCGGTCGGGCAGCGAGTCTTATTGTGGGCTGGAACCGCCGCGGCTGGGAATTGCTGGATAATCTGTTGGCGCATCCGGCTGCCGGAAATGATGTGCTGGGATTTGTGACGCTTTACCCGGAAAAGAATAAAGGACAGGAGCGACACGGAATCAAGGTTCTGGGTGGTCTGGATGACCTGCCGGGAATAATCCGTTCCCTGCATATTGAGGATGTTATCCTGGCGCTGGATAAAGACCACCATAGCCGGGTGTTGGATATTATTGCCCGGATCAGTGATGAGAAAGTTTCGTTGAAGATCAGTCCTGATTTATCGGAAGCCATTTCCGGTACCGCCCGGACCCAGCAACTCTACGGGCTCCCATTGGTGGAGATCATGCCCGAGATCATGCCCTACTGGGAGCGAGTAGCGAAACGGGTCATGGATATTCTCTTTAGCGGACTGGCACTGGTGATTTTATCCCCGCTCTTTTTGATTGTGGCGGCAGGCATCAAGCTGGAATCCAAAGGGCCGGTTTTCTACACCCAGGATCGGGCTGGGCGTCGGGGAAGGCCATTTCGGGTCATTAAATTCCGCTCCATGGTGGAGGATGCGGAATCGGAAACGGGTCCGGTGTGGGCTCAGAGGGACGATCCCCGGGTAACCCGGGTGGGGAAGGTGTTGCGCTTTCTCCGGCTGGACGAATTTCCCCAATTCATCAATGTTTTAAAGGGTGAAATGTCCTTGGTGGGACCGCGACCGGAGCGACCCTATTTTGTGGAACAAATTCAGAGGCAATTACCCCTGTACACGCGCCGACACCGGGTAAAACCGGGCATCACCGGATGGGCGCAGGTGAAATGGGGGTATGATGAGTCTTTGGAAGATGTTCGTCAGAAATTGAAATTTGATCTGTTTTACATCGAAAACATGTCGCTGCGATTGGATTTGAAGATCATAATATATACCATTTATGTCATGCTCACCGGCAAGGGGAGTCATTAATAGAGAAAGAGGAAAGAGGAAAGAGGAAAGTTGTCGAGTACGAGAACGAAGTTCCCTTATGCAATGACCATTAACGAATAAAAAAGATGAACTGTATGAATTTGAAAATGCCTCTGGTTGATTTAAAGGCGCAACACCTTGAACTGAAATCCGAAATAGATGCAGCGATCCGGGATGTTGTGGATAGTCAGCAATTTATTATGGGTCCGCAGGTAGCGGAATTTGAGCAGGATCTGGCGGCTTATGCACAGGTTCCCTATGCGTTTGGTTGCGCATCAGGGACCGATGCGCTTCAATTGGCTTTGATGGCGTTGGGTGTGGGTCCGGGAGATGAGGTCATCACCAGCCCCTTTACCTTTGCGGCCACGGTGGAAGTGATCGCACTGCTGGGTGCCACGCCTGTTTACACGGACATTGACCTGGCTTCGTATAACATACGGGTGGATCAGGTGGCAGGGCTCATCACGCCGCGCACCAAAGCCATTATCCCGGTACATTTATATGGTCAGCCGGCTGATATGGATGAGCTGCTGGAAATCGGGAAGCGACACGAAATTCCCATTGTGGAAGACGGCGCGCAGGCGCTGGGCGCTTATTACAGGGATGAAAAAGTGTGTGGGTTGGGCACCATCGGCTGTACCAGCTTTTTCCCGGCGAAAAATTTGGGTGCCTATGGTGATGCGGGCGGTGTATTTACCCGCGATGAAGCGTTGGCTGACCGGCTTGCCAAAATTCGCGCCCACGGGAGTGACAAACGGTATTGGCATGAATTGCTGGGGGTAAACTCACGCATTGACACGCTCCAGGCTGCCATTTTGCAGGTGAAGTTGCCCCATCTGGATCGCTGGAACCAGCACCGTCAGCAGGTGGCTGCGTGGTATAATGAACAGTTGAATCCGGCGTGGGTTACAACACCGGTTTGTGGAGTGGACCGTACCCATATTTACCAACAATACACCATCAGGGTTGAGCAACGGGATGCTTTGCAGCAATATCTTACGAAAAACGGAATTCCGTCTGCGGTCCATTATCCCACACCACTGTATTTGCAGCCGGTATTCAGAGACGCGCAGTGGGATAGTCGCTGCCCGAACAGTGAAAAGGCTTCCAATACGGTATTATCATTACCCATGCATCCCTATCTGACCCGGGAGCAGGTTCAATTGGTGGTGGATACGATTCACGGATTTTTCGAACAGGATTGATGTATGATTGATGCAAAATGGCTCCGGGAACGACCGGAAGCATTACGACAGGCGCTAACGGACAAGGGTGTCTCGGTGGATGTGGATGCACTGGTGCGTATGGATCAGGAACGGCGGGAAATTATCATTACCGTAGATGCGCTTAAACAGCAGCGGAATGAAATTTCCAAAGCGGTGGGTGAGCGGAAACGCCAGGGTGAGAATGCTGATGATTTAATTGCCCGAACGGGTGATTTGATTGAGGAAATCAAAGCGCTGGATACGCGGCTGAAGGAGCTGGAAGCTGACTTTGAACAAACTTTACTGACGGTTCCCAATCCGGCGCATCCCTCGGTTCCCGTGGGGCAGGACCCCAGCGAAAATCCGGTGGTGAGAACCTGGGGTGAGCCCTTGGAAGCGACGGATTTTCCCCTGAAAAACCACTTGGAGCTTGGTGAGGCACTGGGTCTGTTCGATTTTGCCCGGGGTACCAAAATCACCGGAACGGGATTCCCGCTGTACACCGGTGCCGGCGCGAAATTGGAGCGGGCGCTCATCAATTTTATGCTGGATATGCACACGCAAAAGCACGGCTACACGGAGGTTTTCCCGCCCTTTCTGGTGAATCGCACTTCTCTCACCACCACAGGACAGCTTCCTAAAATGGAAGAAGATATGTATCTGGCGCAGGTGGATGATCTGTTTCTGATTCCCACCGCGGAGGTGCCGGTAACCAATATTCATCAGGATGAGATCATTCCTGAAAAAGAATTACCTCTGCGGTATACGGCTTATTCGGCCTGCTTCCGCCGGGAAGCCGGTTCGTATGGGAAGGAGACGCATGGCTTCCTGCGGGTGCATCAGTTCAATAAGGTGGAAATGGTGAAATTTGTCCGGCCGGAAACCAGCTATGACGAACTGGAGACCTTACGACGGGACGCGGAAGATGTGCTGGAAGCGCTGAATCTGCCCTATCGTGTTTTGGAGTTGGTCACGGGTGATCTCTCCTTCGCGGCGGCCAAGTGCTATGATCTGGAATTGTGGGCGCCGGGCGAGAAGCGCTGGCTGGAAGTTTCCTCCTGTTCAAATTTTGAAGATTTCCAGGCCCGTCGTGGGAATATCCGTTACAAACCACGCACGGGTGAAAAACCCCATTACCTTCACACGCTGAACGGGAGCGGTGTGGCGACCGCCCGTCTGTTGGTAGCCATTCTGGAAAACAACCAACAACCCGACGGCAGTATTCAAGTCCCGGAGGCCCTGGTGTCCTATTTTGGCGCTGAAACCATTTCTGCTGATGATGCTTGATCAGGCCACAGAACTCTGTCACCGATTGGCTTCGCATGGTTTGGTGGTGGCCAGTGACGGCAATGCCAGTGTGCGTCGTGGAGACGGATTCTACATCACCTGCACCCTGAGTGAGTTTGAAACCCTGACAGTGGAGGACTGGCGATGGATGCCGGTGACAGGCGCACCAACAACCGGAGTTTCCTCGGAATGGCGTATGCACCAGGTCATTTTCCGGCACTTACCATTTGTGGGAGCCATTGTACATTGTCATCCGCCTTATGCCACCAGTTTTGCCGTAAAGGGCGAACCCTTGGAGGGGAGCTTGTTAACGGAGACAGGTGATCTGGAGCGTATTATGGTGGCAAAATTTGCTGCGCCGGGTAGCGGGGCATTGGCAAAGGCGGTGATTGATGCGCTGGGGGAGACGGGCAAAGCCTGTCTGTTAAAACAACACGGGGCGCTGACAGTGGGGCAGAACTTCCGGGAGACGGTGCAGCGCATGGAGCGATTGGAGCGTCTCGCGATGGTGCAATGGCTTGTAACCCGTGGTTATCCAGCCCATCCAACTCCTACATAATCGTTGACTGTCAAAAATATCAGGTAGCCTGAAACCGGAGAATCGTTTCCTTATGCTGCGTTATGCCTATCTCATGATTGTGGTGGTGATTGTAACCATTGTCTGTGCCATTCTCGCTATGGCGGCAGGGCTCTTTGACCGTACCGGCAATGTGGGTGGCTGGATTGCCCGATTCTGGAGCATGGTGATCCTGAAAACTGCCGGTGTGCGGGCCAATGTCCATGGTTTGGAGCATCTGGATCTGCAGGAACAGTACATTTTTGTAGGCAATCACACGTCAGCATTCGATATACCGCTCATGTTTTTTTATATCCCGTCTCAACTACGCATGATTGCCAAGCGGGAGCTGATGTACATCCCCCTGTTCGGGTGGGCCATGTGGATGGTGAAGCATTATTTCATTGACCGGAAAAACCATCGAAAGGCTTTGGATGCCATGGCGCAGGTGGCGGAACAGTTCAAACGTCAACGCAGTTCTGTCTGTATTTTTCCGGAAGGCACACGCTCGCTGGACGGGAATTTGAAGACCTTCAAAAAGGGTGGCTTCATCCTGGCCATTCAGACCGGAAAACCCATCGTTCCGGTTGTGTTATCGGGCGCCTTTGAGTTGAAGCCCAAATATCGCCATAGCATCAAACCGGGTGTGGTAGAGATGACCATTCTGCCGCCCATTGCTACCCGCGAGCTGACCTACGCAGAGCGGGATGTCCTGCTGAACCGGGTTCATGATCAGTTTCAGGAGCAGCTCGAATCAGGTCAGGAGAGAGCAGGCAAATAATGACTTTCCGTGTGCAGGATTCCATGGAAAACCGGCTCCTGAACTGGTGGTTTCAGGTTGCACCGGATCGTTCAGGATTGAAAACTCGTCGCGGCGAGCAGCTGATTGTGTTGGAAACGGGCGTGAGAAATGATGGTCCGGGTCCGGATATCCGGGATGCGGTCATTGCGCTGGATGGTCGTATTTTGTCCGGGACGGTTGAGATGCATGCGGTCCCACAGGATTGGTATGCCCACAGTCATGATGAAGATGTGGCGTACGATAATGTGATCCTGCACGTGGTGAGTCGTTCAGGCGGGGGACCGGACCTACCCACATTGGTGGTGTCAGATGCAGGCGCAGTGGGATGGTGCGGAGCAAGACGGACTCTGGAGGCACGGGAATTATATATGGCAGCAGCGGACCGGTACCGGTATAAACAGGAAAAAGTTCTTAACTGGGAAACTTCCACCACATCCGACTGGCCGGTGATCCGTTTGGGCTTGCTGGACTGTCAGGCCTATGGGCCATCCCGTGAGAAGCTGTGGTGGTATATTTACCAACAACTCGAGTTGCCCCGGAATCCCACCGGAACTGCCTGGCAGGGGAGCTTTCAGAGCCGGAATCACCCGCATCAGCAGCGGCAGCAGATTGACAGGGTTATTCAAAATTTGCCTGCCATGGTCTTCCCTGACCTGTCTCGTATGGGCTGGCAGAAGTGGGAAGCGTGGTGGAAGCCCCATTTCAGGACCTGGCAAATCCCCGGAACATTGTTACGGGAATGGTTGATCAATTGGGTTGTTCCGGCCACATATTCGGATATAATAACGGGGTTGAAAATTTGGCAGGAACTTTCGCCGGCGCGACATTATGGATTGGAGCGGAAAGTTGCACGCTTTACCAACTGGGGGCCGGTCCAGACGGTGCTGGAGCAACAGGGATTATTGTTCTGGTGGCAGAATGGATGTACCCCGCGCCGGTGTCACATCTGCCCCCTGACCAGGGTATCCGTGAGTGAAAAGCTATCCAATACCCTGTATGATAAGCGGTTAGCGAATTCTTCTCTTGTAAAATATGAAAGAATCGCCTAATATTCCTAAAACTATGCGGAAAATGTGCATGACACGATTGATGATATTTCTTCTGGTTCTCACTGGAACCACTTCTATATGGGCATCGGACTTTCGGGAGACGCCACTCACCCAATTAGCCCGTGGGGCGGAAGCCAGTCCGGAAACCATGCCGGTGGAGAGCGATTTTCTTTTTGACTACCTCATGCAGGAGGTAAAGCTTCATTATACGGAAGGACGCTTGCTGGCCTTGGAAGGTGATACCGGCGCTGTGCAATTTGAGTTTGAATTGATGCTGGCCAATCTGGCTGCCATAGAGGAGCTGGATTCGCTGGGGTTTGATCAGCGCGCTTATTTCACATCGCTGGCAGACCTGGTGCGGACGGATTTTCTGCCCTATCTGGATCAGGAACGGAAAAACATGCTGGCCAATCTCACGTTCCGGGAGCAGATGATCCAGCTGGAAATTATGCAATCGGTGCCAGACAATGATGATGACTTTATTGTGCTGGATGACCGGGATGGCCATATCCCGCTGGTCCTGAATAATCGGGTCCGAAGCATCATCAAATTTTTACAGACCACACGGCATAGTGAGTTTCAGGTCTGGATGGATCGGTACGCCAAATACGCGGCGGTGATTCGCCCCATTTTGATAGAGCACGGGGTGCCGGAGGAATTGGTTTACCTGGCGCTGATTGAATCGGGTTTGAACGTGAATGCCCGGTCCTGGGCGCAGGCAGTTGGTCCCTGGCAGTTTATCAGTTCTACGGGTAAAATATACGGATTGGAGCGGACTTGGTGGATTGATGAGCGGCGTGATATTGTGAAATCCACGGAAGCAGCCGCGAAATTTCTAAAAAAACTGTATAATGAATTTGATAACTGGTACCTGGCCATGGCCGCTTATAACTGTGGTGAAGGTCGGGTACACCGGACCATCCGGTTAGAGGGTCATCGGGACTTCTGGCGGCTGCGCACCCTGCCGAAAGAGACCCGCTCCTATGTTCCCACGGTGATTGCCGCGGCCATTATCATTCGCAGCCCGGATCAGTATGGTTTCACCCTGCCGGATAAGGTGATGACGGAATGGGAAATGGTTAAAGTTACCAGGAGCATTGACCTGGACCGGATTGCCCGGGCAGCAAAGATTGAATACAGCATTTTGAGTACCCTTAATGCCGAACTGCGACAGGGCGTAACGCCGCCGGATATGCATTATGCGCTGAAAGTACCCAACGGCTATGGTGACAAGGTGGAAGCGGTTATCAACCAATTGCCCACCTCCGATAAGGAAGCGTTTCAGATTCATTATGTTCGACGGGGTGAATCCCTATGGCTTATTGCCAGAAAATACGGTGTTTCCGTCACCAGTCTCACCCGGGCTAATAATTTACGGAACAGCAATCGTCTCTCGGTGGGACAGAAACTGACGATCCCCTTGCCGGGTACCACCACGTATGCCGCTCAATCCCGCTCAAAACAGACCCTCCCCACATCCTCTTACAATAAGTTGGTTTATGTGGTGAAACGGGGAGATACGCTGGGTCATATTGCCGAGCGCTACCATACCCGTGCCAGCAGTATTCGCCGGTGGAACGGGCTGAGCTACGGTGAGTATATCTATCCGGGTCAACGTTTAACGATTTACCAAAAAAAGAGTGATGGCTGATACAAGTCCACGCCGGAATCCGCGGCGGTATGGCGGCTGGATATTCATTCTGGTCGTCATCGTCATCCTGGTTATCTGGTTCAGCCTGCAATCTGATGAAAAGTATCCCGCTGCAGTGAATGTGGGTGTCCTGCCGCTGAAGGGCATGATTGTGGAATCCCAGCCCTGGATTGAGAAATTGGATGACTTTGTGGAGAACCGGCGCATCGGCGCCATATTGATTGACATTGATTCCCCGGGTGGCGCGGTAACACCATCTTACGAAATGTACATGGCATTAAAAAAAGCTGGTGAGCGCACGGAAAAGCCCATTGTGGTGAGTATGGGCAGCCTGGCGGCTTCCGGTGGATATATGATCGCCCTGGGTGGTGATACCATTATCGCCAATCCCACCTCGGTAACCGGGAGTATCGGGGTCATTATGAACTTTCCCGATTTCACCGAGCTCATGGATGACCTGGGTGTGCGGATGAATGTGGTGAAGACCGGTCCCTTTAAAGATTCCGGTTCACCCTATCGGCACATGACGGACCAGGATGTGGATTACTATGAAGGTGTGATCGGCGATGTGTTCAGCCAGTTTAAAGAGATTGTTGCCCGGGAGCGGGATCTGTCGATGCCGGAGGTGGAGACATTAGCAGATGGCCGTGTATTTTCCGGTCGGCAGGCGCTGGACGAGGGATTGGTTGATGCGCTGGGTACTTTTCACGATGCAAAAATCATTGCCTGTGAAATGTCCGGGTTGGCCCCTGACATTCCGCTGGTGTACCCACCGCGTGAACGACGATCATTCCTGAGACTTATCCTGGATGATGTGAGTGGTGCTATCCCGGATTGGTCGCGTTGGACCTCAACCGTCGTACAATACCGAATGCCTTAAGGATTAGGGAGGAAACCATGACCAAGGCAGATATGGTGGATATTATTGCCGCCGGGACCGGACTGACCAAGGTGGAAACTGAGGCGGTTCTGGATGCATTTTTAGCCACCTTGTCCGATGCATTGATTCAGGGTGAGCGAGTCGAATTTCGTAAATTCGGCAGCTTTAGTGTGAAGGAACGAGCGCCCAAGCAGGCGCGAAATCCGGGAACCGGCGAGGCTGTTCAGCTACCTGCCCGAATGGTCCCGGTTTTCAAACCTTCCCGTCAATTGCGAGACCTGGTGAACCAGGCGCAGCAGCCCGAATCCCACCGCTCATAAAACCCTTTGACCACGTAGGTCACCAACCTATATTCGCCGCGCATTTATTGAAAGAGGAGATTGATTGAATGCCATGTGGTAAAAAACGGAAGCGTCGTAAAATCGCGACACATAAACGGAAAAAAAGACTGCGTTCAAACCGGCAGAAGAAAAAAATTCGTTAAAATTTGACAATTAGCGTTGGCGAATGGCGGGCTTTTCCGCCATTCGCTATTTATGCGATCAGGGTTCTATGTCACATTCACCCGACGCACCTGCAATATTTTCTGTAACAGAACTCACACAAAACATTAAGGCTCACCTGGAGACCGCCTTCACCCGTGTTTGGGTGTCGGGCGAAGTATCCAATTTTGTCCACCATAGTTCCGGGCACATGTATTTCTCCGTCAAGGACAGCGGCGCCCAACTCAGCGCGGTCATGTTCAGGGGGCAGAACCGGCGTCTCATGTTCCGTCCGGCTAACGGATTACAGGTGCTGGCATTCGGAAATATTTCCGTCTATCCGCCCCGGGGGCAGTATCAATTGGTGGTGGAACAATTACAACCCGCCGGTACCGGTGACCTGTATCTGGCTTTTGAGGCGTTAAAACAGAAACTGGCGAATGCGGGGCTGTTTGATGCGGGCCATAAAAAACCATTACCGCGCTTTCCGGGGCGGATTGGTGTCATCACCTCCGCCACCGGCGCTGCCATCCGGGATATGATTCAGGTGATCACGCGCCGATTTCCTTTGGCGGAAATCCTGCTCTTCAATGCCAAAGTTCAGGGCGAAGGTGC
>JAIPJQ010000161.1 GCA_021734065.1 Fidelibacterota bacterium | reverse complement strand
AGAGCTCACGAATCGAAGCATTTTAAACAAAGATTGGTGTTAAACTGAGCGGTTCGCAATTCATTAAGAACTGAAGCTAACAGGAGGGGAAATGGCCAATAAATTCTGGTTGTTCAAAACCGAACCCAATGTGTATTCCATTGATGATCTGGCAAAATTAGGAACCGACCACTGGGATGGCGTGCGCAATTACCAGGCCCGGAATTTCTTGCGGGATGAGATTAAGGTGGGGGATAAGGTTTTTATCTACCACAGCCGGGTGGATCCCATGGCAATTGTTGGATTGGCAGAGGTCGTCCGGGAAGGATATCCCGATTATACGCAATTCAATCCGGAAAGTGACCACCCGGACCCGAAAGCATCACGCGATAATCCGCGCTGGTACATGGTGGATATTCAATTTGTGGAAAAATTCAAAACGCCGCTGACGCTGACAGCATTGCGTGAGGTTCCAGGCTTGGAGAATATGGTCCTGTTACAGAAAGGGAGTCGCTTGTCCATCCAGCCGGTGACGGCTGAGGAGGCGGGAGTTCTGCTTTCACTGAGATGAATAGTAATGTTTAGGATCGAATATTTTGAAGGGTTGCAGTAACGTGCCGCGGCTATGCGAAGTGCCTGTGTTGTGCCTGCGGCAAAAATTATTAAGTATATAGCATGTTACCACACGTAATCATTCTCTTTCAATTATTCCCATCAAAAAATTATCAGTCATTGTTCTCGACTTTAAATAGTCTTTATGCGGATATTTATCCATTATGCTTTGAGCTAATTCTTTTGACTTTTTCTTTTTTCCTGATTTATAATAAATCAACGACAACAAAAAACGATTATAGTAATATTCTCCTATATCTAATGATTTCAATAGTTGTACCCTGCAATTTTCAATTTCTGATACTTGTATCTTGTCTAAGATATTAAAAGTTGTATTTGTATAAATACTATCTGGAAGATTTAATATCAAATGAGCTTGCATTGAATAACTAAGCATTTTAAGTGTTTTTTTATTTTTAGGGTACATTCCTGCGGTATATAATCCCCACCAATTAGGTTTAATAACTTTACCTTTTAAAATTTTTTTTCCCAATTTTATTAATTTTTCAGGTTTCTTTTCACTACCAATCATCATTAATATTTCTTCATCAGGTGAAATGAAATAATAAATTGGAGAATAAACATTAGAAAAAACTGCATCTATTTCAGTTTCATTCTTAGGTCTGACATTAATGAAGTGCTTATTAAAAAAACGCCTGCTTGCTTTGAATTTTCAAGTGTCTCTATAGAACGTATTCCATAACCACAATGCTCTCCTTTGTGCAGAAATACTATTTTATTCTCTTTTTTTGCCTTATCTATGGACTCTTTCAATGTCATAAATTCAAATTTCACTCCTTGTCCGTATGCAAGGGTATTAATCAGAAATAATACTGAAAGGATAGTTCTAAATTTAATGTTCATTTCGTTTGCTTTTTTATGTGCTACAAAACGGTCTAGGCTATGGCAAGTGCAGGATTTGAAAGTCGCTTTCTTGTCTACCTTCCGAAAGTTTATTTATTTGTAATATCTTCATGTTTAAGCTGTCAGCCCGCATTTGCTATAGCTGATGTTGTAGCACGTTTTTATTCTTTTCCCATTTTATTCACAAATCCAAAATTCTGAATAACTACAAAGGTTCCTATTAACCCCACAATAGAAGCAACCAAATCGTATGGGTCATAGACGTTATTCCCACCAAGGTTATGAAATTTTAGTTCTTGAGAGATGACATAAATTGAGGCTATACTAACTGCTAACACATGGATGTGTATTTCCTTTAGAGAGCCAAACTTCTGATTGAAGTATTGACGTGTTTGTAAAAGAATTCCAGTTAATATAAGAGTTCCAATAACTGCTTCTATCAAGTTGGGAATAGAATAGGTAACAATTAGAAATATGTCAGGCACATCGTTTTCCAAAATCCAAAGCCTTAAATATAGTTTATTCAGAATAAAGACAAGGATAGCTGTTCCGAATACGTATCTAACATATTTTTTTATTGATATTTCTTTCATTCTTTTAATGTGCTACAACGACTGCCTATATCTATTGTTGTTATTCCGCCCTTATGGCTGGATAAATAGAGTTGAATATATTTTTCCTTTACCACTTCTCAGCCTTATTCGAAAAACTCATCAACGGGGTTTTTAATATTGACCAGCGCTTTTTTCGAGACATGCGTATAAATCTCCGTTGTTTACGAGTTGTTGTGTCCCAGCAGGGCCTGAATGTATCTCAGATCAGTACCTTGTTCCAACAAATGCGTGGCAAAACTATGGCGCAGCATATGTGGCGTTACCGTTTTAGAAATACCCGCCTGACCCGCAGCACGTTTTAATACCATCGCAATACTCGCAGGAGAGTACTTACCCCCATGCGCTCCTTCGAATAGATATTCCTTCGGCTTGTAGGCTTTATAATATTCCCGCAGCAGATTGAGTGTATTCTCAGATAACAGCGAGACGCGATCTTTTTTTCCCTTTGCTCCATGGATATGGATTACCATTCTATCCGAATCGATATCAGAAATATTTAAGTCAATACATTCGCTCCGTCTTAGACCGGCTGAGTATATCAACGTTAAAATACATCGATGTTTCAGATTCGTACAGGTGCCCAGAATCCTTTTTATCTCATTTTTACTTAATACCCTTGGCAGCTTATGCTCTTTAGGCGGTCGCGGGATATCCAATATCAAATTTTCCCGGCCAAGGACTTTATCGAAATAAAATTTTATCGCATTGATTCTGTTGACTTGAAGAGATGGCTCTGCCTCGAATTAACGCCAGCAAGTATTGATTGATGTGCGCTGATGTCAGTTTTTCCAGATTCTGTCCTGAAAAATGGTCTGAAAAGTCTTTGAAGTAAGCCATATATGTCTGGATTGTACTGGGACTGTAGCGCCCAATTATCAACCTGTCATGATAGCTTTTAATCCGGTTCAAATAAAAACCCTTTCCGAACGCATCAAAAAAACTCAACCGAATGGCGTGAATATATATTCTCAAAATATTTAATACAATCGGTATATTGTCTGATGAACAGACAAAATACCAACTCAAAAAATAGAGGAAAAATTAACTATGATGTGGGTGAATTAGGATTAAAAAAGGTATCCCAGTTTTTCAGCGCGTCTTCTGCCGCCATCTGGCTGGCCTCTTTTTTACTGTGGCCTTCACCGAATCCCAGCACCTCGCCATTAATCACCACCTGCATGATGTAGCTGGGTTCATGGTCGGGACCGGTGGTTTTGGTGATCTCGTATTCCGGCGTCCCCATATTATTACGCTGGCAGCGCTCAATAAGCTGACCCTTGTAGTTAAAGGATTGCAGCTCATCCACATAGGTGGACTGGTCGGTGATAATGAAGCATTTCACGAAGTTCGTAGCCGCTTCCAAACCGCCGTCCATATAAATGGCGGCGATGAGCGCTTCCATCACATCAGCTAAAATCCCGCTGGAAATGGCGGGTTTGTCGTGGTAATTCAATGATTTTGCCGTAAGGATCCACTGTCCCAGGGACAATTCCCGCGCCTGGTCGGCCAGGTGCTGGGTGTTCACCAGAATGGTGCGGTACTTGGTGAGCGTGCCCTCATTCAGGTCGCGGTGTTTCTGGAACAGAAATTCAGAAACCACCAATTCCAGCACCGCATCGCCCAGAAATTCCAGGCGCTCGTACGAAAAAGCCCGTTCCTGGGAAGCGGCATAGCTGGTGTGGGTGAGTGCTTTTTCCAGTAAAAACAGATTTTTGAACCGATACCCGATGGCATCCTGGAGGGCGGGCGCGATTGCTAATAAAGCCGGATTGATGGGGTTTTGGGGTTGTGGAGGGGCGTTGCCTTTCCATTGTTTCCGAAACCACCGTCGCCAGTTCATGGATCAGACCCGCATACTAGCTGTGAAATGCCTTGGCGATTAATACGGCGTTATGACCACCGAAGCCAAATGAATTGCTCAATGCTGCCCGGATAGGACGCTCTTTCGCCTGGTTCACCGTGTAATCCAAGTCGCATCCCGGGTCCGGAGTCTGGTAATTGATGGTGGGCGGCACCACACCTTCCCGAATCGCCTGTACCGTGCCCACCAGTTCAACACCACCCGATGCGCCCAGCAGGTGACCGGTCATGCTTTTTGTTGAACTAATAGATAACACCCGGGCCTGGTCACCAAAAACAAATTTTATGGCAGTCGTCTCCGTCTTGTCATTAAACGGGGTGGAGGTACCGTGGGCATTGATATAATCAATATCTTCCGGCGTTAGTTGGGCATCATGTAATGCATTTTCCATAGCGATTTTGGCACCAATGCCATCCGGGGCCGGCGTGGTAATGTGGTGCGCGTCGGCGGTCTGTCCGAAGCCCGCCAGCTCGGCCAGAATATTGGCGCCGCGCTTTTGGGCGTGTTCCAGACTCTCCAGTACAAAAATACCGGCTCCTTCGCCCATAACAAAGCCATCCCGGTTTAGATCAAAGGGTCGCGAGGCGTGTTCCGGGTCGTCATTGCGGGTGGACAGGGCTTTCATGTTGGCGAAACCATTCAGAGCCATAGGGGTGAGGGTGGCATCTGAAGCGCCCACGATCATCACATCGGCATCACCGTAGCGAATAGTTCGCAGTCCCATTCCAATGGCATGATTGGCCGTGGCACAGGCGGATGACACCGAGAAATTGGGTCCGTGGAAGCCCCATTTAATGGCGATATAACCGGCGGCGATATCAGGTATCATCATGGGAATGAAAAACGGTGAAATGCGGCGATGACCGCGGGTGATTAAGGCGGTATGCTGTTCCTCAAAAACATGCAACCCGCCAACACCGGAACCCACAATGACCCCTACGCGACGCGGATCGGGTTCAGAGCGCATCAAACCACTCTGTTCCATGGCCTGGTTGGCAGCATGTAACGCGTACACGCAATAGGGATCCATCCGGCGGGCATCTTTTCCGTCCACAATATCATCAATATTGACCGGGCCAGACTTCCCCGCGATGGTCACCGGATAGCCGGCTTCAATCCACTGGGGAATGGTGCGGATACCATTCTTCCCGTTGCTGAGATTCTCCCAAAATGTCTCCACTGAATTTCCCAGTGGTGAAATTACCCCCATGCCTGTGATAACGACACGCTGCGGCATGTATGTAAACTCCTCATTTCATTCGGTTCATGATGGCTTACTGAAAGCCTGAAAACACCAATAAGCCGGTGTTTCGGCTTAAAAGTGAATGGTATAATTGGTTTTTGGGTATGTTGGGTCGGTTAGTTGGTTTTCTCGTCAATATACTTAACAGCAGCACCGACCGTGGTGATATTCTCAGCGTCTTCATCAGGAATTTCGATGTCAAACACCTCTTCGAATTGCATAATCAATTCCACTGTATCCAGAGAATCGGCACCCAAGTCATCAATGAATGATGCTTCCTGTGTGACTTTTTCTGCATCAACACCAAGTTTTTCAACAATGACGTCCCGTACTTTTTCAAAGGTACCCATTTGCTTCTATCCTCCTTCGTAGTTGCAAGCAATGTCATTTTCCAAAGCGGGTAGTCCATCTGGTCCTAACCCGTTATGATTCGTGTAAAAAGCAAGTTGAGAAAAACCCTCA
Source organism: Fidelibacterota bacterium (assembly GCA_021734065.1). GTDB lineage: Bacteria > Fidelibacterota > UBA8477 > UBA8477 > UBA8477 > UBA8477. Next base: position 4,543 of record JAIPJQ010000161.1, on the reverse strand, counting down.
ACGCACAAATATCGGCGCATCTTAGAGAATTGCAAGCAGCGATTGATGTGTCCGGGTGAATGGTTTTTCAAAATCGATTGTCATCAGCGTGGTTGATCTCAGCCCTGCATGACCAGTCCGCCGTCCACATTATAGACCTGTCCGGTGATGTATCCGGCCAGATCAGAGGCTAAAAAAGCCACCAGGTTCGCCACATCCATGGGTTCCCCAATGCGTCCCAGAGGGATCTGATCCATGAGGCGTTGTCTGGCATCGTCGGAGAGGTTTTTGGTCATTTCCGTGGCAATGTATCCCGGCGCAACGGCATTCACGGTGATATTCCGGGACGCGATCTCCCGGGCAAGTGATTTGGTAAATCCGATGATGCCCGCTTTGCTGGCGGCGTAATTGGTCTGACCCGGATTGCCCATTTGTCCCACCACGGAGGTGATGTTGATAATGCGACCACTGCGGGCTTTCAGCATGGGACGGATCACCGCCTGGGAGACATTAAAAACACTTTTCAGATTCACCGCCATCACCGCATCCCAATCGGCGGGTTTCATGCGCATAATGAGATTGTCCCGGGTAATGCCGGCGTTATTCACCACGATGTGGAGTTCACCCCTTTGGGCGATGATTTCCTTGATTAGATTTTGGGCCGCATCGGGATCGGACACATCGGCGGCAATTCCCAGAACCTCATACCCTTTGGCGGTAAATTCATCTGCTACCCGCTTGCAATCGTCGGCGCTGCGGCTGGAAATCACCACTTCGGCGCCTGCTTGTGCCAATGTTTCGGCAATGGTGCGTCCGATGCCCCGGGTGGAGCCGGTGACCAGCGCCACCTTATCGGTGAGAGAGATCATGCTGTGATTCCTTCCAAGTCTTCCAGCGAACCCAGACCGCGGACAGTCACATCCCGATTAATTCGGCGTACCAGCCCCTGTAAAACGCGACCGGGACCAATTTCCACAAACTCACCGGCACCGTCTGCCACCATCCGCGCCACCGAATCTTCCCACAAGACCGGCGAATCCAATTGTTTCACCAGATTTTCTTTGAGTTGCTCCGGATCGGTGGTGGGTTGCGCGTCCACATTGCAGTACACCGGAACCTTGGCCGGTTTGAACTCCGCTGTGCGAAGGACACGCTGCAGGGCTTCTTTTGCGCCCTCCATTAAGGGTGAGTGAAAGGCGCCGCTCACGGCCAGCTCAAGTGCTTTTTTGGCGCCGGCGGTCTTGGCGGCCTCCATGGCGTATTTGACCGCCACGGTTTCACCGGAGATGACGATCTGTCCCGGCGCATTAAAATTGGCGGCCTGGACCACACCCCGCAGGGAAGAGTGTTTTACCACCAACTCCAAATCTTCACGACTCAGGTTGATGAGCGCTGCCATGGTGCCTGGATTTTCCTCACCGGCAATTTGCATGGCTTCCGCCCGTACCATCACGATTCTCAACGCGTCTTCAAAACTCAAGACACCGGCGGCATACAGCGCGGTGAATTCACCCAGACTGTGCCCGGCGGTCATGTCGCACGTAAATGATTTGGGGAGTAAGGATGTCAAAGCGGCACTGGCCACAAAAATGGCCGGCTGGGTGACTTTGGTCTCGGTCAGCTCTTCCAACGGTCCCTCAAAGGAGAGTTTGGCCACATTGAAACCGAGAATTTCATTCGCCTTTTTGTACAGTTTTTTTACACTGTCTTTGGTTTGATAGATGTCCTGAGCCATCCCCACTTCCTGGGAGGCCTGACCCGGGTAGATAAAAGCGCGCTTCATATCATTTGCTCCTGGTTGGTCCCCACTTCAATAAAATGCTGCCCCATGTGTATCCGGCGCCAAAAGCCGCCAGAACCGCGTAATCACCATCCTTCAGACGACCATCTTCAACCGCTTCTTTTAAACCCACGGGGATTGTGGCGGCGGTTGTGTTGCCGTATTTATCAATGTTCAGCAAAACTTTGTCCGGTGACAAGCCCATTCGCTGGGCAGCCACGTCAATAATGCGTTTATTTGCCTGATGGGGCACAAAAATGGCGATGTCGTCGCCACTGATATTGTTGCGGTTTAAAATGGCCGTACTGGCGGAGGCCATGCCCTCAGCAGCCTTTTTGAAGACGGTGCGGCCATCCTGATAGATGAAATGCTGGCGTTTTGCCACGGTCTCAGCCGATGCGGGCAGACGACTGCCACCAGCGGCCTGATAGAGTGCGTCAGCGCCCGATCCGTCCACATACAACATCTGGTCAATCAGACCATAGTTTTCATCTTCCGTGGGCTCCAGCAGTACCACGCCGGCGGCATCACCAAACAGAATGCAGGTGTTGCGATCGGTGTAATCGGTAATGGCACTCATGGTATCGGCGCCCACCACCAACACCTTTTTGGCGGTGCGGGACTCGATAAAACTGGCGCCGGTCTGCAGCGCGAACAGGAATCCCGAACAAGCGGCCGACAGATCAAATCCCCAGGCACGGTTCGCACCAATTTCCTTCTGGATAAGCGCGGCGGTGGCGGGAAACATGTAGTCCGGCGTAACCGTGGCCACGATGATAATGTCAATCTCATCCGCTGTCACACCGGTGTCGTTAAAAAGTTGATTGATGGCTGCGATGGCCATGTCTGATGTCGCCTGACCTTCCGCCACCAGTCGCCGCTCGCGAATTCCGGTCCGGCTTACGATCCATTCGTCGTTGGTTTCCACCATTTTTTCAAGATCAGTGTTGGAGAGCACCCGCTCCGGCAGGTATTTGGCCACAGCGGTGATAGCAGCACGGGTTTTATTCATCGGGTTAATGCCTTATGATTTCGTCATCCATGGGGTTAAAGGTGATTTGTTCCTGCGATTCGCGAATGCCGTTTTCGATGGTTTCCAGCAGATTGCTGCGGATGAGCCGTTGGGCTTCCCGAATGGCGTTTTTAATCCCATTGCTGTTGGAATTTCCGTGGCAGATGAGTGAAATACCCTTCACGCCCAGCAATGGTGATCCCCCGTAGTTATTCGGATCGAACTGTTGACGAATCTGATTGAATACCGGCATGAGCAGTCCGGCGCCCAGTTTTTGAATGATACTGTGAATTTTGGTACGGATCAGGTTAAAAAGTGTGGTAAAGGCACTTTCAGCCAGCTTGAGAGCTACATTCCCGGTAAATCCATCGGTGACTACAATGTCCACCTGGTCGGTAAAAATATCGCGTCCTTCACAATAACCGGTAAAATTCACCGCTGAACTCTCTTCCAGCAGGCGGTAGGCGGCTTTTACCAGTGATGTACCTTTTTCCTCTTCCTCGCCGATGCTGAGCAGGGAGACCCGCGGCCGGGTTTCAAATTTCATAATGGTCTGATAGGCGTAGGTGCCCATGATGCCGAATTGGAGCAGGTTTTTGGGTTTTACCTCACTCACGGCGCCCACATCCAGCATGAGGGTGGTGCCGGCATGATGGGGGAGAAAAGCGCCCACACAGGGACGATCCACACCCTGGATCCGGCCCAGCGTTAAGAGTGAATAGGCCATCACGGCACCGGTATTCCCGGCGGAGAGGAAGGCATCACCTTCGCCCTTTTTCAGCAGATTCAAACCAACGCGAAGAGAAGAGTCAGGTTTCTCTTTAAAGGAACGCGTGGGGCTGTCGCCCATTTCCACCACCTGAGAGGCGTGGACAACACGAATCCGTGATGTGTCGTAGGAATGTTTGGCCAGCTCGGCATTGATGACAGCGTCATCTCCCACCAGGAGAATGTCTGCCTCAGCCCGCGGCTCCTGTAAAAACAAAAGCGCCCCTTCAATGTTAACCAAAGGGGCATTGTCACCGCCCATTGCGTCGATGATGATGCGCATGGACAATTAGACTTCTTTTGGAATGATAACCTGTTTTCCCTTGTAGTATCCACAGTGGGGACAGACCCGGTGCGGCAATTTCGCTTCGCTACAATTGGAACAGGTAATCAAAGTGGGAGCAGATGCTTTCCAATGGGTACGCCGTTTGTCGCGGCGGGCTTTGGATGTTTTTCTTTTAGGAACAGCCACTTTTAACCCTTCTCCTTAAATATGTTTTTCAATTTTTCCCAGCGTTCATCCATTTCTTCTTCCGGCTCGATCAATTCCTGCAACTTGCGGCCTTCCGGGCAGTTATCGCTGCAGCGGTGAGATATGGGAATGGCCAGTAAAACGGTGTCGCGGATGATTTCATCAATCTCGAATTCACTCTGTCCCGGTGAGGTGAAGTAGATATCCTCTTCATCGGTTTCTTCGAAATGCCGGTCCAGGGGACGAATGGTGAATTCAAAGACGCCGGTCAATGTGTCTTCAAACTTTTCCAGACCAACCTCGCAGGTAAAAATACCGTTACAGGTGGCGGTCAGTTTGCAGTAGTAAACGGGTGTTTGATTATCAATCTCAATTTCGGTTGAGAGCGATTTGGGCGTCCAATCCAGATCCGGTATCGATGTCAATGGCGCCAGGCTGTCAAAGATCTGCTTGGACTTACCTTGTGGCAGATTGTGTAGTAATACCTTCATGTCAAAGCGCGCCAATATAGACGGAAGGGTTTCCCTTGTCA
>JAIPJQ010000078.1 GCA_021734065.1 Fidelibacterota bacterium | reverse complement strand
TCTGTTTTATGTGGATGCCATGACCTTCGCCGTCTCGCTGGTGATGATCTGGTTGATGGTGATTCCCAGAACTGCGCTGGTGGGGGAACGTGAGGCGGAATTTGAAGTGGGTTCCCGGAATTGGCAGGAGTTGAAAAAGGGCATCCATTATGTGTGGGTCGAGGATCGGCGGGTACTCTGGATCGTGCTCATTACAGCACTGAATAATTTTTTCATAATGGGACCGGCTGTGGTTGGTATTCCCCTGGTGATCAAGTCGGTCTGGAACGGAACCGGTGCCGATTTCGCCTTCGTGGAAGGGACCTATGGTATCGGGATGTTACTGGGAACCTTTTTGGTGTATCGCTTCGCGCGGCGCTACCGGAAAGGGGTGTGGCTCATGCTGGGTATGCTGTATGACGGACTCAGTTTTATTCCCATTCTTTTCGTGGATAAACTGGGCATTCACCCCTTACATGCCACCATCGGGATTATTTTTCTCCACAGTATCGGAATTCCCTTTATCCAGGTGACCCGGACCACACTCATTCACGCCATCGTCCCCAATTACATGCAGGGGCGCATTTTCGCCATGATCAATCTGGCTGTCATTGGCATGACCTCGCTCTCGGTGGCTTTAACGGGCATCCTGGCAGAATGCATCGCTCCCCAAACAATTTTCCTTATTATCGGAATTGGCGGTGCCCTGTGTGGTATTGCTGGATTAATGAATCGGCAGATCCGGGAAGCAGATTAGCAATGATTTTAGGTCGCATCACTACTGGTTAACCATTTAAGCAGCCCTATATTTTCCGCCGAAATGTCTAACCAGCAACTGCCTGCCGACTTTATCCCTCAACTGAGAAAAATCCTCGGAGTAGATCAACTTCCGGGGTTTAAAGGTCAACAATCCATGATGCCGGTGGGCAGGAAAGTGATTTCACAAACTGAGCCGGATTATCAAAATCTTACCCCGGCGGCGGTATTGATTGCACTCTTCCCCAAAGAAAACACCTGGTATTTTCCCCTCATCCGGCGGGTTGTGGATGGCTTTGCCCATTCGGGTCAGATCGCACTGCCGGGCGGGCGTATTGAAACTGGTGAGACCGTGGAGGGTGCGGCATTACGTGAGGCGGAAGAGGAGGTTGGTTTGGTGCGGCCCGGCGTGGAGGTGTTGGGTAAGTTGTCCCCGCTGCCAATTCCCGTCAGTGGCTACCTGGTGAATCCGGTGGTGGGAGTCATGCAGTCTGAACCCCGCTGGCGACCACAACCGGGTGAAGTGGCAGATATTTTCACCGCCTCAGTTCAGGATCTGATGGACGAATCCAATCGCACCACCGAGATGCGCCATTTTCGTGATAAACGCTATACCGTGCCTTACTTCAACTTTAAGCCCCACAAGGTTTGGGGAGCCACCGCCATGATCATTGCTGAATTCGAACTGGTGGTGCAGGGCATCCTGAATCAAGACTGATTTTGTCATTTCGTAACCTTTACAAAAATTGGTCATCTTAACTATCGCAACGCCGAAATGGCGGTTGAAAGCGGGAAGAATGCGCAAATAATTGACAAGCAAGTGATAAAATGAGTTTGGAGGCAATGTGACCGAATTTTTGACACAGGATACGTTTAAAAACAAGGTATTCAATTTTGAAGAGAATCAGGATTGGAAATTTGAGGGGGACCTTCCCTGTTTGATAGATTTCTACGCCGACTGGTGTGGCCCTTGTAAAGCCGTGGCACCGGTTCTGGAAGAGCTCTCTCAGGAATATGCCGGCAAGGTAAACATTTATAAAATTGACACGGAAGCGGAACAGCAGCTGGCTGCCATGTTTGGTATTCGCAGCATCCCATCCCTGTTATTTGTTCCGAAAGAGGGCAAACCCCAGATGGCTGTGGGAGCCCTGCCGAAAGATTCATTGGTTCAGGCGATTGACGAGGTGCTGGGCGTGCCTGCCAATAGCAACTAAAGACTTACCCTCCCCCTCAAAACCGGACCTGTAAGGGTTTCCGGTGGTGTAAAGTAAAAAAGGCTGTCTTGAAAAAGGCGGCCTTTTTTATTGGTGATTGGTGATGGGTGATGAGGGATCCGCCTGGATTTCTGGATATTTCCAGATCAGATTCCTAAAATCCTTTCTCTGAGGACGTCATTGGTAGGGACCGCTCTCCGAGCGGTCCGAATACCAGAATTCAGAATAGAACAATGATACTCACAGATGGAACGGATTAACACGGGTAGATTTGATTGAAATGGTAGGTACCGCTCTCCGAGCGGTCCGGGATACCAGAATTCAGAATAGAACACGGATACTTACAGATGGAACGGATTCACACGGATAGATTTGATTGAAATGGTAGGGAACGCTCGCCGAGCGGTCCGGGATGATAATTAAACACCAGCATTGTTTTCTCGCTGTAGTTTGACTGTGTAATAATTCCCCTCCGACGGAGGGGTGGGCCGGAGAAGTGGTAGCGAGTCCCGGCCTGCGGCCACCCCTACTTCGACATCGCTCAGTACATGTCTCAAGAGGGGACTCATCACGCATCTAATCTCTCCGGCTTCGATCATGGCTTCGCCATGCCTCAGCCAGACGAGCGGGTTAAGTGCCTTGATGACGAGATTCCTCAGTTCCGTCCGGCAGTTGCCGGACTCCATTCGGAATGACAGTGATGGACTCATCACTCATCACGCGTCACTCATTACTCATCACCCGTTTCTATCGGCGGTTAAAAAAACACCTTTAGGAACGATTGGTAGGGATCGCTCGCCGAGCGGTCCGGGATGATGTTCAAATATTGGAAAGCCAGGCCTGTGGTGAGCTTCTCGAACCACCTGTGGTGAGCCTGTCGAACTACCTGTGGTGAGCCTGTCGAACTACCTGTGGTGAGCCTGTCGAACCACGCCCTGGCGGCAAATCACATGAAATTTAGTCTTTGTCGAATATTTCATACGGGCGGATCCGCCCGACTATAATCCTGGAACCACTATGCGGAAGCTGTTTGCAAAGGACAGCCTGTTTTACCCACCCCTGCCCGGCTAAAGCCGGTCTGCCCCTCCGAGGGACTTGTGCTGAGCATGGTCGAAGTAGGGGATTTACCACAACCTCAGCCTTGCTTCCCGTCCCTGGTGCCCGGTTCCTGGGTTCCTCGTCACCCATCACTCATCACACACCTGTGGCGCCGTAGCTGATCGGCGAAAACGGATCACGCATCACAATCTTCTGTCCCTCGTCCCTATATAACTTCCCCCTGTAACCCCAACTCTTCCGCCTTTTCTTTCAAAGCGTCAATGACAAATTGAAAATGTTCGGTGGGATCAAGCCCCAATTCCTCCATGCCCTGAACGATATCATCCCGATTCACGCTGGCAGCGAAGGATTTTTGTTTCAGCTTCTTTTTTACCGATTTGGGCGTGACTTCCAAAATTGATTTGGAGGGGCGTACATAGGTTACTGCGAAGACAAATCCCACCAATTCATCCACAGCGAACAGCGCTTTGGCCATGTCCGATTCCCTCGGTGCGCCGGTATAGGTGGCATGTCCCATAATGGCCGTGCGGATAGACTCGGGCCAACCCTTTTCAGTGAGGATTTCGTTCCCCTTGTAGGGATGTTCCTCAGCAGTGGGATATTTTTCATAATCAAAATCGTGCATCAAGCCGGTAAGTCCCCACTCATCCACATCACCACCATATTTCTCCGCCATTTTCCGCATGACCTGCTCTACGCCCAATGCGTGACGACGCAGAGAATCGGTTTTGGTGTATTCACATAACAGCTGCCACGCATCCTCACGGGTTGGTAATTGCATTGGGGTTACTCCTTCCTACGATTAAAACGAGACCGCAACCAGCTATTCAACACTGGAATGGACTCATGAATAATAGAAATATGTGTTGATTCAGGTATTTCTTTAAAGGTCTTGTCCGTACCGCGGGCGTTTTCACAGGCATTCCGCAGAGCCGATACGGACATAATTTCGTCTTCACTGCCGGTAACCATCAGGAGGGAAAACTCCCGTGTTCGCTCCAACCAGCGCTCATATTCTTCTGTGGTAAAATTTTGTCCCATCAAAAATCGCATGGTGTAGCGGGTGTTGAAATGCCCGGCAGCCAGGAGTGAATCCTCCGGTAATAGAATCTCAATGGGCCGGGAATCAAATCCCAACAGTGACAGCAAGAAACTTCCTTTATGAAGATAAACAAACTGGTCAGTGAGTTGTCTGAGATCACGGGACATACGCTCCGGACTCATGCCGCCAGCCAATAAAATTGCACCGGTGGGTGTCACCTCATCAAATTTGGCAATGGCGGCTTGCCAGATGAAGGTTCCCAAGCTGTGACCGACCACCACCACAGGCAATCGGGGATTTTGCGATTGCACGTGTTTGAAAAATGCCCGGGCATCTCTGGCCAGCGTTTGGTCGTCCGGAACATGACCCGGTTTTCCGGCGGAGCTGCCATGTCCTCGTATATCCAACAGATACACAGCGCCACCGGCAGCCACCAGCGAGTCCGCCAAGGGCACATAGAGCAGTCCGTGAGCGGCAATTCCATGAATGAGAGCAACAGTAAAACGAGCGGTGTCGTTGGGGAGATAGGTATAACTCAGGGATGTCCCATCATAGCTTGTGAAATGATGGTGAGTCACCTGTCGCTGAAGGAGGGGATAAAAGACATTCCGGTCACTGTCTTTAAGGGTGAGAATGGATGGTGGCGGTGTGCAGCTCTGCAAAGCATGCATCACCATCACCAGCATCAGGGGGATTAATTTCCTGAATAGGGACATTTTCCTATAACCAATGTTTGCTCAAATGCGTTGTCAGGTACTCAAAAGCTTCATCCACACTGTCCGTTTTCAGAAACAGATCCAGATCCGATGCACTGATGACACCAAAATCTACCAACTGCTCAAAATTCACGACCGCGTCCCAAAACGATTTCCCGAACAGAATAATGGGCATCTCTTTGTGAATTTTACCGGTTTGGATCAGTGTCAATGTTTCAAACAATTCGTCCATGGTTCCGAATCCACCCGGGAAGGCCACCAATGCTTTGGCGAAATAGACGAACCAGTATTTGCGCATGAAAAAGTAGTGGAACTCCATTTCCAGTTCGGGCGTGATGTAGTCATTCCCACTCTGCTCAAACGGGAGGGAAATATTCAGACCTACCGACACACCGTTGGCTTCGGACGCGCCGCGATTGGCTGCTTCCATGATGCCCGGACCACCACCGGTGGCCACAATAAACCGCCGCTGGCCATTTTTTAACCCGATAGACCATTCGGTCATCCGGCGGCTAAGTTCCCGGGCCTTTTCATAATAGGGGGCGGTGCGCACATCCCGTTCCAGTTCAGCAATCTTCTCAGCGGCTAATCCCCGGGATTTGGCATCGGCCAGCGCCTTTTTCGCATCGGCTTCTGGTTTCAGACGAGCGGATCCAAAGAAGACAATGGTATCTTTCACTTTCATACGTCTGAAGAGCTGCTGCGGACCCGTGTATTCTGAGAGAATGCGAACCAGACGACCGTCCGGACTATGGATGAATTTGTGATTGTCGTAAAATTTGTATGTGCGCTTTTTCTGCTGCATGGTATTCCTTTCTACTGCAATACAGGACAACAGCCCTCGAGCTGTTTAATATGAATCAAATCGTTGGTTTTTCAAATCTTTGCGTGGTAATTAACGGTACACTTCGGTGGGGAATTATAAACAGAATTAAACTTCGCGGCGCAACCGGGCCACCGGAATTTTCATCTGTTCCCGATATTTAGCGACGGTCCGGCGTGCCACGGGAAAGCCCTCATTCTGGAGCATTTTTGATAACAATTCATCACTGATGGGGCGCTTCTTATCCTCATTTTCAATAATTTTCCGCAGCCGTTCCTTGATGCGCCGGGTGGAAATATTTTCCCCATCATCACTTTCGATACCCTCACTGAAAAAATAGCGTAGTTCAAAAGTTCCCCAGTCGCACTGCACATATTTGCCATTAGTGACACGGCTGACGGTGGAAATATCCATCCCGATACGGTCAGCGATGTCCTTTAAGATCATGGGCCGCAGTTGACCTTTACCGTGCATGAAAAAGTCGTGCTGATATTCAATAATGGCGTGCATCACCTTCATCATGGTAATCCGGCGCATCTGGATGGAATTGATAAACCATTTGGCTGATTCCACCTTTTTCTTTAAAAATGTCTTCGCCTCCGAGTCCAGTTGTTTCTGCTGACTCAACAGATCAATATACCGACTGGAGAGACGCAATTCGGGGATGAAGGTATCATTGAGTGTGACCAGAAAATCGCCATCCTGCTCCCGGACCACAAAATCAGGTGTAATGTAATTGGTGTGGGTGTCCAGATAGCCCTCGCCGGGTTTGGGATTGAGATGCTCAATCATTTCTTCGGCTTCCATCAGTTCATCCCGGGTCAAATCCAACGCTTTGATAATGCGTTCGTAACGCTTATTGGCGAAATCTTCAAAATGGTTCCGGATGATTTTGTAGGCAATGGAATCGGGATGCCGCATGGTGATCTGCACCAGGAGACATTCCTGGAGTGTGCGGGCGCCCACACCCACCGGCTCCAGATGCATCAATTGGCGGTGGACATTCTCTACTACCCCCAGCGGCTGTTCCGTCTTTTCCGCCACATAGTCTAATGGCACCACCAGGTACCCCCGGTCATCCATACTCCAGACCAGCTCTTCAAAAATCAGATATTCAGATTCGGATAGATTGAGTTCCAAGCCCTGTTCCAGCAGCGACTCCGGCAGGCTGGGTTTGTAGGCATTTTGAAATTCGATTTCCTCCTGGCTATGATCTGTTTCCTGTTTGGCCTCATAGCCGTCATTCTGGAAATACTCATCCCAGTCAATCTCTTCGGTCTCCTCAGCGCTGCTGTCTTCCTCGCTCTCACTCTCCTCCTTTTCGGCGTCTGTTTCCAATTCCGCTTCCTCCTGATCTTCCACATCGTCAAGCATCTCCAGCACCGGATTGATCTCCAACTCCTGTTTGATGCGTTGTTCCAGAGCGAGCGTAGGGAGTTGGAGCAGCGTGGACAGCAGAATCTGCTGCGGCGTAAGCGTTTGTTTTAATTCCAGATGTTGTGAGAGTTGAACCATATGATTATTGCAATGTCATTGGAATAATTAGCGATCCAGTCGAAAATTGCTCCCCAGATAAAGTGTTTTTGCTTTTTCGTCGTTTGCCAGGTACTCGGCAGTACCGGATAATAAAATTTTTCCCTGAAAAAGTAAATAGGCTCGGTCTGTAATGGAAAGCGTCTCGTGTACATTATGGTCTGTGATCAGTACACCGATATTTCGCGCTTTCAGTTTCAGGACAATGCTTTGAATGTCCTCCACTGCGATGGGATCCACGCCGGCAAAGGGCTCATCCAACAGGATGAAATCCGGCTCCGTCACCAACGCACGACAAATTTCCGTGCGCCTGCGTTCACCACCGGAGAGCTGATAGCCCTTGTTCTTCCGAAGGTGGGCAATGGACAGCTCATTCAGTAAAAACTCCAATCGTTCCTGGCGCTGGGTTTTGGTGAAATCCAACGTCTCCAGAATAAGCTGGATATTCTGTTCCACGGTGAGTTTTCGAAAAATACTGGCTTCCTGGGGCAGATAGGCTACTCCGGCTTGTGCCCGGGCGTACATAGCAGCGTGGGACACATCCTTGCCATTTAAAAAAACCGTCCCACTGGAGGGACGGATCATACCGGTCATCATATAAAAGGTAGTGGTCTTACCGGCGCCATTTGGACCCAGTAACCCCACTACTTCACCCTTGTGGACCTCGATGGACACCTTGTCCACCACGGTGCGTTTTCCGTAGTGCTTCACCAGTTCAAGTCCCGAGAAAACCTTGCCGTTACCATGCTCAGTCATAGCTGAACTCCCGGTGTGTTACGCCGGTGGGATTCCGGATGGTCCAGTTTTCCAGATTGGCGTCCGAATCAAAACCGACACCATAAAGCGTGTCCAATTCGGTGGTGAGCATAATGGGCCGATCGGTTTGAATGCGGTTCCTGGCCTCATGCCACATCAGCTGATCCGTACGCAGGGTAATTCCTGAATCGGAGACCACCACCACATTGTGGCGCGCTTCCAGCCATTTCCGGTTTTGGTGTACCAGGCCCGTATCGGCATGGAGAATGGAGACATGCTCACCGGCTTCGTTGAAAAAGTCCAATTTCACATGACCAATGAGCTCGATTTCATTGCTTTCGTTGAATTGAGCCAGATAATCGGCACGCGCCACCACAGCCCGGCGGCCATCGGTGTCGATGTAGATTTCGGAATTCCAGCTCTCCGAATCGGGTGTTTTGGGGAGCTGATCCACCGGCTCCTCGGATTCCGGATCCATTTGATTACACGCCACCAGCAGGCTGAGAAACAGTATGGCTAAATATTTGCTCATCAGGCGCAAATGTAATCATACCCGGCGTTCTACAAACGGAAAACACAACATGGCTGCCCTGGTCCGTCAGAACATGGATCAGCGCAATTGACAGACTGCGTTAATTCACAACTTGAAACAAATCAATGTTGTTCTAACTTCCAAATCTCAAGAAGGGATACCCTGAATTATGATAAATAGATTTCTGGACAGGCTGAATGAAAAAATTATCGTCTTCGACGGGGCCATGGGGACCAGCATTCAGCGGTTGAATCTCAGCGCTGATGATTTTTGGGATAAAGAGGGCTGCAACGAGCTGTTGGTCCTTTCCAAACCGCAAGCCATCGCGGATATCCACGCCTCTTTTCTGGAGGTGGGATGTGATGTGGTGGAGACCGACACCTTTGGCGGGACGCGGATTGTTCTGGAAGACTATGATCTTGCGGACAAGGTCTATGCGATCAACCAGGCTGCTGCCAAACTTGCCCGCCAGGTTGCCAATGATTTTTCAACCTCCGGTCAGCCGCGCTTTGTGGCCGGGAGCATGGGGCCGGGAACCAAGCTGCCCACATTACAGCATGCCACATACGCCGATCTGAGGGATGCGTACAGCGAACAGGTGCGTGGTTTAATCGATGGTGGTGTGGATCTGCTCATCGTGGAAACCGTTCAGGACATTCTCCAGGCCAAAGCAGCGCTGAACGCAATTTTCGGGGAATTTCGGCGGCGGAAAACCAGAATCCCCGTGGTGGCATCAGTGACGATGGAAACCACCGGGACCATGTTGCTGGGAACCGACATGCTGGGTGCTTTAACCGCACTGGAACCTTTTCCGGTGGATGTGATTGGTCTCAATTGCGCCACCGGTCCCAAAGCCATGAGTGAACATGTGCGCACCCTGATGTCCCATTCACCCAAAGCCATCTCTGTGATCCCGAATGCCGGTTTACCCCAAAATATTGATGGTGAAATGGTGTACGATCTCACACCCAACGAACTGGCTCACGACCTGGGACATTTTGTGGACGATATGCATGTGAATATCGTGGGTGGCTGCTGCGGAACCACGCCGACGCATCTGAAACAAGTGGTGGAAGAGGCTGGTCGTGAAAATCCCCGTCCCCGCCAACCCCAATTCGAACCGGCCGCCAGTTCGCTCTATTCCGTATCCGCTTTTGAGCAGGAACCCAAACCGCTCCTCATCGGTGAGCGCACCAATGCCAATGGGTCCAAGAAATTCAGGGAATTTTTACTCCAGGAGGACTGGGACGGTCTGTTGAGCATCGCCCGTGAACAGATCAACGAGGGTGCTCACATGCTGGATGTGTGTGTGGCGTATGTTGGGCGGGATGAAGCCCGCGATATGGTGGAATTTGTTTCCCGACTCAATGCCCACAGCACCATCCCCCTCATGATTGATTCCACCGAAGTGAATGCCATCCGAACGGCGCTGGAGAATATCACCGGCCGGGCGGTGGTGAATTCCATTAACCTGGAGGATGGCGAGGCCAAAGCCCGGGAGGTCATCCAACTCTGTCAGGAATTTGGTGCCGGACTGGTCTGCCTCACCATTGATGAAGATGGTATGGCCAAAACTGCAGAGCAAAAATTAGCCGTAGCACGGCGGATTTATGATCTGGCCGTTAACCAGATGGGCATGCGGGCGTCCGATTTGTTTTTCGATACCCTCACCTTCACGCTGGGATCGGGGGATGCTGAATTCCGCAAGTCAGCCATGGAGACCCTGAACGGAATCCGCCTCATCAAAAAAGAGTTGCCCGGTGTTCACACCAGTCTGGGTGTTTCCAATGTCTCGTTCGGCTTGAATCCCGCCGC